>JBLINQ010000036.1:0-34282 GCA_047639315.1 Planctomycetota bacterium
TTGAGCCCTTTCTGGCCCTCCAGCGCGGGTATCACCAGCTCCCGATGACCGTCGTGGAGACGACCGTAGAAACCCTGGACCAAGTTCTCTTTCGACGCGAAGTAATAATAGGCATTGCCAACCGACACGCCTGCCTCTTTGGCAATCAAACGCATGCTCGTTTTGTCGTAGCCTCGTTCTTCAAATAGGCGGAGCGCAACGTCGAGAATGAGCTGACGGGTTTTTTCAGCTTTTTGCGTCTTCAGATTCTCTTGCATTCCGATTCAATCTCGTCGGCGAATTGGGCCGGAGTCTCATCCGGCCCCAGAATAGGACTCATCAAGTCACCGGATTCGCTTGCCCGTCAATCGGCCCGGAGAATCCTGGTTTCGGCGGATTGATGGTAACACTTGCCACCCGCGGTGGACGTGGACCCCGCGACTTCTTGATGCGGCTAAAGATATAAAGATTGAGAAAGTGCATCGCACCCAAAACAACGAGCACAAATCCGATCTTCGTCGACATCAGTTCGATGGCATGACGCCAATCATCAACCTTATCGGATGACTTCAGTGCCAAAGAAATATAGCCAAAGTTGATGAGGTAGAACCCAACCAGCAACAACCGATTCACGGAATCCGTAAATTCTTCGTTGTCTTGAAAAACCTCCATCAGAAAGACCCGCCCATTGGCATGAAGCGTCCGCCCCACCCAAACCGTAAGTAATGCGCTAATAATGATATAGATCAGATAAGCAACGACGATTGTGTCCATGACGATCTCCTTTTTTGAACGTGTTCAAAAGAAAGATACCACAGCACCTCCGATTGTCCAGCAGTTTTTTGAACATGTTCAATTTAATGTGGCGTGCAGATATTTCTCAGATCATGACTTTGGCAGAAAGTGAATTCGGCCGGCTCAGATCCACGCCCAAGACCAACGAAGCTGACGTCGCCTCCTCAAGTGTTGGTCGCTGCGTGATCCAAGGCTCAACCAATCGATTGGGCCACACCTGAACGTCCTGAGATGTTCGGGGCCTCTGGCCGCTTCAAGCGTCTGAGTTCCAATCAAAAACGGTGACGTCTGCCGCCGACTTTAGGACCACATCATCCACACGTTCCGGCTTGGGACGAAGCACTGACCTCGAAGCAGCAATAAGTGCATAGCCGAATCCCCAGCCCTCCTTGTCCAACGAGGCAGCACGGTGGGCGAACGGCAATGGACATCACGACCTGGCCTCGGCATCTCAGAATGCGAATCCGAATCACGGAAATTGGGCATGGTTATTCATCCGAACGGATGATGGAACGCCGTAGAAAGCGAAATTTGGGAACAGTCACCACAATCGGCACGCGAGATAGTAATGTGAAGCTCACAATGAGGCTGCCATGTTAGACAACGAAGACGATGAGAAAACCCGTGTAGGAAGCCATCCGGATGCTGAAGAGACCATTCATCAGGGGTCTTCTCAAGCCGCCGACCAAACTCCGGAACGCGAGACCAGGATTGGTCACTTCCGTTTGATCAAACTCATCGGTCGAGGCGGCCAAGGCGATGTCTTTCAAGCGCAAGATGAGAAGCTCAATCGAACCGTTGCCCTAAAACTTCTCAATCAAAGAACCGAATTCGAATCTGAAGAAAAACGCGTCATGATTAAGGCGCGATTCGAACGTGAAGCGGAATCCGCAGCGCGAGTGGGCCATCCCGGTATTTGTCCCATTTTTGAATACGGCAACCAAGATGGATTGCCCTGGATTGCTATGCAACTCATTGAGGGCGCACCTCTCAATACGTTGATCAGAAACCGCCAACACGCCCAAGAACTGGGCGCGCCCAGCCATCGAGGCCTCTTAGACCTTGAGACGACTCGGATATCTAACGAGGCGAAAGAGAACTCTCCCCAGACCAACACCTCCGATACTCGAAACAAGTCGGTTTTCTCGGCATTGAGTCAGAAGCAAGAGTTCAACGCTGTTGCCAAGTTCTTTGAAGGGGCAGCCCGGGCCTTGGGAGCTGCTCATGCAGCAGGTCTGATTCATCGCGACATTAAGCCCGCAAACTTGATGGTCACTCCGGAAGGCAATGCAGTCATCATGGACTTCGGATTGGCCCGAGACGACAGCTCAAATAGCGCAGCCATAACTTTGACCGGCGAGATCATGGGAACTCCGGCTTACATGTCACCGGAACAGTTTATCGGAGATCACCAGAACATTGATGCGCGAACCGACATCTATGCCTTGGGTGTTTCCCTGTTTGAGTCCCTCACACTGCAGCGACCATTCGTAGCGTCAACCCATGAAGCACTCCGGAACAAGGTCATCAACGAGGATGTCCCAGACCCAAGGAATTTTTTACCTTCCCTGCCTCGCGATCTGGCCATCGTCATCCTCTGCGCCTTAGAGCGCAATCCAGATCGTCGGTATGCATCGGCAGTTGAATTTGCCAACGACCTACAATGTGTACGACAGCACAAGCCAATTGCCGCCCGCCCTGCTAGTGCTTATGTAAAAGCCATCCGTCTGGTGCAGAGGCACCCGGCCCTTTCGACAACCGTGATTGTTGTCATTCTCTCGCTTCTCACCATCGCTGGAATATTCTATTCGAAGTCGGCAGAACTCACGGCACTCAACGATGATCTCAGTGCTACCAATACGAAGTTGGCGACGAAGACATCGGAGGCAGAAACGAATCTCATAGCCGCTCGCATTGAAACAAAAGCCAAGGCTGAAGCCCTGGCCGAATATCAACGGATGGCAGACACTCGACGCTTGGTGAATGCAAGAAACGACTCCAAGAAGTTGTGGCCACCAAGCCCTAAGTCCATCGCCCCTCTTCGCGCTTGGCAAGAGAAGTACGATTCTCTTTTTGCTCGTTTGCCCGATCATGAACGTGCCCTCCGCGCACTTGCCGACTTGGCTCAGGGTGCCATTTTAGAGAACGGGGTGCCTGACTTTTCTGGAGACGCCGATCTAGAATTTCGCTACGAAACGCTGCAAAAACTCGTTGGTGAATTGAAGAAATATTCCGAGGACGAGTATGGGGTTACGAAAAGTATCAAGCGACGTATCGAGTTATCGATGCAGATCGAACAAGCGACGCTCTTTGATCATCAGGAGCGCTGGCGTGCCGCTCGCGAGCGGGTTGGCGGAAGTGCTCTCTATGATGGCCTGAACCTCAAGCCTCAACTTGGGCTTATTCCTTTAGGACCAGACCCGAAGACGCAGTTTGAGGAATTTGCCCATTGGCAAACTCACGTTGGCCCATTGCCTGAGCGAGATGAGCGAGGCCGCATCACCTTATCCGAATCAACTGGGGTTATCCTAATCCTGATCCCGAGCGGTGAATTCCTCATGGGATCTCAGAAGGAAAACCCAACGGGAGCCAACTACGACCCCAATTCAACAACAGACGAACAGCCGATCCAAAGCGTGAAACTCGATCACTTCTTTCTCTCGAAATTCGAGGTGACTCAAGCACAGTGGCTGCGCGCTTTTGGCAAGAATCCGTCTAACTTGCGGCCAGATCGCAAGCTGAGCGTTCTGAAACGAGATATCACACTGCTCCATCCGGTCGAACGGGTAAGCCGGGAAGTGTCCGAAGAGAATCTACACAAGTGGGGCCTGAATTTACCGACGGAAGCACAGTGGGAATTTTGTGCGCGAGCTGGTACGTCACACTTGTACGCTGGTACCAACGACATTGCAGAGTTTACCCAGTTCGCCAACATTTCGGGCCGTGAAGGTGGATCCATTTTTGCCAATCACGATCGAAGGATTGAGGACGACTATGTTGTGCACGGTCCCATCGGGGTCCTCCGTCCGAATGAATTCGGCTTGCACAACATGACCGGTAACGTTTCAGAGTGGTGCCGTGAACACGCCGTCGCCTACGGGAAATCACCAGTTCAACCATCTGATGGATTCAGGTCTTCGAGCCGCAAAGGCAACATGGCACGTGGCGGGTCTTTTAACGAGCCGATTCCCCCATCGCGATCGACAAAGCGTTGGAGTTACGCTGCCAACAATGCCAGTGGCACGGTTGGAATTCGTCCAGCGCGCTCACTCGATCGCTAATTTGAGGACAGATTGTCAGATGAAATCAAAGACTGCCCCAACGCTCAAAGCGGCTGCTACTCCTATCTTGATCGTGGTCATTGCGTTCATGGCTTGTTCCTGTCGAAATTCTGAAAACGAAACCACGTCGGTTGCTGAAGACGCTCCGCCACCGAACATTGTTCTTCTTTTTTCCGATGACGCAGGTTTCGCCGATTTCAGCATGAACGGCAACACCTTGATCAAGACGCCGCATATCGATTCGATCGCAAAAAACGGCGTCACCTTCTCACAGGGCTACGTAAGTGCAGCCGTTTGTAGTCCATCACGTGCTGGACTGTTGACCGGACGCTACCAACAACGCTTTGGCCATGAATACAATCTCGGAGAGAATTACTCGAAAACCGACCCAACGCTCATGGGGTTGCCAATTGGCGAATCTACAATCGCCGACGAACTTCGAAAAAGAGGCTACCGCACGGGTATGGTTGGCAAGTGGCATCTTGGACAAGAGCCTCAGTTTCATCCAATGGCAAGAGGCTTCGATGAGTTCTTCGGCATGCTCCAAGGCGGTTCGACATACACCGCCGGTAAGGCAAAACGAGTGCTTCGAGGCCGTGAGAAATGTGAATTCAAAGAACTCCCTTATCTCACCGACGCCTTCGGCGATGAAGCCGTGCAATTCATTCAGAAGAACAAAGAGATACCATTCTTCCTCTATCTCTCATTCAATGCCCCGCATACTCCACTCCAAGCCCGCCCAGATTACCTGGAGGAAGAACGCAAGAAATTTAAGACTGAGAAACGAGCCATCAATGCGGCTATGACTCGGTCCTTGGATGACAACGTCGGGAAAGTGCTGGCAACTCTCAGGCGTTTGGGCCTCGCGGAGAATACTCTGGTCATATTCACAAATGACAATGGTGGCGCCATGCCTTACAACGCGTCGTCCAATGCACCCTATTCAGGAACCAAAGGCACCTTCTTGGAAGGAGGCGTTCATGTTCCCATGGTGGCGCAATGGCCAGCCACAATTTCTCCGGGAACAACATATACACACCCAGTCATCACGCTTGATTTTTTGCCGACGATGATCGCTGCCAGCGGCGGGAACGCGGCAAACAAGAAAAGCCTCGACGGTGTTGACCTACTGCCGTTTCTTTCGAACGAGAGAAAAAGCCCACCGCATGAATCACTCATGTGGCGTCTCGCCTTCCATGGCGCAATTCGTAAAGACAACTGGAAACTAATCTGGTTTCGAGATCGCCAACCTCGACTCCATGACCTCAGTTCAGACCCCGCCGAGCAAATCGACTTGAGCCAAGCACATCCGGAACGGACTCAGGAACTCCTGAGCGATTTCCATGCTTGGGAAGAAGGGCTTGCTCAGCCACTGTGGCGCACTCACCCTCGCTGGGAGAAACACTCGCTCAAGCGCTACGATCAGTCATTTGTTGAGACACTTGTCAGGGAATGAACTGTCATTCCCCCAGGCAGTTGTTGAGGAACCTAAATGCACGTCCCCATCATCAACCAAGAGTCGACGAACGCTCTATGGATAACGCTTAGGGATCATTCCAGGCAACGCGAGCTGATCCCTCGTGATTTCTCCGGCCACTTCACGGCAACGCATTTCAAGGCATCTAAGGCCAGCTCACTCAATGCTGCCGTTCATTTACATAAGCTACGGTTCCAAGTCCTCTACGTTCGATGTGGTTCGATCACCATAGCCTATGAGTCGCAAGGCACACCCACGACACTCAGAGCCGGTGACTTCGCATTACAGCCGCCCAAACAATGCCATGCTGTTATCGATTCGTCGGCAGATCTCGAGCTCATTGAGTTCTTTGGTCCAAAAAATCATGAAATCATTGCTGCCCCTGACACCACACTCCCCTCCATCACGATAGACCGCGGGAGACTGTTCGACGGGCAACACTTCGCAACAAGTATGGCCAAACATGCAGAATGGCATGATTGGCAGTCGCCTCTCTGGTCTTTTCGTTCTGCAGATTTTGTGCAACCCAGCACCCATCTTGCAGAAGCCCAAGTGCTCGCGGCCAAGGGGCAAGAAAAGATTGCGACAACGACCGCCCCCAATCAGTTCTCATTCTTCTTCATTCTCAAAGGGCGACTCGATCTTCTTCTTGGCGACCGCCCAACCTCTCCATACGAACTTAAGGACGAAGATTCGTTTCTATTGCCACCCGCGACGTCGTTCGAACTTCACCCAGCGACTGATGGAACAGAGTTGCTGCTCATGACGACTCCGACCTTGGCTTAGAGCCTCAGGTACAACTTCCGGATTACTCGGGGACCACGTCGCCATGTCTATTTCCCTCACAGTTGGAGAGGTTCGACATCCGCCCGTGGATAGAAAATGAACTCGGTAAATTGGCAGACGACCCAGAGATTGCCCAAGTACTAGAGCTAAATCAGCTGCCACGATTGGGAAGGATACTGGAAAAGAAACGTCGCAGTGTCAGCCGCGAAGACAAAGCCGCCATTGACCGGATTCTGACAGAGCGGCGCATGTTTATGGTGAGGTTCTCGGCACCGACGCGCTTCAGGTTCAATGGCTTTGGTACCTCTTCCGGGCGTTCTGACCAAGATCCATTGAACGGTGGTACATCACAAGCTGGCGCTCTCTGCCCTGTGGATCCCTATTATTTCACTCAGACAGCATGTGGTCGCCGATGCTCGGGGTGGCGGGCAATATGTCATTGGATAAGTCTCCTCAAGCCGCACTGTCAAGATCATCGTTCTGGATTTGTCCATCCGATAGCCTCAGCCAGGGCACTCGTGGTGACGAATTTCCCAAACCGAGTTCGATTGCTCGTGAAAATAGTCGAAGAACTCGACCGTTGTGCAGCAATGAAGCCTAAGAAAAGTGCTCCCCCAACAGAGCTCAAGCACGCCCAAGGGAAATAATATCCCATCGTTTCATTGGCTGAAATGTCGACAAAAAAACACCGCTGTTCAAGAACAGCGGTGTTTTTAGTTAGCTGAATCGAGAGCCTATTGAATTGTCAATTCGACAGCATTCGAAAGTGCGACCCCAACGGCTCCAGAGCGCAAGATTGCACATTGGAATGAACCAAGGACTCCGAGCGGGAGTATCGGAACGGTGAATCCGATGTCTGCTTGACCGGCTGCGTTGAGAACAAACAAGGAGTTGAAGAAACTACTACCATTGCCGTCGCCAATTAACATGAGGCCGGAAGGAAGTCCATTGGTCTGCAAGCCCGTGCCAATATCGAATTGTCCGACTATACCAAAGGAGGCGACTCGAGGATTGAGCGGCCCAGTCAACAGAATAATCGGCTGATTCGGTTCGCCAAGCATTTGAAAATTGACCGTCCCACCAATCGTCGCGGTGGCAAAGAACGGGCCATTCTTGAAAGTACCTGGCGCATCGAAGTTGATATTGATCGCATTGTTGATGTTAAAGACAGCATCACCAGGCTGCGCAGGCTGGCCAATCGGATTGAGTTGATCGATGAAAGAAACGTCATCAATGGCTTCATCATCATTGAAGTTGCCATTGTTGTTATTGATCCGAAACTGCACGCGGATCGTATCCGGAACGAAGGCGCTGAGATCGACCTGAAGCTTACGCCAAGCTGCGACGCCAGCGCCTGAGAACGTATCCACATTCATGGTTACGGTGCCACCGGTTGTCATGTTGATCACGTCGAGACGCAGAAGGTTGTCAAATGGGCTGACCGATGTTTGGTCGCTGAAGTTCGCGAATAACAGCGTTGGTGAGCCAATGGCGCCGCTCGTTCCAAAACAAGGTGTCCGTAGTTCAATCGCACCGTCTTGGTTCTGCGAATCCTCGATGTACATATAATTGCCATTGCCGGTTGTGTTGTCGCCGACCGGACCACCGCCAACAGATCCTGTCGGGCCACTATTGGGTCCCCAATCAGCTTCGACATTGCCCACGAGTGAGGCAAAGTCGTCGGCTGCATTTTCCCAACCTGGAGGAACATCGAAAACAGTCATGTTCGCCGAACCCGCGTTGGATGGGAGCGAATCAAAGTTTTCGAAATAGCCGAAGCCCTGAGGCTGGTCACTGTAGGGCAAAGTCTGGGAATCGTTTGCCGTATTGATATCACCGGCAGCCGTACAAGAAACGACGAAGACGTGAGCGCCGGGGGCCGACAAATCAACGGTTGCCATCGTCGTATATTGGTTCACTTGGCCAGTAGCAAAGGCCACTCCCAAGATGTCGAACTCGGTAAGAATACTGGTACCATCTAAGGTCACATCGATCGTGATGATCGCGCCGTTCGTCAAAGTTGTGACGCCGACGTTTGCATAGTCGATGGTCACAAATTCACTGGCTGTGAACGCTGTTGTGCAACTTGTTGCGCTCACGGCGGGCGATAACAACGCTGAACATTCTATGTCTGTTTGCGCGGCCAAATGACCGTTCAGAAGAGTGAGTGCGAAAAGGAATAGACCAAACCTGTTCATGAGTGCCTCCAGGCATGAATGACGAGTATCAAATTATTAAGCCCCAAATCCATCAGAATGATGGAGCCCCTGAAAAGGGAGGACTTCCGAGCGACGTTCCAATGATAACCTGAAACCTGCGATTCCTCGAACACGAAACTCGGATCTTAGAAAATCAGATGATGGGCGCTGTCGACATCCGAGAGGATCAATCAGACAAGCCCATTGGCGCAAGACTATTGACGCTTGGAGCGCCCCGCTCTGCCATTTCTACGGTCGCTCCAATAAGAGGATTTTTGAGTCCTAAGATATTCCTCTCTATACGTTTATAGTAATCGGATTTCAATCTCAGGCAGCACTCCCTCTCCCGGCGAGAGAGCAGGCATTGCTTCTTTGAGCTCTCACACCGCCCAAGGGCCACCCCCCTTCCCCCAAGTACAAAGCCTCGACAAACGCCAACGCAGATTCACAGAGAGGGAAATCAGTATTCTCACGAGGCCTGTTCGCCCTGAAGCGACTCAGAACAGAACTCAAATGGACCAAAATGGGCATTTATCTTAGCTTTTGCACTTCACGGCCCGTGGCTGCTTATCAACGATCGGATTTAATTTGCGACGTATTTCACATGCCCATATCGTCTTAATCGCAGTCTTCAGCTTGCTCATATTGAGAAATCAGGCTTGGGCACAAACCGCTACGACATCCAAGAACGATTCTCCCGATCGCCCCAACATCGTTTTCATCATTTCCGATGATCATGATTACGAGCATTTCGGATTCGTCGGGCATCCGCTTCTGAAGACACCGGCAATCGATGCGCTTGCCAATTCAGGGACCGTTTTCACAACTGCACATCTGCCAATGTCACGCTGTCGCCCCACGCTCGCCAGCATGTTGTCTGGTTTGCATCCCCATCAAAGCGGCATCTATTACAACTACGGCCAGAAATCTCTCAGTCCGGTCAACACCCTCCCATCACTCTTGAAGGAAAAGGGCTATGCGACATTCGGAGCAGGTAAGTTCTGGGAAGGCGATGCCCGGCGCATGGGCTTCACCCATGGTGATGGAAAGACGCCGAATCGTCTCGTGCGCAAACATCAAGACGACGTCTTTGAGTTCATCGACGATGTTGGCGGCAAGCAGCCGTTCTTCATTTGGTGGGCTCCGAAGATTCCCCATGCCCCCCACAATCCGCCCAAGCATCTCATGGACCAATTCGACGAGAATAAGATTCAAGTCCCTGATTGGTACCAGGGGCCCAAGCGACGGTATCGCAAGAAAGAGCATAAGCTCTTGGCGATGACTTCATGGCTCGACGAAGGCGTCAACGCATTGACGCAGAAGATCAAAGATAAGAAGCTCGAAAAGAACACACTCTTCGTGTTCCTCATCGACAACGGCTGGGCCAATGGCCTGCCCTCTAAAGGTTCAGCATTCGAAAAGGGCCTTCGAACCCCCATCATCATGAAATGGCCTGGCCACGTGCCCGCCAATCAACGAATCAACGCCTTGGTCAGCACCTTGGATCTCTTCCCAACACTCCTCAATTATGCCGGCGCGAAAGTCCCCAATGGTTTGCCCGGCAAGGATCTTCGCGAGCTGATATCCGGGAAGAAGGCAACCATTCATGAGTCCGTTAGCGGAGTCATCTACCCGGCGTTCGCGACCAAAGACGACGAATGTCCGGAACGAGACGCCTTTGCCATCTATACCCGTGATCAGCGCTTCAAATATGTGCGTTACCTGCAGGACGTCGAACAAGAACGTAATGGCAAGTACCTCCGCATTCAGAACATTCTGTGCGACTACCCGACTCGCCAAGCCGGAGATGAGGATCTTTTTGATCTCGCCAACGATCCTCTCGAAATGAAGAATCTTGCGAACGACTCAGAGCAAGCAAACCGACTCACTGCCTTGAGGTTGCAAACTATGCGTTGGTGGAAAGAGACTGGGGGCAAGCCGTTTCGAACGGCGCCTGTCGAGTCAACAAAATCGACTCCACCAGAATCAAAACCTCAAGGAACCGGCTCGCAGAAGAAGAAACCTCAGCGCCCCAACATCGTCTACATCTTCGCCGACGATTTGGGCTACGGCGAGGTCGGTTGCTATGGACAAAAGAAGATCTCTACACCATGCATTGATCAGCTGGCTCAAGAAGGGATGCGATTTACTCAGCATTACTCAGGGTCACCCGTGTGCGCACCATCTCGCTGCACGCTCATGACTGGTCAGCACACAGGACACACCTATGTTCGCGACAACAAGGGCAAGCCGGTTGTCGGACAGTTACCCATACCAGCGAATACCGTGACCATTGGCTCTGTTCTGCAACGGACGGGGTATCGCACGGGAATTGTCGGCAAGTGGGGCCTCGGCGGTCCACAAACAACGGGCCTGCCAAACAAGCAAGGATTTGACTTCTTCTACGGTTATCTCGACCAGTGGCGGGCGCATTCCTATTACCCGGACTACCTCTGGCGCAACAACGAGAAGGAAGAAATCCCGGGGAACTTGGGCGGCAATCAAGGAACCTACTCACACGACCTGGTGACGAATGAGGCCCTCAAGTTCATTAGCGAAGCGAAGCCAGAGAAGCCCTTCTTCTTGTGTGTCGCCTATACCGTCCCGCACGTTTCTCTCCATGTGCCAGAAGACTCCTTAAAGCCATACTTGGGGAAATGGGAAGAGACACCATATCCGGGAGCGCACTACGCCGGTCATCCAACTCCGCGGGCGGCTTATGCCGCCATGATTACCCGAATGGACCGTGACGTCGGCAAGATCATGGAACAACTCAAAGCGCAAGGTTTGGATGACGACACGCTGGTGATCTTCTCAAGTGATAACGGGCCGACCTACACCGGTGGTGTTGACCATAAGTTCTTTCAAAGTGCTGGCCCGCTCCGTGGACTCAAAGGCTCCCTCTACGAAGGCGGCATACGGGTCCCGATGATTGCGCGCTGGCCCCAGAAGATCCAACCTGACACGACAAGCGATCTCATCTCCGCGTGCTGGGATATGTTTCCTACTTTCGCTGACTTAGCCGGTGCCGATGTGCCGGACGACATCGATGGCATTTCGATTCTGCCAACCCTGGTTGGAGAATCTGATGAGCAGCCAAGCAGAGAGTACCTCTATTGGGAATACCGAAGTCGCAACCAAGCCGTGCGTTTGGGAGATTGGAAAGCGTATCGCCCCAATCCGGAAGCCAAGATCGAACTCTACAATTTAGAAGCCGATATCGCTGAGTCAACTGATGTGGCACAGCAGAATCCAGACGTTGTCTCGAAGATCGCCAAGATCATGGTGGATGGTCGCACCTCCTCCGAACACTTCCCGCTGCAATCGAAACCCAAACGGACGAGACGCACCCAAAAAGAAGCGAGGCTATTTCCAATCACCGGCCTGATCGTACGAGACGATTGGAAACTGGTGGCGGCTGATAGCGAATCGAGGTTCAACGGTAAATTGGGCCAGCTTGCATTTGACAACAACATCAAGACGATTTGGCACACTGAGTGGCGAGACAAGAAACCCGATCATCCCCACCACTTGGTCATTGACATGGGGCGTGAGCAAGTCGCCAGCGGCATTCGCTATCTTGCACGTCAAGACGGCGGCAACGGCATGGTCGATCGCTTCGAAATTTACCTGAGCAATTCTCAAGAGGATTTCGGGGAGCCGATCTTTGGAGGTCAATTTGCGCGCTCTTCCAAGGTACAAGAAAAGTCCTTCAAGAAATCACGGGGACGGTTCCTCAAGTTCCGCACACTCAGCGCCCATGGTGCGCAGCTTTTCGCCAGCGTTGCCGAAATCGGGCTCATGCAGGCGTCTACATCCAATGCAATCAAGAGCCCAAGTCCAAAACCAAAACCAAAACCAGACAAAGGTGACCAAGAAACCGGAAGCACGCGCCGTTGGTTAGGTTCAGATTATTGGGGCAATCGGCTTCAGGACTGGCAACTCCGCGAGGGGCGTATTGAGTGCACCGACCGGCTCGCACGGCCACGGCGCACGGTTCACCATTTGACGCGCAAGATGACAGAAACCGAAGGTGATTTTGAAGTGAGCGTCGAGCTTGGTTCCGTAAATCCCACCCGCGAGCTTGAAGGTGATTCTGCTGCTGGCTTCCTCATCGGAGCTGCCAATAGCCTGGTCCACAATTGGCAATCTCTTGGGTTTGGTCTTTTCTGTGGCATCGATGGCAATGGGTCTTTGACCTTCGGAGAAGTGAATAACAGCGAAGAAGCAGCTGGCGCATCCAAGGGCAACTGGACCAAGAAAGATCGATATCTGAAGTTAGTCGGTCGTCATCAAGGTGACTCGAGCTATGAACTCGAGCTCACATTGTTTGACTCAACATCCATGAAACCGATCGCTCGCAAAGCAATGCAGGTTAAGGCCCACCGTCTCGTTGGCAACATCGCTTTGCTCTCCCACTCTGGCTCAAGGGCGAAAGCCAAACCACTGGGAGCCGATCGCTTCTGGTTCCGCAACTGGAAGATCAGCGGCAAAAAGACCGATTTTGATGCCACACGCGCTGTTGGCCCCATCGTCTCCTCCCAATATACGTTGAGCCAAAATGTTCTGAAGCTCACGGCCCAACTCATGCCCATCGGCACCGACGACCCTCAATCTGCCGAGCTACAGATTCGCCAGGCCAAAGAGTGGCAAACTGTGGCCCGAAGCGACGTGGTGTACCCCGGCTTCACGGCCCCATTCCGCGTGGCCAACTGGGATGCAACCCAAGACACCGACTTTCGCGTCAAGTATGGCAAGGACTTCTGGCAAGGTACAATCCGCCAAGACCCAACAGAAAAAGATCCCCTCATCGTTGCCGGATTTACCGGCAACCACAACAACTCCCATCGCATCGGCCGCAAAGATTTCGACTGGGGTTCGGGCATTTGGTTTCCTCACGCCGACCTTGTTGAGCGAATCAACCTTCACAACCCAGACGTCCTGTTCTTCTCCGGTGATCAGCTGTACGAAGGCAAGAGCCCGACCTTCGCTGACCGCGAGAACATCGAATTGGACTACCTCTATAAGTGGTATCTTTGGTGTTGGGCCTATCGAGATTTAACCAAAAACCGCCCCACTGTCACTTTGCCCGACGACCATGACGTCTTCCAAGGAAACGTCTGGGGACAAGGCGGACGCCAAGCCAAGAGCCAGAACGGCGGTGGTTATGTGCACGGTGGCGAGTTCATTCACCTGGTCGAGAATACTCAAACCAGCCACTTGCCTGATGCCTTTGACCCCCGCCCGATCGAGCAAGAGATCCCGGTTCGTTTTTCGAATATGGTCTACGGCCGAGTGAGCTTTGCCATCCTTGAAGATCGCAAATTCAAGACTGGGTGTGCTGGCAATGGCCTGCCTGACACAGGCACAAAACGAGAAGATCACTTCAACAACCCAGATTTTGATGTTCGCTTGCTTGATAAGCCAGGCCTCGAATTGCTGGGCACAAGACAACTGAAATTCTTACGTCATTGGGCTGGCAACTGGACCGGCGCCGACATGAAAATCGCGCTCAGTCAAACCATCTTCGCCAACATGGCCACCCATCATGGCCCAGAATTGACTCACCTCATCGCTGATCTTGATTCGAACGGTTGGCCACAGAGTGGGAGAAATCGAGCCATCTCTGAACTACGTCGAGGATTTGCCATGCACTTGGCCGGAGACCAGCATTTGGCAACGGTGGTCCATCATGGCGTGGACCATCATGACGACGCAATTTGGTCATTCTGTGTTCCTTCGATCGCCAACTTCTATCCACGAGCCTGGAGCCCAAAAAACACAGGAGCTTATGTCGTTCCGGAGGAGTCGGAGTTTAAAGGCCGGCACGTCGATGGCTTCAAGAACTTGGTGACCGTCCATGCCGCGACAAATCCTGGCCTCGAGATGGGACACGAACCAAAGGACCTCCATGACAACATGCCGGGCTACGGCATCGTTCGCATCAACAAGAAAAAACGTCAGTACCAGATCGAATGTTGGCCCCGTTACGCCATCCCAGGTCAAGACAACCAATATCCTGGATGGCCGATGACCATTTCTCAACAAGACAACTATGCTCGAAAACCAACTGGCTATTTGCCGATGATGACCATCACAGGGATGAACAACCCCGTCTTGAGAATATTCGATGAAAGCGGAGTGCTGGTTTACGCCTATCGCCTGGAGAAGAAACAGATTCGGCCCCCGGTTTTTGCCGATGGCAACTACACAGTCGAAATCGGTGAACCAGGAACTCCCCATCTCTGGCGACGCACAATCAATACCTCTTCCAAGGACCAAATTGCGGTCTTGATTCCCTAAACCTGAATCTCGCCAGCCAATCGAACGCGAAGTCGTCTCAAGTTGCGGTATTCCGTCCTTATGGCCCTTACGTCCCCGCGCCGACCTGCTACAATGTGCCCACGATAATGAACATGGAGTCGCAACATGCGCAGTATTTCCTGGACGCTAACTTTCTTCCTTCTTTTCGCCAGCACTCTTGCGGCGCAAGACTTGCCTTACGTGCAAAAGAATCCGGATGAGTTCCTGAAAACGGCACGCCAACAACAACGGCCCAGTGTTGTCATCTTCAACTTCAACCTCTCCAGCGGCTGATGAAATGTCAAGACTGCGGGAGCCGTGTTGCTTCCGTCCAAAGAACTAAGAGATCTGTCAAAGAAAGTCTCAATCTGCCTCGCGGGAAAAGTAGCGCCCAAAGGCTGCGACATAAGGTACCGGCAAAATTACTGGCTTCTTGTTTTCAATACAAAGAGTGAAATCATCGGCGCCTGCGACTTGGGAAAGATGCTCACGAAACAAAAAGGCAAAGGCGTTGCGATCCCATTGGCCTTTGTTGCCTTTGTGGAAGACGCCCTCCGACAGAACGAGAGCCTGGATTCTATTGAGCGAGATTTCATAGTTCAGAAAGGCTCGAAGGATGCACTTCTGGCGTTGAAAACGAAACTGCTTTCCATGGACCGAGTCGGCCAAATGCGAGTCGCTCGATTCCTGACGAAGAATGCCAAGCAGACAAAGAATTCTGCGTGGACCGAGGCTAAGGCGCTCCAACTAAGTGCCGATGCTTGCAGTCATCAGGTCATCAACTTTGGTGCTTTTTCAGACCTCAAGAAATCGATGACAACTTTCATCATCACCAACATATCAAGCCCCATGGCGCTCAACCTCATCGCCCCTCTTCTGGACGTTTCTTTGAAATACGAATTTGACGTTGCTGCTTATTGCCGATCACTTGAAGTCAAATTGAAGAAACTGGCGGAAGGCAAAGACGAACAGACGAAGAAGAAGATCGCCGAATTTGCTCGAGCCTTGCATCGCCACAAGAACCAATCTCTCGCCAAGACCATTACGGAATTAAGCGAGTCAAAGGTTGGCGACTGGGGGCGCCCACGGCTCTTAGCTCAATTGGGACGAGCACAGCAGCTATCAGACGCACTCAAAACAGCAAAGTCGTTTGGTGTGATGAAACCAATCCATGCCAACTGGCGCCAGTTGGCGAAGATAACATTGGAAGGAAAATAGACGCGCCTAAAAGGCCTCATCATGGCAAAAAGTGAAAAGGACCCAACCGAAGAAATTCGTCTAAAAGCGAGTCTCTATGATGATGTCGATGAAGGAACGTCTTGCACCCAGAGTTCCTTCAAGAATGGCAAAAAAGCGTTCCTCTACATCGGCATGCAAGGCGGACGCTACAAGGCCATGTTCAAATTAGATGCCTCACTTTCTGAAGCGAAGAAGTTGGCAGAGAAAGAACCAGACAACTACGATGCCGGTTCGATCGGCTGGGTCACAGCACGATTCACAGCAGAGAAGCCCCTTCCAAAGAAGATTTGGAGCAAGTGGTTAGAAGAAAGCTACACCTTGAGCTCCACCAAGAAGAAATCATCAAAGAAGAAGACTGCAAAGAAAAAGATCGCCAAGAAGAAAGCTCAGCGGAAACCCCAGGCCTAACGAACGACAAAGATTTGCCTCTGATCATGTTGTTATGATTCCAAATCAACCGCTCTTGACCTCTTTCACATCGAACCAGAAGGCCACTTGGGACCATGCAGCGCATCAAGACATTCAAGCATCGGATTGTTCGAGATCTCGCTTGGACCATACTTAGCCCGCCTTTGGTAGACCTTCAGTGCGAGACTGCCACAAGTGCGTCCATTCGCTGGTGCCGACGCCAATTCGACGCTTTTCTGCCTCAACTCAGAGCCCTAGATGCAGATCCAGCACCACTGCAAGAGAAAATCGATATTGAGCAATCTTATCGGCTCGGCAAGTACTTCGAGAACTTGATCGCGTATTGGCTAGAAGCCAGCGACGATTTCGAGCTACTGGAACGAAACCTCCAGATTCGAGACGGCAAAGAGACTCTTGGCGAAATGGACTTCCTCGTCCTTGACCTCAAGGACCAAAAGACGAGCCATTGGGAGGTCGCCGTCAAGTTCTACCTGGGCTTCCCGAGCGATGATGCCCTCACTTCGTGGCATGGGCCCGGAAAACGAGACAATTTGGCTCGTAAGATGGGCCATCTCACCGCCCATCAGCTCCAACGATCGAGCCACCCCGTTGCAATTGATCTCTTGCGAGACAAAGGCCATGAAGTAAATCGATCTTTTCTCTTTGTCAAAGGACGCCTCTTCCATGAGCGTTCTTGCCCATCGCCACTGCCCCAAAGCGCAACCCCAAGCTCCGAAACCGGTATCACGATCCACGCGAACCATTTGCATTCATGGTGGGCCAAAGCATCGGAGTTCGCTGATTTCGGAGACTCCGGCGATCAGACATGGCACCAACTGACCAAGCCGAATTGGCTTGTGGATCAATCTGATCTTGACGTGCGCTACGAGCCAGGGTCTTTCGATTCCCTTGTTGAGTTAGGGCGCGAACGTCCGATTTATGTCGTGTCCCTCGAAGACGGCCAGGAAAAGCGTCGCGGCTTTGTAGTTCCCGATGATTGGTGCGATGAACTCGAGCGTTCGTGATGACAGCGGAGATGCTCGGTAGAAGATGTGATTCGCTATCGCGATCATCGAAGAGTAAGCTACCGCGTCTGAGCTTTAGACCCTTCAGGATGAGGAATGCTGGCCATCGACAAGATCGATCCTTCAATGAAACTCAAATCGCCTTGGTTTCCTAACCGAGGCACGAGTGCGCTCATTATCTTCATCATCACAATCGTGGTGAACTCATGGGCATTGAATTCTGCCTATCGAGCCGACGATTACCGCATCCTCAGCCAATCTGGGCCATGGCTTTCTGAGCTTCTTCAACGAACCTGTGATTTCGAGGTTACTGAGTCCATATCGAACATGCATCGGGGCAATTTTCGACCAGCAGTCTGGGCGCTTAACCAATGGGAATGGAATCTCTCGGGCGGTCCAAGTGCTTTCGCCGCTCACCTGATCTCGCTCTTGATTCATGCCCTGGTGAATCTCACGTTATTTCTTTTCGTCTTTCGCCTCGGTGGTTCGAAAGCCGCTTGGATTTCAACACTCATCTTCGCCGTCCATCCGGCTGGAATCCAAGCTGTCACTTGGACCGCGGCGCGTGCCGACGTCTTACTTGGGCTCTTCGTCCTTTTATCGGCCTCTTTTGCCCTGAGAGGTGGCCCCAAGTCCGCGCTTGTCGCTGGCATCTTGGCTGCTTTAGCGCTGGGATCGAAGGCCTCAAGTCTGACCGCTCTCCCGCTCTTGTTCGTTCTTGTCATCACTTGTTCGAAAGGGAAGCGGGTGGCTTCACTCGCTGCCTGGTCATTGCCGGTGCTTGTCGGGTTCTGCCTGCGGTGGATCTGGCTTGGCACATGGGGGCCATGGTTCTACATGAACGAGCCTGGGCTCGGTCCCGCGCCATTAGAGGCCTTGGTAAATGGCCAGCATCTCCTCCAGATTCTGGTAGACATGCTTGTTCCATGGACAAGGGAGACCGCCACTCCGCCCTTCCTGAGTTCAATCTTCAGTCAAGCGAGCCAGGCACTTTGGGCTCTTCCGATGGTCTTCCTCGTTGTTCTCGGTCTCACGATCAGGAAAAGTAGGCTCAGTTCCGTTGTATTCCTCGCAGCATTCATGGTTCTCTTGTTGCCCCTCTTGAGTGTTTGGACAGACCTGTTCTTTGGACAATTCCAAAATCGCAACCAGTACCTGCCCTTCATGGCATGCACGATTTTGCTCGGATTGTCCGCCGCTGTCCTGATCGATAAAGGTGGGATTCTTCGCAAGTTCGCCCAGGTCTCGTTAGTACTGATCTCAATCATGATGATCGATGCCCTGATCAGTTTCGCACGGGTCGAAAGTGAGGCCTCCACACGAATCAAATCGAGGATAGAGTCGCTTCACGAGATTGTTGATTCCTTGGAACAAGGAGTTCTGCCCCTCATCATTGACGACGAGGAGTTCTACGGTGGGCAATACCTACTGGGAACGGGAATCGTCGATGCTTTTCAAACACCCTTCCGCCAGCAGAATCTCAACGTCCTTCATTCGGCCAAGAACGAAGCATTCAACCGTGACATTCTGCAGTGCCAATCGAGTAAGATCGCAATCATAGAATCGGCTGGCCATCACCTGGGCTATGCGCTCGTCGGCCCAATCATGCCGATGCCGCTCAAGCAACCAGTCACTTTCAAAAGGGCGCCGGAACTCGGCCCAAACTTATTTCGTCCTCTCACCGCAGTGACCGGGCGTGCCTGTGCAGTCTTCATGGTTCCCATCGGCCCTGGACCAAGAGCCCACATGTTGCTCACTGCGACTTTCGCGAACAAGACGTTTGCGATCCACCGGTGGATTCCGGCATCGGAAACTGACGAGTCGATCGTCCTGATGGATCTCCCCACTGCATCCTTGTTCGCGGGTAAGTTAGAAAACGTCGAGATCGCCTTGCCTTCTTCGCCATCACGTCAAATTAGCAGCATCGTGATTCCGAGAAGCCCTGAGCTTCATAAAGACTATCAGGGATCTCGCACGCCGAGTGGATTTACGCTCCAGAACGGTAAGCCCGGTGAGATTGTGCGTGTGGTCACACGAGGACCGGGGGGTGATAGGCGAATTCAAATCAACATTGATTGGCGCCGCAACAAAGTTGCTAATCAAGATCGCGGATTCACCCTACTTGCGACAGAGATTGACAGCAGTCGACCTTTTGTTGAACGGGATGCCCTTCGGGAGGCGATCAAGACCGACTCGCAGGGCCCTGTATTCTGGCGAATTGAATCATATGACCGATTTGGCGAATCTTGGCTTAGTCGCTGGTTCCCTCCAAAAACCACAACAAAGTGAACGTATCCTCACGGTTGGAATGGGGACGAATCGGCCCGACACATCCTATTTTCTCACTATCGTCGTTTCGGCCTGGATCCCCAAGCAAGAGTGGCCTCAAACTCTATTGACCAAGACCCAGCCAGGCGGCAGCATCATTACGTCGTTCAGGAATGCGCATGTTTCATCTATAGTGCCAGGCGACGCCGCTCAATCTACTGCCATTGGATCAAACACATGAAGTTAAGAACATCCGCCTGCACACTTGTCACGCTCGTCTTACTCGCCATTCTCTCAGCATGTTCTGGCGATAGTGAACACGTGGAAGAATCAAACGAGGGTGCTCACAGTTCGCGCGAAGGTCGTGGTGAGCACAGCTCCAGAGAACGGAGCGGAGAACATGGCTCGCGGGAAGGACGAAGTGAACACCGACGCGACGAAGGCGAAAGCGGAGAAGGAGAAGAGTCAGGGACGGAATACGCCAAGAGTGCGACTTACGACAAGACGCGCAACGGAGCCCACCTCATCTTGGCCTACAATGCTTCAAGCAATGCCTTCGTCGGCTCGGTCACAAACACAACAAGCAAAACGTTAGAACGAGTGCGAGTCGAAGTTCACCTTTCTAATGGCATTGAACTCGGCCCAACCAAGGCAACCAATCTCGCCGCTGGTCAAACACTTGCTGTTAATCTCCCGGGAAGCAAAGCCGATTTCGAACGTTGGAATGCACATCCGGAAATCGGCAATGACGAGCACGGTTCGGGGGAAGACGGCGAACATCGATAAGAGGCGAGAAGCAATAGATAACCGCTTCTCTCTGCGGACAGCACGCATGGTATCGACGAAAGGGGATCAGCCTCCTCTCGTTGGGATTAACTCTGCGACTTCGAAAACGCCAACCTGAAAGTAGCCCCTTGTCCTTCATTGCTTTCGAAGTCAACCACACCGTCATGCTGGCTGACAATTCCGTAGATCATGGCGAGCCCGAGGCCACTCCCTGCCTCCCGCGGTTTGGTTGTGAAGAATGGCTCGAAGACTCGATCATGAAGTTCAGTGGGAATACCTAAGCCGTTATCCTTGACCAAAAAGACAACACTTTGGTCGTCGTTCGTTTGATCCAGGATTTGAATGTGGATCTTTCCGACTCGATGGTCAGTACATTCTTCGATCGAGTCGCGGGCGTTAATGCACAGATTCATGATCACTTGCTCGAGTTGCAATCGATCTGCTTCGACAAGGTCAGAAGAAGTGGATCGCTCAACTTCGACCTCAATACTCTCTGGGATGATCCTCTGGAGGAATGGCAACATTCCCTTCGCAATCTCTCCCAAACTAAGAACCTCGCGTTGCAGAACCTGTTCCTGGCCAAACGCGAGCAGCTTGCGAACCAACTCACTAGACCGCAATGTTGCGTCTTTGGCCCCGCGCAGCTCTTCTGAATCGTGATCAGATTCCATGAGCTCGAGATTGCCCAGAATCACCATGAGAAGGTTGTTAAGATCGTGGGCGATCCCACCAACAAGGAGTCCAAGGCTCTCAATGCGTTGAGCCTGTTCACAGAGAGCTCGCAATCTTCCGCGCTCATCACTTAGCATGGCGAAGGCAAACTGATCGGCGACCTCCGCTGCAAACGCGATCTCCTGGGGCGACCAATCTCTCGCTACTCCGGTATGCTCAAGGCAAACAACACCTCGAACTTTCCCGTCGACTCGTACGGCAGCATCAAGCATGCTGGCAATGTTCATTGGGACCAGATAACCATCGGTAAACTCTCGTGTCCTCGGGTCTTCTGCCGCAACGTTTGCGTTGATGACTCGCCCGGTTCTCAACGCTTCGAAGTAGTTGGGGTATTCGCTATTAATTGATCGTTGACCACTCGAGTGCCGGTCCAGGCTCATCTCATAAAGGTCAAGGCAATCCATGACAGTGCAGTCGCCGTTGAAAAGCCAGATACTGACTCGCTCCACACCTGCTTCTTGAGTCACAAGAGTAGTCATCATTTTGGCTGATTCAACTAAGGGCTGCTTAGCTGTGGTCGGTGAACATTCGAGCTCGAGGATAGCTCGTTGGAACTTCTTCGTTTGCTCCAACGCCTGAGCAACATCCTCAGACTCACGATCAGTATCTGCGCGAGAAAGACTCATGGACCAGGCTCGGCGATTGCTCATTAAGAGCAGGTTGAACGGTTTCAGCGAAAAATCTGAGAATCCGCTGCATAATCGACTTTTACAAAGCCATAGGCATCACAATTATTCACGCGGCAAGTTTGGAATTTAGAGGATGAGCAAGGATTGACTAAGTCGTGGTCAGCGAGTTTCATGCCAACGCTCATAGCACGTTGGCGTGCAGCGGCCTCATTTTTCGGCTCGATGAAAAAGAGTTTTTTGGACGCTTACTTGCCTTCGAAGAATCTCTTCAAGAACGATGAGATGCCAGTCTTCTCGTTTTCCCAACTCATCAGAGTTCCGGAGTTTTGGATCTCGTCCAGTCTTTCCGAAACTTCCAGCATAGTCGCCGGTCGATGGCGGGGTTTCTTTTCGACCATCTCCGCAATCAGCTTGCGAATCGGCTTAGCAACATGATTCATACTAGATGAAAACCCCTCAGGCTGAGTACGAACAGTGGCCTCTAAGATCATCGTCGTACGGCCATCATCGAACGCTAACTGCCCGGTCACAAGTTCATAGAGAATGACGCCAAGAGAGAAGATATCAGACTTATGGTCAATGTCTTTGCCCATGGCCTGCTCGGGTGATGAGTAGCCGGCCGTACCGACATAGTCACCAGGCACAGTTAGCACAGTGTCACTGTCGATCGACTTGGCGATACCAAAGTCTACGACTTTGACGACACCATCGCCGTTACGCACCATGATATTTTCGGGCTTCAGATCACGGTGAACAAACTTCAATTCGTGAACCGCGTGCACCCCTCGCGCGACATCGGCACAAATGCGCAAACACTCGTCAATTGCCAATGATCCTGGCGTCTCTTCGTATTGAAAGAGATTCTCTCCATCAATGTATTCGAAGACGACAAACCAACTTGAGTCGGTCTTACCAAAGCCTTTGACCTTGACGACGTTTTCATGCTTGATTTCTGAGAAGCGAATCCCCTCACGTTTGAATCGATCGACCCAGTGGGCGTCTCGCGCCCGTGAGTCGTGGAGAATCTTGACCGCCCATTCTCTTTGAGTGGTTTGATCAATCGCAAGGTAGACAGATCCCATCCCGCCCATGCCTAATTTTTGCTTAATCAGGTAGCGTCCATCTTTCCCAAGTTTATTACCGATCAAGGCGTCTTCTTGAGGCAACTCTGTCATCGTATATCCCTGCTCTTCGCGCTGAGAGAGTCCAGCTCCTGCATTAATATAGCAATTAGCGATCATTCCTCATAGTGAGTTCCGTCTACAGATCTACCAGATCTGGCACCCTATGAATCACTTCTGAGCCTACTCTTGAAGTCGCACTACGGCAAACACAGTCAATTACTCCGGAGCCGCTATCCAGGAGCGATGGCCTTGGACAAAATGAGGTTTACCCACCCTCAACTCGGCAAAAACCCAATTCGGCATTTCCGACAAAAAAATCGCCATTGGCATGTGCAGTTCGTGATCTGATAGGATTCCGTATCACCCAACCTGACTCCTGCCAAGGAATCTCGGAGACAACAACTGATGAAATGCGTTCTGATTAATGGATGGCTCATGGCCATCTTCTGTTGCGTTCTGGCCAATGCTCAACAATTCCAAGAGCAAGCCGCCGCGATTCCAGGCCCCGTGGTTTGGACTGAAAGCTGCGAAGCTTTTGATGCCAATGGTGATGGCTGGATGGATATCATCTTCACCAATGGTATCGGCTTCTCGAGCGCCCAAGGTGCCCTCATGCCAACCCTCTTGATCAACCAAGCTATTCCTGGTCAAGCGGTCTTTGCCGATGAAACGTCAAGTCGCATCCCATTGGGTTTTACCCAACAGGGCAAGGGAATGATGGTTTGTGATGTTGACGGCGACGGTGACGAGGACATTCTGTTTGCTAATGCTTTTGGCAACCAACCTCGAATTCTCATCAATGACGGCACCGGCATTTTTGCCGATGAAACAAGTACGCGCCTCCCGACAATGAATCTGAATTCTTACGGAGTCAACTACGGCGACTTGGACAATGACGGCGACCTCGACTTGGTGTTTGGTGATGCTGGTGGCAAAGCCCGTCTGTTTATCAACGATGGCACCGGCGTATTTACCGACGAACCAACCATGATGAATGCCGTCGTCAAGGCTGGAGCCATGCAGATCAATATCGTTGACATCGACAAGGACCTTGACCTCGATGTCATCGTCGACGGCAAATCAGTGGGCACGCATCTCTACCTGAATGATGGCACAGGCAACTTCACCTACATGCCTTCGGTTCTGCACGGTGGTAGCAACCTGACTTACGAAACTGATTGGGCCGACTTGGATGGCGATGATGACATCGATGCCGTCTACATCTCGATGTCGAGTTTCAAGGAAGGCGTTTCGCGCAATGACATCAACAGCGGCTCGACCCTCTCATTTACCAGTGCAACTGCCCCTTTCCAGACGCTGAATGCCAATGATGACAACGAAGCGGCTTTCTTAGATGCGGATGGTGATGGCGACTTAGACGTCTTGGTTGCTTCTCTTGGCAACAGTCGCGAGAAACTCTATCTCAATACACCACCGTTCGCTGCCGGCTCCTTGGTATATCAATCAAATGGATTTAGTGCGCGCTCAGACTCGACGCTCGACCTCTGCATTGCTGATTTCGATCAGAATGGCACCTACGACGTCGTCACCGGACAAGGTGAATCAGGCAGTTTCCTCAATCGCTACTACAAGAACACGGGCGCGCCCGACACGGTTGCACCGCACATTGGACGCGTCCAAGACTTAGCGCCTCTCATCGCAGTCGATCAAGTCAAAGCTGGCGATGTCCGAGTCAGAGCTTGGATTCAAGACGCTACCTATGACAACGGTCGCAACTTCATTAAGGCGAGCCTGCAAGTGACAACAACCAAGGGGCTCTTCAATTCGACATCCACCTATCCGATGAAAGCGATCGGTGGTGGTCTATTTGGTGCTGTCGTGACCCCGGACGAGCCGTTCAATGGAATCCTCGGCGCAATAGTCAACTATGTCGTCATAGCGTCAGATCCCGCCATGAACACGTCGATGTCGACGGCCAAGAGCTTCGTCGTCGATGGCGTTGACACCTACGACACCCTGCTCGCAGTACCCTCCAACATAGTTGCGTCATGGACTCCTGACGCCGGCGATCCACTTTCGACCACAGGAACGATCGACGTTTCAGGAGCGACCCCAGGTGGATTGGGCGTTTTAGGTGTGAGCCTGGCCCAGGCTGACCTCCCGATCTTCGGGTTCCCCCTTCTAATCGCCATTGACGCCACAAACCTCTTGTCGATGGGCAACTTCGGCTATGGTTTCATGGGTGAGTTATCGGTGCCAATGACCTCTCGTCAATTTCCAGGAATCGCTGGAAGTGTGGTGAGCATCCAGTTCTTTGAGAGTAGCCCAGTACCGGCTAGCTCGAACGGGATTAGGATGCGGCTGACTCTCTAAGTCGCAAAGACACTGACGAATACAAAGGGCAATCCACAACGTGGATTGCCCTTTTTTTGTCGAAGAGAATTGACGGACTATGGTATGAAGCGAATGACTGCGAGTGTCTCCGCCTTCCCTTCCCCTGCCCTGACTTTGGACCGTTCACGCCAAGCATCGATCGGAGCATCAGCAAGATTTTCTAAACGACGAATCGGGCCACCTTTCACCTGAAAGAAAACGGCATGGGTTGCCAATGCCAAGTCGCCTCCATTCTTCAATCGCTTAATGAAAGTCTCGTCGAAGGGTTCAACTGTGTATGCCATGCGCTTTTTCGGAAAGTCCAACAACACGGACACCATCGGTAGGTAATCGAGTTCATTCCAGATCATCGGAGAAATGAACACAACTTTGCCTTCACTGAAATTTGATTTCTGCAGAAGTGGCAGGATTTGATTTCTCGTCCCATCAACCAAGGCGCGCGTACGTTCTCCTGCTGGACCAAAGTGATATTGATCAAGGGACCGTATCGCCATCACCTGCACGACAATCCAAAGCACAAAACCGGAGATGGTGATCCACTGAAGCCTAATCAGATTTCGCTTTGTGGCCCATTCATGAATCGCATCAAAACCGAGTCCCAACAACATCGCCGCGCCAATGACAGAGACATAGACATATCGCTTAGCAACAATTGGGTCGGGCCCAGGTAAGACCGCGAGCATTCCGACAAAGCAAATCGACAAGGCAACAAAGTAGGTCCCTCTGCGCTGGCGATCGCACCACCCAAGGATAATGACTCCGGTCGTTAGTAGAAGTCCGGCCCAAAACGACCACGATGAGAATTCGGATTCAACTATGCGACGCGGCCAGAAAAGGACACCAACACTGCGTAGTGACTTGGGCACGATACCGAAGCCCACATCATAATGACCGACGTCAGGCCGATCAGCCCACAACTCGGGTCGATAGGCCACGGAGAGGTAGGCAAGCCCCAGGGCCAAAAGGACGCCATATCGAGTCAGCGCCTCTTTCGACATCAATGAACGCCAACCTCGCGCATGAATTTCGAGAGCAATCAAGATTGGCCCCAGGACGACACAATCTTCTTTGCATCCCATCGCTCCGATCATGCAAACAATCGTGGCGAGGAAAAAAGACCATTTCCGTTTCGACAGATAATGCAGATAGAAGTTGCAAGCCAAAAGAATGAACAATACGACGAGCAGTGAACACGCCGCAGCCATCCACATGACAACTTCATTGGGTGCGTAGAAGGCACCAAAAGCAACTCCCCCGACAACGGCGGCGAGAGGTTTCTGCGTGAGCTGCCAAATGAGATGCCAAATTAAGAGTGAACTCAAGAAATGAACAAGCAGCGAAAGGGCATGATAGCCAAAGGGCTCAATGCCAAAGAGTTTGTAATTCAGCGAGTTCCACGCGAAGTGCAATGGGCGAAAGTGTGGCGATGATTCATTGCCATGAATCGCGCCATCTAAATGAATGCAATCATCGATGTCATGGAAGTAGTTATTCAACGATGGATAATACGTTGCGAGGACCGCAGCAAGAATAAGGAAGATGGAGACAGCTACGAACTTGGTTTGGAGAATCTTATTTGAACCGCGAATGATCCGTCCCCACCAAACTCTCGCATGACGACAATGTCATCATGACTGGATTCGCCACATTATAGTCGGCAATTGCCTCATCGTATCACAGGGCTTGAGGTTACTCCTCACATTCAGATGCGTCAATTTAAATGGGCTGGGGGAATAGGTGTTCCCCACGAGACACATCAAGGTGAACGCGATCTTCATTAGCGTCACAGTCAACGGCACACCGGTTCTATTTTTCTGGCGATGGTCAAGTGAAAAGGCCCAAGTCACACATAATGTGACTTAGGCTTTTTTCTTCACTCAGTCGAAACGGTAGGACAGGACCCCGCTGGGCTTAGTCCTTATCACCGCTCAAAAGGGCGGTGAATGGGCGCGGTGGTTGGGCGTTGAAAGTCATGATCTCGCCTGTTTTCGGGTTCGGCACCGACAACTCAACGGCATGGAGTCCAAGCCTCTTGCCCTTGATGCCATACCTCCGATCACCAACAACAGGATTCCCTAACCACGCGAGATGCGCGCGAATTTGGTGTCGCCGGCCGGTATCGATCTTGACTTCCAAGAGCGTCCGCCCTTTCCGACGTTCGCGGGTCCGATAGCGAGTCACAGCATCAAGACAGTTATCTCCCGTTCCGACTCGAACGTTGAGATGGCGGTCTTCAAAGAGAGGCTGATCAATCACATCGTCAGCTGGTTCCGGATAGCCCTCAACAACGGCCAAATAGAGCTTCTTTGCTTGCTTCCAATTTGCCTGCATTTGATCACGCATTTCACGTGACTTAGCGAAAATAAGCACACCGGATGTCTCACGATCCAAACGATGCACTGGCCAAAGCAACATCGAGTGACGCAGTGTCGACAGGGACTCTTTCAAAAGGGCTAAAGCTGTCCTTGTCTGCTCAACGTCCGTCGAAACTGAAAGCAGGCCTGCTGGCTTATCAATGACGATCAAATCATCGTCAGCATAGATGATGGTAAAGGCAGAATTGGCCCGGATGACAGCGCTGCCAGTCGCTCCTCCTCCCATCGGTGCCACTTCCACTTGGTCGCCAGCAACAAGCGCGTGATCATGCCTGGTGGCACGTTCCCCATTGACCAGGATACACCCAAACCGCAATCGCTTCTTCAACGTCCGCACGGTCCATCCTTCGAGGCGGGACCGCAGAAATGACAGAAGTTGTTCGGGTTCCTCAACATGAAGACGTTCAGACATGTTCGTTTCGAGCTCTTTACTTACGATTCAGGGAGAAATCCAAACGAATTCAACGCATCTCAAAAGGGCCAGCGCTGTTTCGTGTGGCAGAAATCATAGTGGAGCGCACTATGATGTAATTCAAACATAACAATCCCTTTGCCGGTAAACAGTTCACGCTCTGATTCTATCGGGGCTCATTCGGCTCAAATGAAGTGACAGAGCCCTCTGAAAGACGCTTTGAGGACGATTGTTCATCGATTCGGCCAGACATACAGGATAAATGGAGCACCTTGGTGAATTGAATTGCTGGATCTGTCCGCTTTGTTGGCGAACCTCTATACTTCGGGGAACATTTGAAGGGAAACACCAATTATGGCTCTCAAGAGTAGCTCCACCGCAGTCTGTGCCCTCCTCACGATCATTATTGGCTTCTTCTGTTGCCAGGCTGCTGGCCAGGACGTTGGGGCGCGCAAAGGTGAGTTTGAACGTAAGATTCGCTCAAAAAAACAGGCGCTACAGATTGAGGCCATTGGGATCATAGAGACCTTTGGTGATCCAAGTGGTGTCGACCTCTTGGTCAAAGCACTCTCAAAAGTGTCTTCCGACGTCGACAAGACGCGTCAAAAGTACGAGAAGTTGGGGGCAAAGATTCGCTCCGAAGTTGCAAAGCGAATTGATAAGCGAACCCGCAACAACCAGGTTTCGGTGGCAGCGATCGAAGCTGCCGAGGCGAAAATCGCCCCATTAAGGAAGGAATACGACGAGCTCAACAAGAAGCTGGAGGACACCGAAGAACTGCAAGAGAGGCTTCTTGGTGCCGCCGACAACTTGATGCGGTCGGTACGAGACTCCTTGAAGGGCGAAGCTGCGACGAAGTTTGTTGATCACCTGGGCAAACAAAAAAAGGTTCTTGGTCGCGCGCTGTTCCTGAGAATGCTTGGAACGATTGATCATCCAGCTCTTGCAGCATGCTTAGCCGAGATAGCTCTCAATGCGAAATTACCGGCCGAAAGAGTTGCTGCCCTTTCCGCACTGGACTACCTCGTTCCGAAGAGCGCGGCGACCCCAGGCGAGCAAGCGCTGAATGATGAACATTGGCAAGTCCGTCTAGTCGCCATTTCGCTGTTGAAAAAAGTTAAGTCTCCAAGCAGCGTCGGCCCGTTGATCGCGCGGTTAGAAATTGAGAAAGGGCGATTAGTCACCGATATCATAACTGCGCTCCGAAAGATCACGGGGAAGAACTTCCACGACAATGCATCTCTCTGGCAGAAATGGTGGGCATCGAACAAAGAAGGGTTCGACCCAGAATCGACATACTACGATCCCGAAGAGGATGACGTAGCCAAGGACAAGGAAGGTGCCTATTTCTTTGGCATCGAGACTCGTTCAAAGAACATCATCTACGTCCTCGACATTAGTGGCAGCATGCTCTGGGCCCTAGATGCCCCAAACTATCAACCGGGTGGCAACATACCTTTCCCGAAGAACGCTCGTACTGGCAAGAGACGCTACGACTTTGCCAAGAAACAACTCTTACAGTCGATCGCTTCTCTACCCAAAGACGGCACCTTCAACATCGTTTACTACAACGGAGAACCGAAACTCTGGAAGAAGAAGATGCAAGTCGCTACGGCCGCCAACAAGGCTGCAGTAACCAAGTGGGCTGAAAACCTGGAGCCGGGCGGAAACACAAACATCTTTGACGCCTTAGAAGAGGCTTTCGAGTTGATTGGCCGCGGCTCACATGACAAGGCTTACAAACTTGCCGCCGACACCATCTACTTTCTTTCCGATGGCCGGGCCTACCGAGGGCGCATCACTGAGCCCAATCAAATGCTACGAGAGATCCATAAGATGAACTCACTGAGAAAAGTCCAAATTCACTCCGTCTCTATCGGTCGGAGCTCAGATCACAAGTTCATGGAAAAGATAGCCAAACAAAACGATGGCAAGTGTGTGATCAAACAATAAAGCCCGCCCCGTCTTGAGACGTTTCTGCGGTCAGATCAATTGTCTCGAAGCAACGGCCTGGAAGATCACAGACGCAAGATCGTCAGCTGTCAATGGCGGCATAGTCCTCTGACTGATAAAGCTTCATAGCACCGCCTCGCAGAATCCCAGTTTCCAAACGGATCGCGTGGTATCCAAGAGTCTTCGCAGATGCCTCCGGGAAGCGCAGGATCTCGCGGGCCGCACCAAATCGCCTCGCCTCTGGCGTTACATAGATCTGCTTGTTTTCTGCACTATCGTCTTCGTGAAAGACCAAAGCGCCAAAACTAACCGACACGTCGCCTCGCCGAGCCAAAACATAGACCTTTTTTGAGCCGACAACATCCTCGCCCGAAATTCACACGAGCCGAGGTTCCCGTACAAACTGCTTAGTTAGAACCAAGGTCTTATGCGAGTTCGATGGACTCAGCGCAGCCAAGGTCAACCTCCATGACCATAGTAGCTTCGTTAGTGGATTCAGGAGAGTCCATGGTCTCATCCTCTCAATATCCTGGGTGGCTAACAGAGCCATTGTGTTCGCTATAAACGAACATCTTAGCACTGATCCCAGCCCTGATCGCCGAGCGGCAAAACCGCGATGACCAGAGTTCCTATTCCAGCCAAGAAATTCGCCCCAAAAGCGGTAACATTTCTATAGCGGGTCGGTTACAAATCGGGTCTCAGCACATCGAGGTTAACCAGGCCTCGCAAGACCGGCAGATTACGCTCGACTTTGGGTCGACGTTGCGCCCCACAATGCGGTCCAAGTCAAGCAAGCAGGCCCAGGAGTCAGTCATGAAGGTAATCAACGAAACAATGCGGCACATGATCAAAGTTACACTGTGCCTGCTGGTACTCATGTGCATCACGTCTCCAAGCATGGCTCAGGGGGATGCGCCTTCTTCCCAAGATCAGGCGATTGGCAAATTGCCTCTACGGTCCATCTATGACATCCATGGCCAACGCTACAATCTCCGCAAAATCTTAGGCCTCAAAGGAATCGTCTTGGCCTGGACCAGCGAAGGCTGCCCCATGTCAAAGATCTACTCACCTCGTCTGGTTGAAATTGCCAAGATCTTTGAAGGGCGAGGCGTTCGGTTCTTCGTCATTGACTCAAGTCCACAAGACTCGGCAGAATTCCTTAAGACTTGGGGCGAAACCCACCAGGCAACCACAGCTTTGGTTTGGGATGAGGATGCCCGCATCGCCAAGCAACTCCACGTCACGAGAACGACTGAGGTCCTCGTTTACGATGCTGCTTTCAAACTACGATATCGTGGAGCCATTGATGACCAATACGGTTTCGAACGAAGTGCCGATCCGGAAACTGGCAAGGTTGGCACCTACCGCAAGAAAGCTCCCACCCAAAACTACCTAAAGGATGCCCTTACAGTCATCGTGGACGGCAAGACGAAACAGCTGGCAAACACAGACCCTTGGGGTTGCGCCATCGGCACTTGGCCAAAATCTTCTCGCTCCACTGCAGGGGCCCCGACCTACTACGGCAAGGTTCAGAGGATCTTGGAGAACAACTGCAACGAATGTCATCATCAGGGCGGCTCCGCTCCGTTCGAACTCCAAAGTTATCGTAAGGCCTCGGGTTGGAGTGATACGATTTTGGAAGTCATTGACAGTGGTGCCATGCCGCCGTGGAATGCCAATCCTAAGCATGGCGAATTCAGCAACGCACGGTTACTCGCCGCAGAAGACAAGGCGACTCTTAAAGAATGGGTCAAAGCCGGATGCCCAGAAGGTAATCCCAAGGATGGATCCAAGCCAAAAGTTTACACCGATGTTTGGCAAATCGGTCAGCCAGACATGATTCTTGAAGCACCTGAATTCGAAGTACCTGCTGAAGGTCTACTCACTTATCAATATTACTTAGTTGAAAAGACCTTTGAGAAAGACACCTGGATCAAGGCGGCCGAAGTCAAGTCAACGAATCCTGAAGTCGTGCACCATGTACTCATGTTCTTGTCTCGCTCACGTCGTGCTGCGAAAGGAGCTTATCGGCCATACCGACCAAGAGTTAGATTCATGGACTTAGTTCAAGGCGCAAAAAAAGGTGAGGCACAGTTCTTCTTTGGAAAGGCGCGACAAGCGCAAATGTCCAACGGCAAGAACTTAGAAAGTGTAGAACTGCAAAAAGCTAAGAGCGCTGGCTATCGTCACAACGTGTTCACATCGCGCGAGAACGGGCTGGTTGGTTATTTGCTCTCGTCACTCCCTGGATTGAATAGCCGACAATATCCCGAAAACCGTGGCAAGTTCATTCCTGCAGGATCGAAAATCGTATTCCAATTTCACTTCACACCGAACGGACGTGCGACGAAGACAAGTACCAAGTTGGGGCTTCAATTCTGGAAGGAACGCCCTAAGGAAGTGGTAAACACCCATTCGTTGGCAACTTTAGCCCTACGCATCCCACCTGGGGAGCCAAATTACACGCGGCGCGTTGAGTTCAAGATTCCGCGCAAGGGAGTACTATTATCGTTGCACCCGCACATGCATTATCGCGGCAAGAGTTTTCGTTATGAGTTGAAACACCCGGATGGTCGGACTGAAGTTCTCTTGGATGTCCCACACTACGACTTCGATTGGCAACATGAATACACCTTAGCTGAGCCCAAGATCTTGCAGCCAGGTTCAGTTCTCATAGGCACAGCCGTCTACGACAACAGCAGCAAGAATCCGTATAACCCTGATCCGAATAAAGAAGTCTACTTCGGTCTGCAATCGACAGAAGAAATGTATGTCGGCTACTTCAGCATCGTTTGGGACGAATCGAAGACGAAGGGACCAAAGAATTAGCCCATTGACCTCTTAGAGTGTGTACGCCAAAGGCGCATGGCTTCGTTTGCAATCTCGTGCCGCGATCTCAATCACCTATGTAGACATAGTCCTACCGTTGATTCGTCGTACCCTGTCGGGCTGCAATGAGACGCCTGGCGCCGTAAAAGTGCTTCTTGCCAATGGACTTCTTTGGGGATATCTCGCGACCACGAAATGCAACAATCGTTGTTGGTTGGGGCTGATTTCTTACAGCGTTGTCTTTGGCATCTTTTGATTCGAAACACAGGGTGAGTTTTGCTGGTTTCTTAGCACGGCTCGACTTCGCGGGGACCTTCTTGCTGGTCTTGTTTGATCGTATCGAATTCTTGGCGAGAGTATGACTGAATGACTTCATCGTCTTTGTGTTTCGACTCTTGGAGACTAGACGAACCTCAATGGGTGCCTTCTTGTTTCGCACTAATTTGGCATTCGAGGGTTTAACACTCTTGCCTTTGGCTACGACCTGTCCTTGGGGTGTAATACTCGTAGTGCCACTCGCGACGTTTGGATTCTGAAGAGTCGGAATGACATTCCAGTACACACGCCAAGCACCTTCGACCCAGTAGGTCGACCCCTGGATCGCTGGTTCACCGGTCTTCGAGGTCCATGCAAGGTAGCCGTCCTGCTTGTTCCAGGTACCACTGTGGGTCGTCATACCCTTGTTATCAATCAGCGAAAACTTACCAGATGTTTCAGTGCTCGAAGCGAGGACGATTCGACCGCCTTTTCCAACACCGACACTTGAATCAGACGTAGATAAGCCCTGAGCGCAGAGCGCTCCCGAGAGGACAAGAAGCATCGATGCCGAGAACATTGATAATTTGAAGAACATATGCCTTCCTTTCGTACCAAAGACGCTTGGTTTGTTTGACACACCAGACGTGGCTCATGTTGGCCCCCATGAAGGAGCACCGAGCCCTATAGCTGTCACCGTTGACCAAGCACGCGAACTCCGGAAACAAGGACTTGCAGTCCGAATTCCCGACTTGTGGACAGACCTTCTCTACAAATGAGAGATCAGCTCTTACTGTTTCAATGGTCTGGGCGGCGGCGTCCGCCCTTTGTTTGCTTATAGAAGGACTGTGCAAAAACATCACGGCAAAAGTCAAAGAATTATAGGTTTTGTTATGAGGAAATTGGTTGACAGGTGAAAAATCTGCTGTATGCCACTCTCACATCCTCAAAATGCACCATTTCGTTCAATTACGAGTGAAGGACGTTCGGTTAGTACGCTTAAACTGACCACCCCACCGCGCAGGCCTGCCTTCGGGCGATTCTCCCGTCATCCGAAATCACCACCTATCGCT
>JBLINQ010000037.1:0-34155 GCA_047639315.1 Planctomycetota bacterium
GGCATGCCCGGCGCTGGGAAACAAGTCCTCGATGGCGTCTAAGACGCCCCCTGCTCCAACGCCCTGTTCGATAGAGGTAAAGATGATTGGCACAAGGTTACCGTCAGCCACCGCCTTGATGAAGCAGCGCTTGAGATCTTCACCGCTGATTTCTTCACCATCAAGGTAGCGTGCGACAACGTCGTCGTCGACTTCCACCGCAGACTCGACGAAGCTCTGATAGTAACTCTGCCCCTCTTCCGTGTCTCCACCCTTAGTTAGAAGCAACCGAGTTGGTTCGCCAAAATTGTCGCCAGTTCCAGCAGGCCATGTGATCGGAATGCACACGTCACCGAACCAAGTCCTGATGTCTTCGACAATCGTTCCGATATCGAGTTCAGGTAAATCACACTTGGTCACAACAATCATGCGCGCCCGCCCTAATTTCTCGGCGGCTCGCATCACGCGACGGGTTGTGACTTGGACACCATTCGCTGCATTCACACAAACAATCGCACCTTCACACGCAGAGATCGCGCCAACTGCGTCTGCGATATAGTCGGGATAGCCAGGCGTATCGATCACTTGGATCAGATCTTCCTGCCACTCGCAACGGGCGATGGCGCTATCGATTGAGTGCAACTTCTCCCGTTCCATATCGTCAAAGTCAAAAATGGAGGTATGGTCTTTGACGCTGCCAAGGCGTTTTGTCGCGCCAGCTTTGAACATCATCGCGTCGGCGAGGGTGGTTTTCCCACTGTCGCCGTGACCAACAATACAAACGTTCTTGATGTTTTGGGGGCCGTGTTTAGCCATCTGCCGTGCTCCTTGTGAGGATACTTGGGAGCTTGAGAGTAGAGCGAGATGAAATTCTTGGCAAGAGAAAACCCCGTCGATGAACCCAACGGGGTTTTCTTATTTCTTCTATGGACGCCTCATGCTGCGATATTTGGCCAGTCTTCTGATTGATGAAGAACAGGCAGTAAATCGTCGCAGATGGGTGGCGCAGGCTTAGATCGAATTGGCGTGCAGGACGATTTCGACCCGGCGATTCTTGGCATTGGCCGCCTTCGATGTGCCCGGCACAAGTGGCCGATGCTCACCGTAACCAACGACACGCATTCTCTTCTCAGAGATGTTCTGTTTGGCCCGGAGGTAATCCTGTACCGCCATGGCGCGAGCCAGGGACAGAGCGAGATTAGTTCCCCAGATGCTCTGAGTCTTCCCAAGAGGTGTGGCATCAGTATGACCTTCAACACTCACCTGCAGGTCTCCGCGACTCTTTAGAAAAGAGCCAACCCGGTCCAAAACTTTCATACCTGAACGCGTAAGCGTGTCTTGGCCAGTCTTGAACATGGCTGTACCGCCAACCCGGACAGCGACGCTCCCGTCGCTCTTCTCAACAACTTCGATGTCACGACCACTGAGTCCGGATGTTTCGATTTGGCTTACAGGACGAATCTCTTCCGTCGTCTTGCTTGCGTTTTCGAGATCCGCTCTCAATTGAGCGACTTGTGCACGAAGACGTACGTTCTCTTGGGACAACTCACGGTCGCTGTTTTGGCGTTGGACTGAGCTATTTTTCTCAGATTCCAATTCACGGTTTAAAGCAACTTCCACAGCATTCAAATCTTCGATTTGTTTCTTGAGGCTGACGTTATCTTGCTCAAGGCCATTGGCCCTGCGATCGGCGACAGTTTCGTCCTCAGACGTTGCGCACGCAGAAATCAGCACACACAAGAACAGGGCCGAGAATAGTCGGCAACTCTTGCTTCTAAACATGGTCATACTCCTCCTTACCATCTTCTGCCCTGGAATTTGGCCGTCACTCAACGGCCTGCTCCCCTGCTCATCAGGTTCAGTACACTTTCCAAAAGCTCAGGCCCACGAAACATGACCACCATCATGCCGAGGGCAAGGAAAGGACCAAAAGGGACGTAACGATCTTTCCGGATCGCTAAAACTAAGATTCCAATGATGCTCCCTGCGAAGGATGCCACCACGATTACCATCAGGAACCAAAACCCAAGAATTCCGCCCATGCCGGCGATGAGTTTCACATCACCAAGTCCCATGGCGGGTTTCCTAAATGCTTTGCTTCCGAGCCAACCAATGCTCCAAAGAGTCGCCATCGCCGTCAGGCCGCCGACGACACCGTTGGCCAAGGCATTGAAGTTGGCCGACCAATCTCCATCACTTTCGAATGGTTGCCAGGGGCTAAGCGGCATGAGTTCTGGCACCAAAAACACAAGGATCGGTGCAATCAGAATGCTCGGCTTAGTCAAAACGTCCGGCAAGATCCGATAGTCGTAGTCGATGAGGCTGAGGGCAATCAACACAGAAGTAATCAGCGCATGCATGGCCCACAATTTCCAGCCGACATGGGCGAGATTGAGGTACTCAATCTCAGCAGCTGGAACATCGATTAGCAAAAGACCGACAAATGCCAGGCCCGTGCTCAGCTCGACTAAGGGATAACGCCACGAAATACCGGCCCTGCAACCGCGACAGCGGCCACGTAGCAGGATGAGGTAGCTCACCAACGGTATGTTATCGAACCAGCGCAACTGTATTCCGCATCGGGGACAGCGTGAGCGTGCTTGACGCCAGACACTGAGGCACTCGCGAGGGAGGCGATAGATCACGACGTTCAGGAAACTACCAATGAGTAGTCCCCAGACGGCAACGAATCCAACGACCAAACAACCAATCAAACCCATACGACCTCCGAGCTACATAGCTGATGTCATTCTGACAGAGACGAAGGACGTTAAGTTCGCTGCCATGCACGTCCCGAGCGACACCAACCGCGGCAGCGCGGCTTTCTTCAACTAAGTAGATGTGGGGTCAAACGGGTTGGGCCAAAAAAAAGCCCCGACCAATTGGTCGGGGCTTTCCTAAAACTAAGAACTCTTGGGCGAACTACGGTCCAGGAACGAAGCTAAATCCGGCCACAAATCCATCGATGAATGGAGCTGTGTTGGTCAGCAAGTTGGACTGGAAAGTGAAACGCGCCTTCAAGAACTGGCTGCCACTGACAGAGGTCAGAGCGTTATTTAAGATCGTTCCATTGAAATCAACGAAAGTCTGCCAATCCGACTCGTTGACGATGGCACTACTATTGTTCTTCGAAGCCAACTCGATCTTCATCCGAGTCCCAATTGGGCGGTCCAGCACATTCGGTGTGATTTCGAATGCAGTGAATGTCGGGTTAGATTGGCTGGTGTCGTAGAACCTAGAAGTTGCAATCGAGTTCTGCTTCGCCATGGTAAATCGCATGTGGTGTTCAACAGGATCCTTGGCGAAGGAAATCGTTGAGTTGCCACGTCCGAAGTTACGGCGGAACGGAGTTGACAAGACCGAGTTCGTTCCCAAAGAAATGTTCACGAACATTGTACCGGCATTAGTCATGTGAGGCTCAGGAACAATGTACTCAAACACAACGTTTGGACGAACATTACCTCCTGCTCCAACCTGAGGGCCAGTCTGCTGGTCACGATAGTCGAATGGCATGGTCAGGCGTGGATAAGGAATGAACGTTCCATTCAATGTCACTACACCAGTGAAATAAGGCGCTGGTCCAAAAGACAGGATCGGCGACATCTCTGGCGTAAAGAACGGGTCAGCAGCTGCAGGATGAGATCCTGGGAAAAGGAACTCATTCTGAGGGTTCCTCAGATCATAGTTACGATCCCAAGCGGAGTCCAATCCAGTAGCTGAGCTACTGTTGATTGGGTTCCGTGTTGTGTGACCCGCACGAATCTGGAAGCCATTGTAAGTCACAGGTGATGCGACTTGCGCCACAGTGCCCCACTCAACTAATTCGAAAGTATCGGTCAATCCACCAGGCAACTGCCCGGTCATCGGCCCACCAGCACCGTTGGTGATATAGATCGCTTGCAAGCGACCACCACCATTTGGTGCAACGCCGTTATTGATCAGGTTGTCGTCAAAAGGCGACGCATAAGAGCAAAGCGGCGTGGTGCAAGACGGGTTCAAGGCGTTCATAATGCCTGGAGCCTGCAATGCGAATTGAACACGAGCACCTGGATTCAGGACACCCAAAGCCGGAGCAATTGGAGTTCCGTCAATTTGCAAACCACGGAGTTGGCCGATGTTCACGCCATTTCCGTCGAGAGCCCATTCGGCAACATTTTCGACACCACCAAGAGCAACTGGCGCTGTCGCAGCAGCGAATTGCACCTGGTCATCAAAACTCTCGATGAAGGAAGCCACAGTTGGCTCCCCTATTTCGACTATTGTCGTGAAGGTTGCAGAGGCAACGACAATCCCATCGGCAGGGAAAATCTCGCCAGCAACAGGAGGAACCAATCCTTGAATAGGCAAGGAAATACCGGCTGCTCCCTGGGGAAGGCCCTTCAGATTCTTGGCGTCTTCTGACGGAATCGCTGTATCGAATCGACTGATTGTCAATTCGATCTCGAAAGGTCCACCACCGAAGCTTGGCGACGGCGTAATGCGAAATTCGCGTTGAGCCGCATCAGCAACAATCGTCGCCGGCACAATGATGCCTGGACGAGGGTCACCGCTTGGCAAAGTTGGCGAACCAACAATAACATCGTTGTTCCGCACAATAAGGTTGACCAAGGAATCGACGGTTGCTGGGTCAATTGACTCAGTAAAACGCACAATCAGTGTATCGTTATAGGCGATTGGTGTTGTGGCAGGATTCAAGTTCATGGCATCAAGCGATTCAGCTGTGATTTCAGAAACTTGAGGCGCTGGACGTGTCAGGAATCCTGGTCCAGTTCGGAAGACCGTTGGGTCACCTGTCTGGTTCGAGGAAGTCGGAGCTGCAACCGGAGGTCGTGCACCGAAAGTCTGAAACGCCTCACCGTTGATTCGGATGCCCGAATTCAAGGGAATGAAAATGTCATATTGACGGTTTGCCGCGAACCCGTTTGAAAGGGAAAGTTCGGGAAACTCGTCGACAAAGTTCTGGGTCACGTTCGGATCAAACACGAGTGTGTTTAGTTTGGTCGTGTGACGACCGATGATGCCGGGATGAGTTGGCATACCCGGCATTGTGTTGTCAAGAATCTGGAGCGCGTTGCGGGCCGCAGTCTGATTGCGATAAGCGAAGTATGGAACACTCACCGTGCTGGCGAGATTGTCCAAAGTTCTCAAACCGCTGAAAACGGTATCGTTCGTGCCATCATTCACGAATCCGTCGCTCAAGCCATCGTCGAAAATACCGCCGTCGATGTTGCCACCAAAGGCGAATTCAATCGCACCGTCTCGCAAGATCGTTGAGAGACCTGGAAGACCTGATGTTCCAGTACCACCCACAATCGCAGAGACACTATTTAAGACACTGTTATTACCACCGCTTGATCCCGATCCACCGCCTCCGCAAGCGACAAATAGGAATGGCGACAACATGAAGGCAATCATCAATATAATTGACGATATGCGCGTTCTCGTACGCGACATAGACCATTTTCCTCCGAACATCGAGGCATGGATAGCCTCATTTTTTCCCCAAGATTCAAACTGAAGACGTACCTTCAGCGTCGGGTCGGCACATGATATGGACCCAACCCGATTTTCTCTACTCTTCAGCACAGGAATCTCACAAAATCTCGAACTTACGCGTTTCCCCGGAGATGATTTCTCATCGCCCAGTCAGTCTTGAGGATCTCCCCTCAGGGAATTCGGGAGATCCATTCGAGCTAAGGAGCTGACCCTGATAAGGGTCAACTGACTTAAAGCGAAGACCATGCCAATGAGCTCAGAATCTGCCAAATTAGAAGGATACGTGCGGAAACCCACGTAAACCATTGAAAATAAAACACTTAGAGACGCGGGGATAGAGGGAGGAGCAAGAAGCGTGTTGAATAGCCAAGGGTTCTCGTGCGGTTTCGCACCAATACCTATGGCATGATTTCGTCGCAGAACACGCAGTGCGCGGTGCCATCCGAGGCGACCCAGACTTTTTGGACCAAGTAATTACCTTCAGTCTCGATGACACATCCCTTGTTGGCGCAGCGAACTTTTTCTTCGATTTGTTCCGCACGACGGGGTGCAGGCTCTACCCGCATCATCTCATGGCCGAGCAAAAAGGAAATAAGAGCCATCCGAACCGGAACGCCCAGGGCCGCTTGCTTGAAATAGTAGCTTCGCGGATCGCCATCAATTTCATGATCGATCTCGTCGACGCGCGGCAACGGATGAAGAACAACGGCGTCCTCAAAGGCGCGATGGGACAAGAAACGTGCGTCGATTGGGGGCAGCGCTGATCCGCAATCCCCATCTTCCGTCAACATCCGCTCACGTTGGAGCCGAGTGACATAGATGGCATCAAACTTGACCTTTGCCAACTGCAAGTTTCCATCTGCAATCGGCCAAGCGTCGGGGTCCTGACTGTAGAGCAATGCTTCGCGCTTATCGCCAGAGAAAACAGAGTTGTCATCTTCCACGACAATCTCCCGCTCCAGGGTCTGCTCGACAGTTGCCATGCGATCCCGGACGTATTTCGGCAGTTCCAATCCAGGCTCAGCGATGCATAGGACATCGGTACCGAATCGTGCCAAGGCGAGCGCCAGCGAGTGAGTTGTCCTGCCGTATTTCAGATCGCCATAGATGATGACCTTGAGTCCTTCGAGACGCCCCTTGGTCTGACGCAAAGCATAGAGGTCACAAAGAGTTTGGGTCGGGTGCTCGTGCCCACCATCGCCGGCGTTGATTACTGGGACGGGGGCATAGTCAGCGGCCAACCTCGCGGCACCAGCAACGGGATGGCGTAAGACCAAAATGTCGGTATACGAGCTAACGATGCGCACGCTATCGGCCAGCGTCTCCCCTTTCGAAAACGACGAAGCCGCGACGTCCGACATGGTGATGACACGACCGCCGAGACGATTCATAGCCGCCTCAAACGACAGCCTGGTTCGTGTACTCGGCTCAAGAAACATGCTGCCCATCAAATGCCCGGCAAGAACGCCGTGGCTTCGGTGCAAGAGTAGATTCATCTTGTCAGCAATGACGAAGAGAATCTCGATTTCTTCGTTGGAGAAATCATCGATTGAGATGAAGTCGCGTTTCTCGGCCAAGAGCCTACTCCGAAAAATGGATCGTTGTTGTCAGGGGCAGGGTATCGAGGATTGACGCCAGCGTCGAATAAAAACGGCGAAGGTCGCAATTCAGCCGAAAAGTAGCTCTTTCAACAAGGATGCTGCCGCCCCGGGGTCATTGGGCAGTACACCTTGAGCCTCGACTAACAGCTCCACTTGCCGCTTGGTGAACGGACACGGGAATTCTCTAACCGCTGGGCCGGCAAACGGCGATCGAAAAATGATGCGTCGTCGCAACTCATCGAACCCAACCTCTTCTTGGCAAGAAATGGGCAGCACCTGGGGGAAGCGGAGATTTAGTTCCCCTCGTTCCGCCGCTGTCAACTCGTCGACCTTACTTCCGACCATGAGGAGCTGAGCCTTCTGATCCCATTCCGTATCCACATCTTCGTCAGTCAAAAAGGTTGCCGCGGGTTGGACATAGATAACAATCGATGCTTGGCGTTGGGCGGAACGAGCCTTCAGTACGCCGAGGCCTTCAATTTCGTGGGATGTTTCTCTGAGCCCTGCCGTATCGATGAGAGCAAATGGGTAGCCATCCAATTCCAGCGGGGCCTCGATCAGATCTCGCGTCGTTCCGGCCTCATCAGCGACGATCGCCCTTTCCTTGCCGAGCAGCGTATTGAACAGCGTGCTCTTCCCTGCATTCACCGGCCCCGCCAAAACGACGCGCGGCGGCGACGACATCGACATGCCGAATTCTGCCCGTATCAGCATCGAGTCAATCGCCGCTTCGACACCAACGCGCCGTGCTTCATGTTCAGCCTCACCTGGCGCCAACGTCTCAATCCAACCGGTGACCTCACGAACGAGCCCACCCTCAAGAACCGCTAAGAAGAAAAGAACGGCATGCGGTGATATGGCTTCTCTCAAGCAAGCATCGGCTTCCTCATAAAGAGCTGGTGCTTGGTTCCGCCTCTTTGTTGGTTCGGAGATTTCGCCCTTGGTAAAGCCGCATGACTCAAGCAATTCTGCCACGCGTTTCTCTACGGCAATACCGCCGTGGATCGACAAATCTAGACGATCAGGTCGACGATGTATGATCACTTCATCAATCAGATCATCACCATCAATCAAGTGACCGAAATTGAGATCGTTTTGGCCCCGCCCTTTGGCAATGAAATGCGCCTCAGTAAATGCGTCAAGATCCTGTGCTTCAAGTGCAAACACATGAATGCCACCGACACCCGGAGGAGTCAATCGCTGATAAATCCTCTCTGATGGATCAGTCATCATTTTCCTCGTGGCTCCATGAGAGCAAGGCCAATGCCATCGGAATCAGGGAGCGCTCAATTGGCCCATTTTCCTTCAGCACTTCCATGACTACTTTCGCGTCGCCACCGGTGACAACAACTTTCGCACTTGGGATCTTGCGCTTTGCGCGGTGCACAAGCTCCTGCAAAGCGCCGGCGAAAGTCGCGAAACTCCCCAGCGCCAAACAGTCCGTGGTGGACTCTCCCGGAAAGTCGAGATTGCGAGCCGGTGTATCGTGAAGCATGGCCCCAGCGTCTCCCAAGGCGCAGGCGATGGTTTGCATTCCGGGGGCAATAGCGCCGCCAAGAAAAACCCCATCGTCGTCAACAAGGTCAACGGTCAACGCCGTACCAGCATCAACGACAACGGCAGCGCTCCTGAGCTCGGCGAAGGCAGCGTAGGCTGCCAACGGACGATCGGGACCTAAGGTCGTGTCATCGGCATAGGTGTTCGCAATCGGCAAGTTCGAACTGGTCCAGGACCAAACAACCGTCCCCTGATCTTCCAGCTGACGTTGCAATTCCCCAGAGCGAATGGGGTCGACACTCACGAGGTCCACGAAGGCACTCTTTGGGATCCAGTTCAGAATCTCTTCGAAACTCCCCCGCCGCAACTCGCAGTGAGAAGCCCACTTGCTGAACTCAGTGCGGTTTTCCGGAGGTGGGCCCTTTGGCAACCGAAGTAACTTCGTCGTGCTATTGCCAACGTCGATTCCAAAACGAGGCGTCATCATGTTGCTCGCTTCCATGTACCCTAACCCACCACAAAAAAAGGCAACGCCTACAAAAGCGTTGCCTTTCAATAAGCCTTTGAGGCTGTCATTTCAAACTCTTAACTACTGACCGAATTTCACACCACGCCCGGCATTGCCAAGGCCAGATGTCTTCTTCGGTACTTTGACGTTGAACATCTTTTGTTTGCCGTTGCGCAAAACTGTCACGGAGAAGTTGTTCTTCTTCCTGTAGTTCTTGCGGACATAGTTGGTCACAGTGGCCTTATTCTTGACCGAGGTGTTGTCAACCTTGATCACGACATCGCCTGGCTGCAGACCAAATTCTTGGAAGCGCTTTGGAATGCTCGTCACTTCCAAACCGGCACTACTCTTCTTGGTGCCGATTTCGCCCAGCAGTTTCTCACCTTCCCCGCGATCGAAGAGATCAAGACCTTCCTTGGTCAATTCGATAATCGAATCGCCCTTACGAGTCTTGCCGGGACGGAAGAGAGAAATACCGAGACTCGCAGGCGTAATGACGCCCTTTGGAATCTGTGTTTTATTGATGACACCAGGGCCACCAACTTTCACCCCAGGACCTTCAACCCAAGCATTCGTCGGCTCAGCTTCTCGTTGAATTTGAACTATGCCCTCGTCTTCTTCTTTATTCCAAGAACAGACAATGCCATCATCAGTCACACGCAAGAGCACGCATGGCCCCCACTTCTTGAGCATGGGGTCTATATCGGCACGGTGGTCTTGGCCCTCACCAATGGTTTCGCCAACGCGATACCAATAGGTCGAGAACTGGTCAGCCTTGACTGACTTGATTTGCACGAATGCGCCCGCAGATGACGGTCCTGAACTGACCCCCGTCGATTCCCCTCCTTCAGGAGCCAGAACCATGTGAACTTCAACCAATGTGCTGAGCGCTGGCGCTTTTGCTTTCGCAGCTGGGCCGCCAGTTCCAACATTCTCTACCTTCGGTTTGATATAGCCTTCGAATGTAAAGCTCTTCGACAAGAAGGTTTTCAACTTGTCGGTCTTCGACCGGCCGGTGCCGTCAGAGTCCATCTTGGGAGGCTTCACGGCCTTCAGCTTAGACTCCACCCGGCGAACGTACTCTTTGAGATCTTTAGTGCGCGCCTTACCACCGTTCTTCTGCATGAGAAAAACAAAGCTAAGAAGGCCTAAGACCAAAAAGAAGTTGACGACCCACAGGAGTTTTCTTTGAGTGGTTATCTTCATTGTTTCGCCGATTTGTTCGAAATCCGGGGCGTCTTTAACGCCGACATCTGGATCCCGAATCCCTCCATCACTGAATCTTGGTTGCTGAGCAGCTCAAGTCTGGATCATACATTTGCTTGTAAGGCGACCTCAATAGGTAGCTTACACGCATTTCCTGTCTCGAATCTTAACTCACAGAGGCCACAAGGGGAACGTCCTTCTGAGACGCCAATAAATGGCCTGTATTCCCTAAATCCCGAGGTTCTCGAACAAATCTGCCTGGGTTCGCCCTTAGAAGGTGAATTGACTCGAACCAGCACCGGTTTCAATGCCCCGGATGATCAATTTCAGGTCATCTGGATTGTCTGATGCCGCCAACGCATCATCGAGAGAGATGATCCCGTCTTCATAGTGCTTCCTGAGGCTCATGTTGAAGGTCTGGGTGCCGTAATATTCCTGCCCTTCAGTCAGTGCCTTGTCGAGCTCAAGAGTCTTGCCCTCAAAAACCAATTCTCGAACTCGAGGCGTGGCCATCAAGAGCTCGATGGCTGGAACCATGCCGGTTGTTTTGAGGTTCGGAATGAGTCTCTGGGAGGCAACTCCTGCCAAGACCGTCGACAACTGGAGCCGCACCAACTCATGTTGATGTGGCGGGAAGAACGTATGGATTCGTTCGACCGTTTGGATGGCGTTCACCGTATGAAGCGTCGTTAGGACTAGGTGCCCCGTTTCAGCTGCAGAGATCGCTGCCTGCATGGTCTCCTCATCTCGAATTTCACCCACCATGATGACATCAGGCGCTTCACGCATCGCGGCCTTGAGGCCGGTGGCGAAACTCTTGGTGTCGACCCCTATTTCACGCTGGCTGATGATCGAGAGATTGTCCTTGAAAGTATATTCCACCGGATCTTCGAGGGTGATGACGTGTTTGTTTCTGGTGTTGTTGATGAAATCAACAAGGGCGGCGAGTGTCGTGGACTTGCCACTGCCCGTCACGCCCGTCACAAAGACGATGCCCCGGTCAAGGCCAGCAAAATGAGTGAACTGCTGAACCGGCAAGTTCAGATCAGCGAAAGCCGGAATGACATCCTTAATTTGGCGCATGACCAAACCCATGGAGCCCTTTTGTCGATATAGATTGCAGCGGAATCGACCGGCCTCAGAATTCGTATAGGAGAAGTCGGCCTCCCCTTCTTGCTCGAATCTCGTCTTCATTGGACCTGGTGCAATTTCGTCCACCAGTTTGTCACCATCTTCCAGAGTAATGACATCATCTGAGACGAAGAGAACCTTCCCCGCCACCTTCAATGCCGGCTGACTTCCCGTCTTGAGGATCAAGTCGGAAGCATCGGCTGCGACAGCCATTTGCAAGGTTCTTTTCAAGTCAAACATCATTCACCCCAGCTCGAAAAATACAATATGGACACAGATGGTCATATCGTCTTTATCGACCCTTGGGCGCTTGGGATTCAGTTTGGAATGACAATTCCCTGGGAGTTTATGCACTTCCGGGAATTGGGGGCCTAATCCTCTTGGGGATGCAAGAGGAGCCAGGCGTCTTCGAGGACGCGGGTGAGGTTCGTGTGGGTTGCGGAACTAATGGAGTAGGCCTTAATTCCGAGTTGCTCAGCCAATTCAGCCGCCTGCTTGTCGCCGTCGACCACCATATCGCCCTTACTGAAAACAGTCAGCATTGGTTTGGCTGCAAGAGCTGGTGAATAGCGACCTAACTCGGCAACGATAGTCTTGTAGTTCTCAGCCGGGTCACTTTCATCCATCGGGGCTAACTCGACCAAGTGGATGAGAACCCGAGTCCGCTCTACATGCTTGAGGAACCGATGGCCAAGGCCATGGCCTTCGCTGGCACCTTCAATCAAACCGGGGATATCCACCATCACAAAACGGCGGAAATCTGAGAGTTCGATAATGCCAGGGTGAGGCTGCAAAGTAGTGAATGGATAGTCTGCGACCTTGGGGCGCGCCGCCGAAACCGCGGTAATGAGAGTGGATTTGCCAGCGTTCGGCAAACCGACCAAACCAACGTCTGCGATGAGCTTCAACTCGAGACGAAGAACCCGCGATTCCCCTTCCAGTCCTGGGTTGGCATAACGAGGGGTTTGCCGAATGGCGTTAGCAAACCGGGCACTTCCCCATCCGCCTCGCCCGCCTTTTGCGACACACACTTGGTCGCCATCGACCTTGAGATCGCGCAAAAGGATTCCGGATTCCTTCTCGTAGATCAGCGTTCCGACAGGAACCTTCACCACAACATCGTCACCCTTGGGACCATGCATACTCTTGGCCCCGCCGTTGGCGCCACCACGAGCTCTTTGATGGGGATTACGGACCATAGTCAGGAGAGTCGACTCCTGGTGGCAGGCTACCAAGTAGACGGAGCCACCGTGGCCGCCGTCGCCGCCATCTGGTCCACCTTTTGCCACGTATTTCTCGCGGCGAAAGGCGATTGCACCATTGCCACCTTTACCGGCTCTTACGTTTATGACTGCGTGATCGCGAAATTCCATGACAAACGAGAAAAGGCACGAGCTGACCCGTGCCTATCCTTAATCAACCTTAGATTGGTTGTGCTTAGTTAGCTGCAGCAGCCGGAGCTGAAACAATGTTGATGCGGCGGGAAGTGCCGTACTCAACATAACCATCGGTCAATGCGAAGAGAGTGAAATCTCGTCCGCAACCAACGTTGGCCCCTGGCTTGAACTTTGTGCCGCATTGGCGAACCAAGATGTTACCAGCGCGAACGAGTTCGCCGCCGTACTTCTTGACACCCCTGTGCTGAGCATTACTGTCGCGTCCGTTACGGGATGCGCCCTGTCCTTTTTTATGTGACATCGTAGTCTCCCAGGCGATTAGCCGTTAATGCTGTCAATTCTTAATTCGGTGTAATTCTGGCGGTGCCCCTGCTTGCGCTTGTAGTTCTTGCGCCTGCGGAACTTCCTGACCACGATTTTCTTACCGCGTCCATGGCCGAGAACAGTTGCCTCAACCGATGCGCCGGTGACGAATGGCTTACCGATCTGGAGAGCATCGCCGCCAATCGCTGCCACTTCGCTAAAAGTGAACGTGGACCCGACTTCGACGTCTTTTGACTGAACCCGAAAGACTAGGCCTGCCTCAACTTTGTATTGATGGCCACCATCTTTGATAACTGCGTACATGAAGATGCTCCTTGTCGACTCCGATGGACATACCAGCCCTGTGAGTCGGGCGGTATGTTATCGCGCCCTCGAATCTCTTCAAGGATCCCCTGAGTTTCATAGGAGACCTCGAAAGAGGAATTTTAAGTCATTGAAGCATAAGGACTTAGGCCCCATGCTTCGGGAATAATTCCGACCGCCCCCTAAGTTTAGGAGTCGAATCGCTTGATTTCATACTCTTCCGTGCTCATCCCGCCCTCGCCGGAGACCACGACGGTCCGCTTAAACTCGTTCTCGATCGCCTCCATCCGCTCCTTTTTGTTGCGCTTCAAGAAGTCAGCAATTCGATGATTGCACTTCACTTGAATCCGCTTGGCTCGGTTGTTGGCGAAGATATTAGTCACTTCCCGCAGGATCTTCAGACCGATGCTGTCGACGTTGCGGATAAAGCCGTTGCCTCGACAAGTAGGGCAGACCATGGCGTTGTTGCGATAGAGACTCTGCCCCAACCGCTGCCTGGTCATTTCGATCATGCCGAAGTGAGAGATGCGAGCCACCTTCAAACGGACCTTGTCACGGACAAACGCTTGGCGGAACTCTTGCTCAACCTGGCGCTTGTGTGAGTCGCTCTGCATATCGATGAAGTCATTGATGATAACGCCGCCCAAGTCTCGCAATCGAAGCTGGCGAGCAATCTCAGCCAAGGCTTCGAGATTAGTCTTGAAGGCTGTTTCTTCTAAATCATCTTCACCGCGGTTTTTTCCGGAGTTGACGTCGATGGCCACCAAGGCTTCAGTTTGATCGATCACGATGGAGCCGCCACTGGGCAAATTCACTTTGCGGTGGAAGAGCTTCTCGATTTCGTCCTCAAGCCTGAACTTATGGATCAGGGGATGCTTGTCCTGGTAGAACTTGATCCGATCAACGCTGCCAGGCATCACCGAACGAACGAACTCCTGGGTTTTGCGGAAGATGGTCTCGTTATCGATCCAGACCTCATCCACATCGGGAGTGAAGTTGTCTCGGATCGTCCGAATCACAACATCTGACTCCTGATAGATCATGGCTGGCGACCGTTCGCCCTTGACTCGCTTAACGATGGTATTCCACAGCTTAAGCAAGTATTCGAGGTCACGAATGATGTCGCCGACATCCTGACCGACTCCTGCCGTCCGGATGATGTAGCCCATCCCAGGAGGCGGTTCGATCTTGGAAAGGAGTTTCTTCAGTCGATTCCGCTCATTGCGATCTTCAATCTTCTTGGAGACGCCAGAACGGGTAAGGCTGGGCATAAGCACGAGGTAACGACCTGGAATCGACAGATAGGTCGTCAGCGTCGGACCCTTTTTGCCAATGCCATCCTTGGTGATCTGGACCAGGACTTCTTGTCCCTTGGTTAGATACTCGTGGATGTTGCCGTGTTCGCGCCGTTTCAGCGGGATTTCGGGGGCATCAGGATTGTTCTCGCGATAAATCGGCAGAACATCTGAGACGTGCAAGAAACCGTTCCGGTCGCCGCCAAAATCAACGAATGCAGCGCCAATCGATGGCTCGACGTTCGTCACGACGCCTTTGTAGATATTTCCGAGGTAAGAGTCGTTTGCCGTTCGCTCGCAAAAGAAGCCCTGCAGGACAGCGTCCTCGGTGATGGCAATCCGGACTTCTTCCGGATCCTCGGCATTGATGAAGATCTTTGTTTCCATGGCGCTCCTCCGGGAGCGATTGCCCAAAGACGATTCCTCGGTCTTTAGGACTCTTGTTTCTTCGCGATAATCGAGTCGAATCGAAAACAGCGTTTGTGTGTTTCATGGCGAAATGCCCGTAATGTTGGGGCTCTTCGCTTGCCTCCGCAACGGCGGCAACCGGGTGTTATCACCCGCAGGCATTATCTTTGATACGAGAATTTCGCCGGAAGTCAAGCTGTGGCACGATCTAGCAGCGTCGGAGGGCTGGGCGGAGGGCGCCTTAGAAGGCGTTTGGAGCTAATCAAAGGCAATAAACGAAAAGAGAGCCAGATTCTCTTCTGGCTCTCTTTCTACTTCGAAGTCGGCCTTGGCCTACTGGTCGTCTTCCTCGTCCATTTCGGACTCGTCGTCAGAACCAAAGTCGCTGCCGAAGATGCGTTCGACTTCTTCTTCAATCATGACCTTACGCTTCTGGTTCTCGTCACGGATCAATGATTCCACTGTGTCCGAGTCGCGAATGATGCGCGGTGTAATGAAGATAATGAGGCTTTCGCGTGTCACGCTTGATTCTTCATGCCTGAAGAAGAAGCCCAAGACTGGAATATCACCGAGGATCGGGACCTTGTTGATTTTCTTCGTGTTGTTCTCAGTGATGAGACCACCGATGACGGCAGTTTGACCACTTTCGAGCAACATTGAAGACACCAATGTTTGCTGGGCGATTTGTGGCAAGTCAATCGAGACTTGAGTCGCACCAACACCAGAAGTGAAACGGTCGAAGCCTGGTGGCGTGTTGGGATCAGCACTGCTACCAACGAGCGTCTCTGCTTCAGGAATCACGTCGAGGCGAATCTTGTTGGTGCCAGGAATCACATGAGGAACCATGAACAGCTGGAAACCAGTTTCGACTGGTGAGTTGTCTGCTTCCTTAATGGTAAACGTCAGACCACCAGATTGACCTTCAACAGCCTCGGTTTGTGCAAACCGAACAGTTCGCCCGATGAAGATAGTCGCTTCTTGGTTATCCAAGGCAATCAGCTTCGGTGCTTGAACAACTCTTGTATGCATATCCTGCTTCAAGAGTTTCAAAGTGAACGACATCTGAGTGAAGTCGAGCTTGCCGAAAGTTGTTGACGCTGCCAAAGCGGTATCGTCAAGCCCTGGGACACCATTTGCACCACTACCGTTTCCACCACCGGCTTGCCGGTCTGTTTGTTGCGGCAAGACACCAAAACCATCGCTTCCAATATTGAATGGCAAGCGACTAGCGACCGATGAACCACCGATTGAAGCGGCAAGGCCAGAGTCGCCAATGTCAACACCGTAGCTCAAGGCATCGGTGTTGGTTGTCGACACAAATTTCACATCAACGAAGACCTGAGCAGGCTCGACATCCAGTTCCTTGATCAATCGTCCGATTGTCTTGTGAACCGGTGCAATGTCTTTCACGATCACCATGTTGTGCTTGTCGATGTACTCGAGTTTGCCACTGGATGATAGCGCATTACGTAAGGCCCTGAGCACAGTGAATTCTGTCTCTGGATCTTCTGTTGGCACTTTTGGTGCACCAACCGTGTATTCCGACTTGATCAATGGGCGGTACGTCATTGGTGGACGGACGTACTTCAATTGATACATGTTGGTCACAAGTTGTTCGCGAAGTTTCGACGGATGAACAACTTGGAGAATTCCAAACTCTTCTTCGACTACGACAAAGCCAAGTGACTTTGCAACAGTGTCGAGAGCGGTGCGCCATGGCACGTTGTTCAACGTTAGGTGCACATTCCCCAGGACTTCTGGTGCCGCAACAATTGATGCACCAGAGATCTTGGCAATAGCCTCGATCACTGATTCAATTGGCGACTTTTGGAATTTCCAAGTGATGCGCACTGGTTGTTCGAGGATGAAGAGATTCTCAGCCTTCTTGACAACTACACACTCGCTACGATCAGCAACAATATCGAGAGCTTCCCACCACGGGACACTCTCAAGAGCAACGGTTACTTTCGTCTCCAGGTCGACATCAGCGGCGAGGATAATGTTCACACGTGACTTCTCACGGATGTACTTCACTACGTCGACTAAAGGACGATCGGTAACCGAAAGTGTAACACGTGTGTCATTGACATCTTGGTTCTCGCGCCCAATGACGTCTTGTTGAGCCAAAGTAAGGCTCGCAAGAGGTCCCCCCAAGAGGCCCGCGACGGCGCCGACAATGATTAAGTTCCGCAAGACTGAGGCGCGTTTCTGCGGGATTCGGATGGCCATGTTTCCCCTCCTTGAAGATTGAATCTTCTGATTGATTATGGGCCAGAACCATTCCGGGTTCTGTTCAGGTCATTCCCAATGGACCTGATACCCTTGCCGCTGGCCGCGTTTACATTTCCGCGATTCCAGCAACCGTCATTGCCAACAACAAAAAAGCCGACTCTGCCCCGGCGCGCGGGAGCATGAGTCGGCTGCTTTTGCATGAGGATCGGGCCTAAAGTCAATCCAGAGATTTTATGATCTCTTCTTCCTTATACAGGAAGACAACCTGACTTAGGTCGATCTTGCCGACGATTACTCCTTCGGCGAAAACCTCCCCCGGACTGTAGGCACGGCTGTTAATTATGATAATTCCCTGGGTAGGCTGGGATGGCTGATAGACGTATCCCGTTACCGCAATTGGTATTTGGGCAAACTCATGTCTGGTTGAGGCCCGTAAAGAAATCTTCTCGATTTTCGAAAAGACTCCCTTCATCTTGGGCCCGGAATCAGCTGTCTTAACCGCTCCGAGAGCTTTAGCCGAGGCAATGACATCCTCATAACGCCCAGCATCGAACGATAGAGACATACGACGGTACTCGGCCTCAAGTTCTTTCTGGGCCAAGCCTCGTGAGTCATTTTCGCGACGGATCTTGTAGATTGCCCGGAATGGTGTGACGACTTCGTCCTCAAAACGACCTTGAAGAGATCGGGCAGAGATGCTCTTGGTTTTCTGGGCGGTTTCCAGTTCTTGAGAAAAAGCAGTGAGCTGTTCATTTACTGTCGCGGCGAAAGTGAGTTTTTCAACGAACGAAAGTAGCTTGGCCTCATCCTCGAGCGCCTGCTTTAGTTTGCCGAAGTTCTCAACAAACTGTTCCAGCATCTTCTCTTGCTCATCGATGTTCTTGGCCTGAACACGGCGAAGCTCGGCGTTGACTCCAGATTTCACTCGTGGATCGGCAAAGATGTCACGGCGATCATTCTGAATCACGTAGTCGTAGAAGTCGAGTTCAAAAGGATCGACGTTGCCGCCCTCTTCCATCAGAGCCAAAGTCCGCTTGTCGGCATTCACGATGTTGACAGGAGCCTGGTTGTTCTGACCTGGCTGATAGACATAGGTCTCAAGCACAAGTTCGATTTGATGGATGGCTGGGCCTTCCTCGTCGTCGCCGCTTGGCTTCTGATCGCTCGAAATTGCTAACGATTTCACTTTGACGAATCGGTCATGCGATTCAAAGCGGTTCATGAAGTCGAGGAATTGAGCAAGAGTACCCCGCACTCCAAGCTTGTAAGCAATGTCAAGGAATGCACCCGCACTCTTACGGCGACCACGGTTACGGGCCGAAGAGTCATCGAGATCTGTCACTTCAACTCCACTCGCAGCGGAGAAGTCTGTAATCTTCTTGACGATCTGGTTGATCTCTTTGTCTTCCGGCAGAATCTTCACTCGTTCCTTCACGACCATTCGTTCTTTGAGAACGCGGTCTTCGTGGCCACGAATCTTGCTGATCCGGACGTTGGCCATTGAGTTCTGATTCTTCAGCGACCCGATCTTCGCTTCTTCTTCGCCAATAGTGGTGTAGTCCATATAGACGACGCCGGCGCTGCCAAGGATCAATGATGCGGACACGCCGATGATGATCCAGGCTTTCTTCTTAGTGTTTCTGATGGCATTCAACACGATCTATCTCCCTCGCTTCGTGGCTTATTTGCCCCGACGATTGTTCTTTGGATCTTTGTCATCTTTTTCAGCCAATTCTCTTTCGATCTTTTGGCGGAGCGTCTTGGATTCGGCGGGATCCTTTAGCTCAAGGACCATGTCCATGGTCCAGCCCTTACGGGGCTCAATATCGTCTTGGAAGACCTCAAGGCTGCCCATTGGGTCAGAGAGATCGTTATAGCCCACGGCAAACATGTTGCTATTCTTAAGAGCCGCATGCATACGGTTATACGCTTGCAGTGGCTTTTCATTGGCCAAGACAAAACCGTTCATCTTGATTTGGCCTCCACTCTTTAGAGTCTTGCCTTTAGCATGCCGACCTCGAATCGCGCCCGGAGGCGTGAATTTCATTTCCTGCACCCAGACTAAGTACCCCTCGGCATCGTCGTCATCACCGGCAACTGTCAGCTCGGTCAATTCGTCAATTTTCTGGGTCATCAGGATGCGCCCAGCGGCGATCTGCTCGATCGTTGACACACGTTTCTTGAATTCGGATTCTTCGGCCAGGAGTCTTGTTTCGTAAGTGAGCCTCGGTCCTTTTTGGGCCAACTCTTGCTCTTGAGAAACTCGGTCGTTGGTCACTTCAGCAAGCCACACGAAATGGACGTAGGCAGCCAAAGAACCGGCAGAAAGAACACAGATGAGTCCACCAAGAAGAGGCAGCAAAAGGATCAAAGGAGTCCTTTCACGCTTTCTCATTTCTTGGGGAAGTAAGTTAATGGTAATCATGGTTTATCCTTTGTGAATGCGCGATGCGAGTCCCATTGCGATGACCATGGAGGGGCCCCCGCGTGACAAAAGATCCTGATCAATGTCGTCACTGATTGGCAAACCCTCGAAAGGATTGAAGACAACAGTTGGTCGCTCGAACATCCGCTCGAAAGAATCCCGAAGACAAGACAGACGTGAACCGCCTCCTGACAATTGAATCTTGTCTGGGGAGCGACCGTGTTGATTCTCGAAGAAGTCGAATGACAGTTGGATCTCGTTTCCAAGGTCATCGATCGTTGGGAAAACAACATCACGAATGCCGTCATTCTCATCTTGGCCAGATCGCTTGATCGCTTCAGCATCAGCTTCTTCGATTCCCATACTACTGGCGATAGCCGTGGTGAAATCCTTGCCGCCGAAGTAAATCTCTCGAGTAAACATCGAGGAACCGTTTTGGACGATGTTCAAGCAAGTCTTGGTCGCACCAATGTCGACGAAGGCCATCACATCGTCGCTTGCTTCTTCGTCGCTTTCTTCACCACAACTGCGCATCAGCTCGTATGCGTTACCCAAGGCGATCGCATCGACATCGATGATCTCTGGGGTGCAGCCGGCCTTTTGCAAGATTTCGACATGGTCTTCAATGACGCTTTTCTTCACGGCAACGAGAATGACGTCGTCGTTACCGCTACTTTGCGAAGAACCTTCCAGTTTTTGGCAATCCAAGGTGCCCTCATCGAGGCCAAATGGAATGTACTTCTCGGCTTCGAAGATGATGGCATTGCGAAGTTCCTCTTCGCTCATGGGCACCATGCTGAGATAGCGAATAATCACCATCTTGCCGGAAACTGAACTGACGATGCGCTTCGGATTGAAGCCGCCCTGTTTGATGAGAGTCGAAATTGCACTGATTTGTTCTTCACGGCTGTCCGAGCTGAGCTCTACTTGGCCGAATCCAGTGACTTCAATTCCCTTGCCGACTCGACTCAACTCAACTGCTTTCACAGACGAGCTTCCGACATCGAGTCCAACGATACTTTTTCCTGGGCTAAACATGGTTTTGCCACTTCTCCCGCTTTATGGAGATATTCTATTACATACGCGATATAGCCCTGATCGTCCCAAAAGTGATGTATTCTTTAGGTGGGAGATGAATACATACTTAAAAGTATCGCGGGAATGGTCCTAAGTGACCCCAATTAACTGGGGGGCACGTCCTAATGAGCTAGGGGTCAAGACCTTAGGGCAGGGGCCATTTCGAGAGAAAAATCGGCGAAGATTCTTATTTCTCGCCAAGAAACGACGCCCATGTCATGCACGGGAGTCTGGGCGGAAATGGATTTCCGACCCGAGGACGCTATTTAGAGTACTTGGCCTGCATGGCTAGAAGGAGCTCCATCACCTCGTCCGCATCTGCGGCGACGAGGGCCGAATCTGCGAGTTGGTGGCAATGAGACAGGTACAGAGAGCGAACCATCCGCTTGACACGAGGGAGCATCGGCGGTGCCACGCTAAGGTTGCGAACCCCGAGTCCAAGGAGGAGTGGGACGTTGAGTGGCTCGGCTGCCATCTCGCCACAAATGGAGACATACTTCCCTGCTCGTCGGCAAACGCGAACGACCTGCTTGATCATCTGCAAGATGGCGGGATGGTGGGACGCGAACAACCCTGCGACCCGATGATTAAGGCGATCGACGCCAAGCGTGTATTGGGTCAAGTCATTGGTACCGATGCTACAGAAATCGACTTCGGTGACCAATCGCTCGATATTCATCACTGCACTTGGCAGCTCGATCATCGCTCCAACCTTCAAGTCGGTCTCAAAAGAAACGCCATCAGCAGATAACTCAGCCTTCGCTTCAGCAAGGATGGCCTTGGCTCGACGAAAATCGCCGAGATCCATGATCAATGGGAACATCATCCTCACTTTGCCGTAAAGGCCGGCACGCAAGACAGCCTTCATTTGAGTCTTGAGCGACTCAGGATGCTTGAAGGACACCCGAATCGACCGCTCACCAAGAAATGGATTCGGCTCGTTCCTGGAGTTGTATTGCTTGTGGAATTTGTCGGCGCCAACATCCATTGTACGGATGGTCACCATTTTCCCTTCCATGCCTTCAAGCGCTTCGCGATAGACTTCGAATTGCCCATCCTCAGACAGTGGATCCTGCCGGCCTAAGAACAAGAATTCCGTACGGAACAGACCGACGCCAGTTCCGCCGTACTGCTTCACCCGCGGAATGTCTTCCTTGGTCTCGATGTTGCAGTAGATCCGAATCTCTTCGCCGTCTTTGGTGATACTCGGTTGACTACGGATTTGGGAATCAGCCACCGTCACACGACGATTGCGGCGACGTTTGTCGCGATATTTCTTGATGGTCTCGGCATCGGGATCGATGATCACAGTGCCTGTGTCGCCGTCAACGATGACCTCAGAGCCGATCGCGGCAAAATGGGCAACCCCGGGAACAGCGACCACAGCCGGAATCCCTAAGGCCCGGGCCAAGATCGCAGTATGAGAGGCCCAACTGCCCTCCTCGGTCGCAATGCCGAGGACTTTGTCTCGATCTAACTCGACCGCCTGTGAAGGAGTCAAGTCATCGGCGATGACAATGAGTTGTTTGGTGAGTTTCTGGACTCGCTCAAGGCTTCCGCCCATGAGGTGATTGAGCAAGCGGTGCTCGATATCAATCATGTCCGCAACCTTACTTGAGAAGGCCGGATTATCGATCGCCTTGAATTGTTCCGTCAACTCAGCAACGGTGGTGCTGACAGCGTATGGAGCAGTAAACAGCTCTTCGCGAATGGACTTCTCGATCGCTCCACTGAGCATAGCATCAGATAAGAAGTCCAAAGACGTGGCAATAATTCGCTCTACGTCAACAGGAACTTGAGCGCTTGCCTGGTCACGCATCAGCGTTTTGATGTCATTCTCGGCTTTGCTCAAGGCGCGCCGAAAACGCTTGACCTCACGATCAACCTTTTCAGGTCGAACAAAGGCTTTCTTGACCTTGACCTGATCTGAGGTGAGGACAATCGTCTGCCCCATCGCGATTCCAGAGGATACTTTTTGACCGGTGAGGATTTCCATGGGTGTTACTTATCGTCCTCGTTGAATCCAGCTTCAATCAGGCCTTTGATGGCATCAACGGCGGCACCAGCATCTGTACCAGATCCCAAAATGGTCAACATGGTGCCACATGGCGCATTGAGCATCATGACCTCCAATGGTGACTTGGCATCTGCCTCGAAACCGGTGGCATCGTTGCGAATCTTGATGTCGGCACTAAATTCCATCGCACAACGCACAATCATTGACGAAGGTCGTGCGTGCACCCCATGCTTGTTCGTTACGCCAATTGGATATTCTACGTTCACAAAGATAGCCCTTAGTCGCTCGGATTCAGAAGCAGATCATAACTGTCGAAGACGGCTTTTGCCAAGCGTTGAGGGCTATGCCTCACTTTCGGGCCGGTCTCAATCAACTCGGCCAGATGAACCCGAATGCCGTTCATTTGACCTTTCACGGGTACCACCGGCACACTTCCGGCTTCGGCGTAACGCTTGAGCAGTTGATCGCCGACGCGGTCCGCTGCGCACAGAATCATGTCGAGGCACAGGCCTTTTTCTAATTTGCGCAAAGACTCAACGTGATCAGACAATGTGAATCCTTCGGTTTGCCCCGGTTGAGTCATCAGATTGGCCACAAAAAGTTTGTGTGCTGTCGATTCATTGATTGCTTCGACCATGCCAGGGACGAGCAGCGTTGGCATGACTTCGGTATAGATTCGTCCGGGACCGACACAAATGAGATCCGCATCAGCCAGCACGCTCTTGATCTCATCCGAGATTGATGGTGGCTTAGGCACGAGTTTGATTGAGACAATCGGCTTCGGCGTTTCCGCAACAATCACCTGCCCAGTGCTCTTCGAGCCATCGGGATGTTCAGCGACGATGGTGACTTTGCTTTCTGTCGCTGGCAGAACTGAGCCGCGAACATTCAATAGCTTGCGCGCATGCTCAACCGCACCACGAAAATCACCATTGAGCTTGGTCAGCGCGGCGATGAAGAGATTGCCAAAACTATGGCCGCTCAAGAACGAAGCTTCGAATCGATATTGGAATAGTCGGGCGAGTTCTGGTTCGCCCTCTGACATCGCCACGAGGCAATTGCGGATATCACCGGGCGGTGGAATATCAAAATCTTTCCGAAGCCGCCCAGAGCTGCCGCCGTCGTCCGCCACAGTGATGATCGCAACCAAGTCACATGGCCGATCTTTTAGACCGGACAGCAATGTGTGCATCCCAGCACCACCACCGATAGCGACGACTTTCAAAGACGAGTTTTCATTTTTCTCAGCCACGGCGCCTCATTTCCATTCTGCTGGGAATGATTCTAATGCCAGCGGCCCATTCTTCATAGGGAGGCCTGCATTCTCGGGATGCGCTCACCCTATGTCCTTAACGATTCGTCAAAGCCTCTTTTAGCCAGGACGATGATCGTTCAGGCGATCTTTCAGCTTGTGGAGCTGAGATTCCAACTTGGTTTCTGCAATTTTCACGGCGTCAATCAAAGTAGGGGCTTCTGCATGGGCGCTGAGATGATTGCCCCGGGGGGCAGCCATATTCATTTCGACGGTGCTCCGATCGTCAGAATGTTCCACAACGACGTGGGCGTCGTGATCTCCTGAGGAGAACTTATTCAGACGTTCCATACGTTCACGGATCCAGATGTCTTCTGATTCCGAAATTTTGCCATGTCTTGTGGTGATTTCTACGTTCATGGTGGTCTCCAAATACGACTCCTGAATTGTGACGAGACCAGAGCCTCGTCACCCATAGAATACCTCGACAAGGTGAAGTCCGCATGCAGGAACTGTGGGACCAGAGAATTTTCGTTCCCCACCCTCCAAGAGTTCGGAAATTTGCGCAGCTGAGAGTTTTCCACAACCGACGTAAACCAAGGTCCCCACAATGATTCGAACCATGTTGTAGAGGAAGCCGCTGGCGGCTAACTCAAAGTGTATACATCGTCCATCAACGATGACCTCACATTGGTGCATGGTTCGCACGCAATCGCCGATTCGCTCTGCTTCTTTGCAAAACGCTGAATAATCATGCGTCCCCACAAAAAGCGCAGCCGCTTCCTGCATAGCCGGGATATCGAGGGGGAAACGGACGTGGTACGTCTGCCGCCTCAAGAGTGGGGCCTTCGACCGTCCGGTCAGAACCGAGTAGCGATAGAGCTTGCTGGTTGCGGAAAATCGCGCATGAAAAAAGAGGTCAACCTCTTCGGCTTTAACAACAGCGATGTCTTCGGGGAGTACAGCATCGATCGCGCGACCAAGGTCATGGATCGGAATTTTGTGTTGGAGCGTGAAACTTGCCACTTGTCCAAGAGCATGAACCCCAGCATCCGTTCGCCCTGAACCATTCAACGTCGTGCGCTCGCCGGTGATCTTGAAGACCGCATCTTCAATAAGTTGTTGAATGCCAACGCCGTTTTTCTGCTTCTCCCAACCGCAATATCCAGCACCATCGTATTCGATAGTCAACTTGATATTGCGCGGGCACGATGGAAGCCCAAGTACTTCAGGGTCGATCACTGGTCGTAGTCAGCCTCTGGTGCAGCAGAATCGTCTTCTCCTACAGCATCCTCTTCGAGAGTCTCTGGCCATTTGACATTTTCAACTTCGCAGTTCTTGAATGTTCCCATGCTGACTTCGCAGCCACGGAAATCACTTCCGTTAAGAGTGCACTTATCAAACCCGGCTTCATGGACGATCGCCTTTTGAAAATTCACATTCTCAAGACTTGCGGTCGTAAAGATGGACATCTTGAGATCAACACCGCTCATGTTGGCGCCATCGCAATTTGAATCGGACAGATCACAGAACGCCATGAATGAATCGGCCAGACAAGCATCCGTAAACCGAACGGACGAAGCCCGACTCAGGTTTAGATCGATCGTTTCGAGATTTGCACCATCGAAATCAGCTTCCGAGATATCAGATTTTTGCATGCTGGCACCGACAAAGCTGGCTTGATGGAATTTGCTCGACCGAGCCTGCACACCCTCAAGCAAGCCGTAGTCAAAACAAGCAGAACGAGCATCACATTCGGAGATGTCGCACTGTTGTAGAACAGCCATTTGAAAGTTGGCGGAGCGCATGACTGCTCCTTTGAGATCGGCCTCAGTGAAATCGGTCCTCATGGCTTTGACACCATTGAGGTCGGCCAGAACCAAACGAACTCCACGCAGGTTTGCTCCTTCAAGGCTGGCCCCAGTCAGGTCTGCCCCGCTTAGGTCCGCATTCTCAAGGTTTGCCCCCTCGAGATTGACACCCCGGAGATTGGCTCCCTTGAGTGCGCCATCCTTCGCCGCCGACTCAAGTAAGTTGCGAGCTTCCTGCCAGTCTGAGATTTCAGCAGCTGGCCGCCCCAGGACGGCGATGGCGTCCGTATCTTTGTATTGCTTGTTAGACATGGTCCGATGGTATGACTCGGGCCAAGGGCGAGCAAGAGGCCAAATGAACTCGGCTAGGGCTGACTCAGCACTTTGAGCGGAAAGGACGGAGACTACTGGCCTTAGCAACGAACAACCTAAGCTCGAACGAGATCAAAAAGGGGGCTCCCCCCTTCTCTAATTGGGACCCTATTGCCGCAAGCGATCCAAAGTCACTTTCAGGCAAGATCTCCATCGAGATCCGTGGTCGGCTTTCAGGAATGATTCCAGGGCCACCAAGTCGGCCTCGGCCGCGTTGCGAAAGAAGAAACGCCCGACACTGGCAGATGGATTCGGCACCTCTGCAACGCGACTGAGCAGATTTTGAACCTGGTCAGGAGCTTTCATAAAGGCGATCGCGTTTCCTGCAGCGTCTTGCACTTCTGCTGAATTCGCACGATTGAGATGAAGGTCAAAAAGTGCGTCGGCGCCGCCTATCCTTGCTTGAGCTGCGAGAGCATTGCAGGCAAAACGCATGAGACCCTTCGATCGTTCATCATTCGCGAGCACAAAGTTATTCAGGGCGAAGACAACTCTTACGTCCTGAACGAATCGCGTCATGTTGATTGAGTCTTTGAGCGACACGAGATCGATTTCATGCGATAAGCGATCTTCGATAAAGGAACAGGCAAATTCCGGCGGGAGCTTTCTCAAAGATTGAATGAAACAGAATCGCTCGCGTGCGTTTGTTGATTTGACATAAAGGCGCTGAAACGCCGCCAAGGCTGGCGCTGTCGAATTCAATCGCAGAGCTTCAATCACACGTGTTGGATGGTCCGAGTAGTAGGACTCTAAGATCGGCACGCCTTTTTCTGCCTTGGATGCGCCCAAGAAGACGATCAAGACGCTCTTGTATGAAGCCGAGATTCCTCGTTGACTCAATTCCGATTCGAGAAGACTGAAGTCGGATGCTCTGACAACAGCTCGCCCATGGGCAAGTGCGCGCTTTACCAAGGGGTTCGAATTGGTGAAGCTATTTCCATTGGACTTCATGGCGACGCGCAGCACATCGAGGTCGTTCTTGAGGAGACCTTTATCTGGTGCTGTAGAGCCGAGCGAACCGCCCCCGCGGAGACGGGTAAAATTGCCCTTCAGGTTCATCATGGGGCTCTTAGCTTTGCCGGCCTGAGGATCTGGAAGGTCGTTGGAATAGAGCAACACTCCAGCCATGAGGACCATGACACCACCCATGCAGGCAACAGCAATCAGTGACTTATAGGAGTGCATCGTGAGCTCCGAAAAAAAGCAAAGAGGGAACGTGAAGTGCGCTTTCCCTCTTTGCTTGTCGGACTGAATCTGGTGATGCCTTACCGGATTAATACTCTGAATAAGTTTCCACACGTCGAATTCGTGTCGTGTCAGTATTTAATTCAACGGTATTGGGTTTCTACCCTAAGCCTCGAGCTCCATCTCGCCTTCCTTTGGATCTGTTCGTCCACCGGATTCTTGGCTTTCCGTCGCAGCTTCCATGTCCATCAGAACTTCGCCGGCGACAACTTTCGGGGACACATCCGTGTTCCCGTTCCCGTTCCCGTTCTCAGAGTCCGGCTCATCCGCCTTGGTCTCGCCCTTGCCAGTCAGGCGATTCTTGCCAGTCGATTTCCCTGGGGCCTTGTCGCGGCTCTTCTTCGAGCCCTTTCCTTCATTGCCATCTTCAACGAAGCTACCGTCGGCAGCCACATCCTCGAAGCGAACGCCAACATGGCGGCTGACGCCTCGTTCGCCCATCGTAACGCCGAAGAGCACATCAGCACGTGCCATCGTCCGACGACTATGAGTAATGAGGACGAACTGAGTGCGATCAAAGAACTCGTCGAGCAAGCTACAGAAACGCTCGGTATTGTCCTCATCAAGCGCAGCGTCGACTTCGTCCATCAGGCAGCATGGGCAAGGGTGAGCGCGAATAATAGCGAAAAGCAGAGCTACGGCTGTGAGTGTTCTTTCACCACCCGACAGAAGCGTGATGCTTCTGGCCTCTTTGCCAGGAGGACGAGCAGTGATCTCAATACCCGACTCAAGAACGTTCTCTGGATCGGTCAGAACGATGTCCGCCTTGCCGCCGCCAAACAACTTCCGGAACATCACTTGGAAGTGCTCGCGAACGTTGCCGAATGTATTGTTGAATAGGCGAGTCGACTCGTCTTCAATATCCCGCAGGATACGAGCGAGTTGCCCCTTACTATGGACAAGGTCGTTCTTTTGGGCGGTCAAGAATTCGAGGCGCTCTTCGACTTCGGCCAAGTCGTCAATGGCCTGAAGGTTGACATTGCCAAGCTTGCGCAATTTGGCTTTACGTTCTTCAAGTTCACTCTCAATGCCCTTCCAGTCAACCTCTTCGGTCGGCGTGAAATCTTGATGCAACTCCACCAAGTCAAGATCAAGCTCCTCCTTGATATGCTCAATCAACGCTTCCATGGCCACGCGCAATTCGCCGGACTTCATCTCCGCCTTGTGCATCTTGTTGCCAAGAAGAGATAGCTCTTCTTCGATATCGCGACACTGGGCTGCAACATCTTTGTGCTTATTGCGAACAACTGAGAGCTCATTCTCGATTGTTGCGATGTCAGAACGAGAAGAATTCAACTGCTCCTGGAAGTCTGTTGCCTTCTTCTCTTCCTCTTCGATCGAACCTGCTGATTTTTGGCGGTCATTAGCAAAGGTCGACAATTCGCCTTGGTAGCGCTCAATCGCCTTTACGGCTTTTTCGTGGCGCTCTTCTAAGTGGCGTGCACTGTTCTGGAGCCCTTGGAGTTGCTGAACGGCTGTCGCCAAGGAGACACGTTCTTGCGCGAGGGTAGAAGCTGAATCATCAAGGCTTCTGCGCAAGGCATCACGATCTTCGTTCGTCATGTGCCGTGCTTTTTGCGCTTGATCGAGAAGGCCACTCGCTTCTCCGAGCTCAGACGAATTGCGTTCACGCCCCTGCCCTAATTGAGCCAAGTGCGATTCAGCATCATGGCGCCGTGATTCGAGTTGTTCCAGCTCTGCTGCGACGCGTGCCACCTGTTTTTCAAGTGCTTGCACCTCGTGCTCAAGTCTCCGCGAGGAGCTTTCTTGGGCTACTACGCGTTCGCGACAGCCCTGCAGATGGGCGTGAGCTTTTTGCCGAGCAAGCCGAAGTTCTTCTAACTTGGAGCTCAAGGACGCCAAGCTTTGCTCAATTTCGACTTTCTCAGCTCGAAGAATCTCGAGTTCAGAGCGGACAGCAATGAGGCCTCTCTTGCCCTTGCTGCTGCCGGTCATGATCGTACGATTGTCGCGAACGATTCCACCTTGCTCGGTGACCACCAAGGCTGGCATGGACTTCTTCGCCACTTGAGCTCTGATCTCGTCAAGGTTGAGGATATCGACGTCTTGGAGCAAGTTGCCGATGATGCGCGTCGCATCTTTGTCTTGAGCCTTGACTCCCTTTGGCAACTTGAATGCTTTGTTCTCGAAAGCTTCTAAAACCAAGAAAGCAGCACGTCCCCGTCCGCCGCCGGCCAAGAATTCAGCACCACTGAGGGCTTCATCCCAAGTCTCAACGACGATGCCCTGTGACAAATCTCCAAGAGCAGCCTCAAAGGCGTCCGCAAGCTTGAGATCAGCTTGAAAGAGATCAATCAACAGGCCTCTAAAACTCGGCAGAAAGGATTTGTCTTTCTTGCGCTGGGACAGAATTGTCCGCACGCCCTCATCGAGACCTTCTTGCCGAGCGATGTTGCCCTCGAGGGCTTCAACCCGTCCTGAAACTTTGGAGTAAGCCGAAACTTGGGCGTTGTACTCCACCGTCGATTCACCGAGCTCAGCATCGATCCCTTCGACGGTTTCGCGAGCTACCTTTAGACCGGCCTGCTCGGCAGCAAGCTCTGCCAAGCAACCTTCTTGGGTCTGCTTGCGCTCGGAGAGAGATGCCGCGACTCGTTCTTCTTCGCGGCTTGCTTCGTCTCGACCCTCGTCAAAACGCTCAAGTTCATCGCGCCAGCGTTGGCTGTCGGCATTCAAACGAGCTTCTTCTCGTTCTAATTCGGACTTCTTGCGAACGAGGCTCTGAAGCGAGTCATCAGCTTGGCGCAAAGTGGTTTCAGCTGAATTCACTTGGCCACGAAGTTCGGCAACCGTTGCTTCGTTTTTTGCCAGTTCGTCACGCATGCCTTCGAGCTGGTCGGAAAGATCCGTGGCTTCCTCGACGGCCCTCTTGCCTTCAGCGGCACTGGATTCAAGTTCTGACTCAAGTTCCAGGATGTGACTCTTGCGACTGGACTCGCGGCGCTCCAACTCTTCAAGATGACGTTTGTGAAAGTCAGCTAAGTCGCGAGCGCCTTGCTCACGCGCTTCAATGTTGGCGGCCTGCTCGCGGGCGGTCGACAACTTCTCGGTGATGGAAGTCAGTTCAACCTCGACATCGGCGAGAATTTGGCGCAACTCTGCCTGCTTTGTTTCGCGCTGAGTTTTGTCTGTGGTCAACTCATCGAGCTGACCCATAAGCTCTTCTCTTTGGCCGGCGTTCACATCAAAGCGGTACAGAGCGACTTGGGCCTGCAGCTCGCGAGCGCGCAAACTATGTTCGCGATAGCGTTCGGCTTTGCCTGCTTGAATCTTGAGTGAGCGCTGTTGACGATTCAACTCTTCAAGAATGTCTGCCAAGCGCAGCAAGTTGGATTCAACCTTGTCGAGTTTGAGCTCTGTCTCATGGCGACGTGCACGAAACCTCGAGATGCCTGCGGCTTCTTCAAAGACCTTACGACGTTCCAACGGATTGGAGGCCAAGACGCTATCGATCTTGCCCTGTTCCATGAAGGAATAGCCGCCAGGTCCGAGACCGGTGCCCATGAATAGTTCACGAACATCTTTGAGACGTCGGGTGTTGCCGTTAATGAGATATTCGCTGTCACCGCTACGATAGAGGCGGCGACTCACTTCGACTTCCTTACTATCAATCGGCAGCGTGCCACATTCGTTTTCAAAACGAAGTGTCACTTCGGCCAAATCCATCGCCGGACGACTGGCGCTGCCATTGAAAATGACGTCGGTCATTTCACGGCCACGCATGGATTTTACGCGTTGTTCGCCTAAGACCCATTTGACGGCATCTACGGTATTGCTCTTACCGCAACCGTTCGGGCCTACAATGGCCGTCACGCCGCCAACGAGGTCAAAAACCGTTCGCTCAGCGAACGATTTAAAACCGAACAATTCCAGAGTTTTGAGTCTCAAAGCGGCCTCTCCCGGTGGTTCAAGGTCCGCATAATAGTAGTGAGTGGTGACATTCGCTCAGTCCTTGTTTCGAGCTGCTATGGACGATTCTAAGGCCGGATCAAGGGCTTCGACACGGGCTCTGCCGCTCAATTCCTGGATCAGGACATTGAGCTGGGTGAGCGTCAAATCTGGTCGAAAACTGAGAAACAGATGCTGAAAACGCCGCTTCTCCGTGTCGCCCCGCCCGGTGGTGGCCGTTACCAGGAAATAGTTCATTCCGTTGGCACTGGCGATCGGGCCAATCACAAGATTCTTGGGAGCGGCAAAAATACGACTGCCAATCCAAGGCTCAAGATCACGGCGACCGACCCATGGACCATCCATCCCAGCGTAGCCTGCTCCAGACAGGATTGCCGCATCCTTCAGTGACTTGCCCTCGGCCAAGGCCACATCAACGACGGCTTGATTCTCTTTTAGTCCAGCCAGTCGAGATCGATGATGCACAAGTGAAGCAACCAGCGGTTGAAAAACAGCTTTGATGGCGTACCGCTGAAGCGTGCTCTCGGGCAAAGTGAAATCGTCATACCGTGTACGGACGAACTTCAGAATTTCATCAAAGACTTTCTTGCCAATGGCGACGTCATTGATCTTGAGAACAGGGTCTTTATCACCGCCCAGGTCCTGCAGTTTGGTGTTAACAGAGCCCGGCTTCTGAAAGTCTGCTTGGGTCAAGTTGATCACGGTCGGTTCTTTGTCAAGCACATCGATTGTCTTGACGAGAGCGCCTAATGCCTCATGCCAAATAGCCAACTTGACCGGGCCCGGCTTGAGTCCTCGAATCTCGAATTGGCCCTCGGTGTCCGTCACCATCACGGGTGCCCAAGACGGTTGGCAAACCGTGCATTTCAAGAATGGGAAAGTCTTCTCGAAGAGGACCAGTTTATTGTTCTTAGGCAAGTCAAGATCGAGCTGACTGCTCGGGCCAAGTTCGAACTCACGAATCACGACGTTGCCGCTGGCAATGATAAATCGATAGCCGAGCGTGTCAAAGTTGCGAAGGCGAATTCGTCCTCCGGGGCGCAGAATGACTAAGCGTTCATTGAAGCGAAGCCCCTTCACTTCGACGGGAACGATGGTCGGTTGCTTCGTCCCCATTTCAATCTCAGTGACGATAATCGCACAATTCGCAATGCCCTTTGATTTGGGGCCGATGAGGAGCGATTGGTCCGTAATGACCTTGTCGAGCAACATTTTCTCTAAGGTGATATTCTTGCCGCGAGCCCCGATAGGCCAAAGGACCTCTCTGGGTTTGAAGTACTTGCCCTGCCAAGAAATTCGGCCTTGAACGACAGGCTCAAGATTTTCCTTGGCCGGGAGATTGACGTCGGACTGGCTCCAGCCAGTCGACACCAAGAGAAGCGCGATCAATGTTGAGATCAAAGACTTTCGCACGTTAACCCTCAAACAGCTTTTCTTGGAATTCAAAGATCTCAGCACGTTCTTCGAGTTCGACGTAAGAAACATCGGTTCGCTCAAAGAGCTGCCGTAGCCATTCAGAATTGGTGATGCCATCTTCACCACGAGTGGGAAGCGGCAATCCTCGGCCAAAGCGCTTCAAGAATGGGCCGCGCAAGACCGGAGCATTGGTGGCGTCAAAAATGGGCGAGCACAAAGGCAAGGTTGGTAAGCCCAAAAGTGACTGGGCTAATACAGCGGTCAGCTCAGCGTGGCCAAGTTGCATGGCCAGGTTGTCGGTTGCCTGTAGAAACCGTGAACGAATGGATCGTTCGGAGACACCGCCAATACTCATATCGAGGCGAATCTGCTCGTGTTCCTCACCAGCTAAGTATTCAACGTAGGAGAAAATCTTGGCCAAGACCGCTGGTCCCTCGTCTTCACTGATCACATTGCGACCGATAAGGAATTTGAGGGCATGCGCCAAACCCCACAGTTGAATCTGAGCGCCCTGCCCGGTCCCCTCAATCGCGAGTTCATCGCCAGTTGCAAGACGCGCGACGAGTCCCTTCAAGGTTTCTGGTGCCGACCGCCTCAAGAACCAGTATTTTTCAAAGATCGCATCGATAGCTAAGCGCAGCGGCCCATCTAAGGCTTGGGTGATTTCGTCAACATTTCGGACATCGGCCAAGGCCAGAGCGTAAGGCAAATTGATGGCCACCGACCCCACGGCGAGAACTACAGAATTTGGATTGAGAGTGACTTCCGCATCTCCTGCCGTCTCGCGCTCAAGCTTGAGCCCGACGCCACGATGATTGCGAGTTGCGTTCAGTAGTTTTTCGAGGACATCACTATCAGGCCAGGCGAATGGTGCTTGAGCTCGAAGAGAAAAAGTGAGTCCAAGACGATCTGCCAGGGCCCCATGGCTTTCTAATCGATCGAGAAGCAACATCGAGAGTTTCTCTGCCTGCGTCTCTTTTTCACCGTCGAGCGACCCGCCGCGCAGCTCCAGTTCTAATGTCACCGGTGGAAAAACCGAACGCCCGAAGACATCACCCCGGGTCAGGTGATCCAAGAGGCGGTCAACGAATCGAGTCAGCGCCGCGCCAGACACCTTCTTAGGCATCTTCTCAAGCACTTGGCCAAAGTTGGCAATCACGATTCTCTCACGGGCCAAGGGTCGTAAGCCTTGAAGCAACGTGACCAAATCGACCAAGAAGTCTTCAATCCTCT
>JBLINQ010000038.1:0-34088 GCA_047639315.1 Planctomycetota bacterium
ACAATGGTCGAACGCTACGTCGATGGCGCGTTGCGCGAGTTGGCCGGCTTAGAGGCCAAGACCAAAAGACCAAACCACGGCACTCAAGTCGCCTAACGCCCATACGGTACCAGGCCTAAATCCGCCCCGCGTGCTGCATTTAGACCTGGTACCGTATCGCAATAAGAGGAAGAAGCCGGCGGGACGCCGGCGCTCCCAGTTTGCGAGCCAGCTTTTCTTGAGTTTTCGAGAGTCGTGTTGTCAGTGAGTGTTTCGGACTTCAGGAGGGGCGGCGACCAAGCCTGGGAGCGCCGGCGTCCCGCCGGCATTCTTCATTCTTGGTATCCATAGGAAACCGGAACCACCTTTTGCATGACGCCGCATGAAGGGGCCCACTTTGTCGGTAAGAAAAAAGGGCGCAGCCAAATGGCTGCGCCCTTTTTCGATCTCTCATCTTTGACTGATTGCGACTATTTGCGTTTTCTTGGCTTTGGACGTTGAGCCGCCCAAGGATCTTTCAAGGTCCGAATCCACTGCATCCATGCGCTCTCAAGCTTGACCTTATCGATCTGCTTGAAGGCTATCTTCGTTGCCTTGGTACCAGCTTCGGCATAGAGCTTTTGCTTGGCATTGAGGGACATGTCCTTGGTGATCAACTTCTTGACCCGCGCCGCTTCTTTCTTCAGCGTGCCGTAGTAGACCGGAATGATCTCGCGCCAGCCCGGATGTTTCTCTGCTTCGTCGCTGCGAAGCAAGAAATAGGCAAGCGACCAGGCTTCGGCGTACATCTGACCAATGAGCTTAGGATTGTAGAATTGCTTGCGCTTAGCCCCGATCAATCGTTCCAAAGGAATCCAAATGTCTTCTCTGTCGACGGTTCCCTTGACCCGGGGAATGCGCCAACGATTTGGACCAAGCTCTTTGAGTCTCGTTGAACCGGTATAGAAAACCGAGCCAGAGAAGTAGTCAGCCATGCCTTCGTTGAACCAATAGTCGGGCGAGACCCCGGCTAAACCGTTGAATATGTACTGATGGAAGCCTTCATGATAGAGGACGATGTAGCTGTCTTTTTCGGCCTGCCTCTTCGACTTTGAGCCACTGTCCTTGGTGGCATCGTAGAACACGAGTTCTTGGTGAACATGGTTCCAGTAGCCGGCTGATCCAGGCGGGCCACCATACTTCATGTACTCTTTTACGTCCTGGCAGATGCGGACCACACTGACAGCGTCAACCCCCGGGACCGGGGCAAACATGCCAGCGTAGTGGGGCTGAATTGCCTCGAGATCGTTCACGATCTTGTTGACGAGCCTGGTGTTTGGGGTGTGGTAGAGAACAAAGAAGTTCGCGGTGTCTTTGGCCTTCCAGCCTTTGACCATGCCTCGGCGGGCTTTAATGCGGAAGGGGATCCCTTTCAGGTCCTTGTTCTCATAGAACTTGGCCGAGGTGTCTCGAACTCGCACAAAGCCGGACGGTTTCTCCATGCTTCTACCGATCTTGCGGTAGTTTCTCTGGAAGTACTTGGCTTGTGCTGGCTCACAGAACCCCATCACGCCATACGTCTGGCCTTCGACTTTGTTGATGTACAAGAATCCGATTGGGCGCGGGGGTTTGACCGTGTGGAGTCGAAATTCCAACTCGCCGTCGCGCATGCGCGTCGTAGTGGGTGTGGTCCGAAGCTGCCCGCGATAGCGTTTCTTGAGGAACTCTTGCCAGGTATGGATGTCGTTCTTCATCTTCTCGTAATCGGAGAAGTTCTTGATCTCGTTCTTCTTCTTCTTCGCCTTGCCGCCTACAGGTTGGCCGCCTCCCAAGGTGAAGGGCGCTGGCTTCTTTTCCTTCTTGTCATTCGCGGTCTTGTCGTTGAGAACAAAAGCGATGAACGATTCAGGGCGGCGATTCCGATCTTTCTTCTTCGCCTTGTAGGGCTTCGAACGATCGAATTTGCCGAGGATGAGATGCTCATCCGGTTTGACCGGAGTCACCTTGAACTCTTTGTTGTGAAACAGTTTGACACCAGTCTGCGTGTGCTCAAAAGTGCGCCAGCCTGGAGGAGCTTGAGCAGCGGTCTCAGCCGCCAAAGGGAAAACACAAAGAGAGGCCAAAAGGGCAATTACGATTCGTGGGTAGCTCATAGGTTGGTCACTATACTCTAGGGCTTCGGAGATAGTGTGAACCGCCAAGATTCGAACATGTTTCGGGAATCTTTGGAGTTTTTGCGCATTAGCCATTGGCACCAAAGAACTTGCGCATCTTTCTGCCATGATTACTGGCTCCTGGGTTCCAAAAAAATGTACGATGAACCTCTGCTCAACGACGAATCTATCAGGAGTTCAAAGAATGCGACTAGCACTTGTGGCACTTGTGTCTCTGTTTTGCCTCAACCAAGTTGGGGCCCAAGACGATGGTTTTGCGCGGAAAGGAAGCGGACAGACGCGTCGTGCCAAGAACGCTTTAGAGCAGAAGGCACCGCCCCAGCTCCAGGTCGGCAAGTGGATCAACTCAGAGAAAGAGATCAGTCTCAAATCTTTGACCGGCCAAGTCGTCCTGTTGGATTTTTGGGGCACGACGTGAACTCCCTGCCGTAATGCCGTGCCGCATTTGAACCAGCTCCACGCCACCTTCAAAAACCAAGGCCTTGTCATCTTGGGTATTCACAAGACTGAGAAGTCAGAAACCTTGCCAGCCTTCGTCAAGTCGGCGGCAATCTCCTATCCGGTCGCCCCAGATCTCGACAACAAGACCGCCACGGCGTTTCACGCCAATTCGATCCCAGGTTATTACTTGGTCGATCGAGCAGGTAAGCTACGATTCGCTGACCTGGCATCGTCCGAGCTCGATCGCGCCGTGCTCCTTCTCTTGAAGGAACCAAAACCGAAGAAGAAAGCCAAAGTGATCGTCGATGCTCGACTCGTGCTCAAAGAAGCCCAGAAGCGTGCCAAGTCGACGAAGAAGAATCTACTCATCCACTTGGGCGCACCCTGGTGAGGCTATTGCGGCCTTCTCGAGGAGTTCCTCGGGCAGAAAATCGTGAAGCCCCTGATCGCACAAGATTATGTCGATGTCAAAATCGATACCGAAGAAATGAAGAATGGCGCCGAATTGGCCAAGGAGCTTCGCGGCAAAGGCGGTGGCATTCCATGGATCACGATCGTGAACTCTGATCTCAAGCGACTCATCACGAGCGATGCGCCCACGGGCAATATCGGTTGTCCGGTGAAAGATAAAGAAATCGCATGGTTCATGAAAATGATCAAAGATACGGCCAAGAACCTCGACGAAAAAGAACAAGCACAGATCAAAGTTGAGCTTGTCAAACATGCGAAGAAGATTCGCAACCGTTGAAACAAATATGCCCCCTCGCTGGTGACTAGCGCGGGGTCTTCTTCCCGTAGGCGTAAGACCCATGAATCGTGCGACGCTCGTTATTCTCTTGATTTTAGCGAGCACCGCCGGTGCTCAAGAACGTCCAGCCTCGACGACTGAAGCGCCGCCTCACCGTTGGTATTGTACCGGCGGGAGTGCGTCTCGCAGCAATGCCAGCAGTCAGGTTGTGCATGCTGCTAAACTCACCGTCGATTGGAATCTCAAACTCGAACAACCCCTCGTAGCACCAGCTCTCGTCTGGGATCAGTACATTTTCCTTCTGGAATCGCGTCCGAAGGAAAGAGCGATCATCAAGATTTTGGATGTCGAATCTGGTTTGGTTGTTCGCCGGAGCTCAGAATTTAATTGTGCCGCGAATGCCAAGATGGGGATCTGGGGCCGTCGTATCGCCATTCGAACCAAGGCGAATGAAGTTGGCTTTTGGAGTATCGGCTACCGCAAGGTCACTCGCGGCATGCGTATCGTCAGCCAAGAGCCCATCCAAGATTTCTTGTTCTACGAGGGTTCCGTGTATGCCACAGTTGGCGACTCCCTTGTTGCTTATACGCTTGGGTACAGCAAACCCCGGTGGCAGGTGAAAGGTCAGTTTCGAGGTGAAGTCGCCGTTGCTGGCGGTCGGGTCTACGCGACCGATTTCCTCGGATACGCAGCAACTCTGAAGTGCTATGACCTCACCACCGGGGCCATGGCGTCATCGGCGAGCATTACTTCTTTTGCTGAAAGTCCGGCGATCGATCACCCAAGACCAGGGACTTTGCAAATTTGCGATGACCTGATTGTGGCTCGTCTTCCCAACTCGCGAAATGCACTTCAGAAAAATCATCATCAAGCAGGTTTCATCCTTTCACGAAGCATCAATCCAATCGCAATTTCGAAGATTGCAAGTTCAGAGTTTCTTGGGCCAGCCATCGCCTATGATGGGCGGGCAATCTTTCGAGGCAACACCAAGAGGGCAAAGAACGCTGTCGTCATGTTCTACCCCAAACCTCGATTCTTCCGGCCCTTGATCAGTGCCATCGAGCGCAGTGACCTCTTGGTCGGCCCATCGGCTGCCGTCATCCGTTGTGGCAAGACCGCATGGATCAACGACTGCGCCTTCCTTTTAGATGACCATCGCATGTTGAGGCAGGGTGGAGAGGGCGTCGGCGCCATTATTCCGATGCTGGGCGGAATGCTCTCGACCTCTTTCGATCGGACCGTCCTGTCGGCACTGCGTGACCCCGCCTATATTGCAAGCCAGTCGAAGCAGTTTGTCGGGGCGGCAAAAGGGATGGTTGAGAACGGTCGAGTCGTATTCAGAAACGGCCTGATTGTTCGTGGCCAATTCGAATACGACAAAGCCGCCAATCGCATTTCCAAGGTCCAGAGAAAGGGCCGAAAAAAAGACTACGAACTGACCGAGGCACTCTATCTCGAAGATGCCCGGGGCCACGTTGTTATGGCCCCGAGCGAGTCATTGCTTCTCGTTGGCATGAAGCGCCTGGATGATCTTGATCTGGCAGACTTCTACCAGAGCCTGGCGAAGGACGCCCTGCGCACGAACAAGACCAGCTTGGTTGACCGTCTCATTGACGATGCCGCCGCTTTCGGTGCGGATGAGAAAGAAGCCGCGAAACTGCGGAAGCGGTTACTCAGTCTAAAGAAGCGCAATGGCGCCCGCGTCAAGCCGAAGATAATTGACAAGATCCGGCAGACGGAGAAAGACGAACTGACCCGCGTTGATGAACGTCTATGGACGCGATTGACCAGCTTGCCAGCCAAAGCGACCCTTGATCTCAAGGTCAAGATCTTGCGCCTCCTGTTCGCTAAGTCACCCGATCACAAAGCGGCAGAGCGCTTGGTTAACTCGTGGCTCCCTAAAAAAGTACAGGCGCCGAATCTGAAGCGGCCTGCATCTTGGTTAGATTTCGTCGTCGCATCTCGGCAGACAACAATCAAGATCATTACGCCCCCGAAGGTCGGTGCCGAGCTGAAGAGTTGGGACGAGGGGGTGTTGCGCTCGACGCAAAAGAGGTGGCGAACAGATGTCGTGGGAATCAGGAGTAACCGCCTCTTTGTCATCTCGCCGCTTGAGAATCCATCACAAGTTGTGCGCTGTCTCGCCCTCGGTGAAACAGTGTGTGATGCGCTTGAAAAGATCTTCGCTGGTGGCAAGAACCGGCGAAGCCGCCCGAAGCCCCTGGTCATTCACTTGTTTCCAACCCAAGAAGACTACGTTAAGTTTGGGCTCAAGAGGGGAATGAGGAACGTCGCCGCAACTCTTGGTTACTACACAACCGGAGAGAATGTCACGCGGCTGTTCCTGCCAGATTCGGAAGAGAAGTTGGAGAGTATGCGCGGCACCTTCGTTCACGAGCTGACTCATCACTGGACCTTTGCACGCTGCCCGCTGTTTGCGGCACGTGATGCCAAAAGGAGTACTTTTGGCAACAAGGGTGTTTGGATTGCCGAGGGCTTCGCCGACATGATGACCGATTTTATCTACAACCCCGATTTGCGCACCTTCAATACTGAGAACCCTCGCGCTCGCGCTCTTGATCTGGTTGCTAACGCCAAGGATGAACAACTACTTGACTGGGGACTCTTGCTCGACACGAGCCATCAACACTTGATGGAATTCTCGACAGAGTTTCGACGGGACTTGCTTGTGAAGTTGCGATGGTATGTCGGGGGTGGGGGGCGCCTGAGCCCGATGAATGTTTTTTATTCCCAGTCGGCAGCAGTTTGTCACTACTTGATGCGAGCTGAGAATGGCAAATACCGTCCGGCTCTGCTGGGGTTTGTCGCTGCTTACTATCAGAGCCGATCCGACCCATGGTCGCCGGAAAAAGACTTGGGGATGACGGCCAAGGAGCTGGGCAAAAAGGTCAAAGCGTTTGCTGTGGCCGAGACGCGGAAGAAGATCCATCAGTCTTCGAAGTAATGCATCATCTTATTGCTGACACCTGTGTGACACGGTGTTGCGGAGATGGTCGTTTTACCCTGAGGCAAAAAAAGAGATCCAACCTTCGATGAAGATTGGATCTCTCGTGATCGATTCGAATGGAGACGTTCGTCTCCCAAGCGAGGCTTAGCAGTGTTGGTCAAACATCGCCTTAAGGGCTTCTGCGATTTGAGCAGGCTGTAGCCCCTCGATGTCGTGTCGTTCCATCATGCCGACGCACTTGCCACCCTTGATGAGACCTATTTGAGGTGAAGATGGTGCGTAGCCGAGGAAGTACTCGCGGGCACGCATCGTTGCTTCGCGGTCGTTACCGGCGAAGACTGTCACCAACTTCGGCTTGTTTGCTGCATCCATGGCCATGGTCAATCCTGGGCGGGCACCACCAGCGGCGCAGCCACACACGGAATTGACGAAGACCAAGACGGCTTCATCGTTATCCTTCAAAGTGCTGTCGACCTCGGCAGCAGTCTTGAGCTCAACAGCACCCAAGCGGGTGACTTCTGCGCGCATCGGCGCGACCATCATTTCATCGTACATTGCAGTATTCCTTTGTCCTCGGTTGTGGCATTAAGATAACCCATGGCTTAGTCAATGCCAAACCCATCTGGACGACCGCGGGCCTCAGAGCAAATGGGGAAATCGCCAAGCCATTGCAGCTTCTTGGTTTGGGGCAATTGGAGGCGGTAGGATAGAGGCCAATCAATACTCCTCGGAGCCCTTATGACTCAGTTGATCCCGGTATCAGTCCTTTCAGGATTTCTTGGAAGCGGCAAAACGACATTCTTGAATCGGCTTCTGAACGGAGACCACGGCAAGAAGATTGCCGTCTTGGTCAACGAGATTGGCGAAATCGGCGTCGATGCTGCGCTACTCGACACCGAAGAGAGTTTTGTTCAGCTCGATAACGGTTGTATTTGCTGCTCGCTCAACGAAGACCTTCCGATCACTCTGGCAGAAATGGCCAAGTTGGGAGACCTCGATCATGTGGTGATCGAAACCACCGGAGTTGCCGATCCCATGCCTGTCGGTTTTGCCGTCGACAGGCCTGAGGCCAGAGATCTCTATCACCTTGACGCCCTGATCTGCATGGCTGATTGCCTCAACATAGCTGCCAATAGTCAAGAACACGAAGAAGTGCGCGCTCAAGTTGCCCATTCTGATTTGGTCATACTCACCAAGTGCGATCTGGTGACAGATGATCAAATTGAGGAAGTTCGAACTCTTGTGGCAGAGCTCAATCCTAAAGCACGCATTCTCCGGTCGGACGAAGATGACTGCACTGTTTTGGCCTTAGATCTGAAGATTGAAGCGCGTGACCAGAATGAACCCAAGCTGAAACTCGCACCGAGCCATGCTGCCGGTTTTGATTCTCTTAGTTTTGACATCGGCAAACGCAGTACGATCCGATATGCCTTCGAAGAGTTCTTGGCGTATCTCCCGCCCGAAGTCATTCGTGCCAAAGGAATCGTTCCGCTTGATGGCGAACACGGACGACTCATCTTTCATCGTGTAGCTGAGAGATTAGATATGAGCTTTGACCCCAACCGTCAAGATGATGGTATGCTCGTCTTGATCGGCAAGAACTTGGACAAGGCCGCCCTCAAGAGCGAACTTGATAGTCTGTTTGAGGCCTTCTAACCATGACGTCATCAAACTTCGATGAAGACTCTTTTGATCCGGCGGCGCCAGCGGCTCCTGGTTCGGGCATTTTTGGCATGTCGAGAAAGGCCGAGGATTGCCTTGTTCATCTCATCCCCGTGCCATTCCAAGCGACCACTTCTTATGGCCAGGGAACAGCTCATGGGCCCGCTGCTATTCTGACGGCGAGTCATCAGCCTGATCTATTCGATATCGAGTGCGGTCGCCCCTATGAATCGGGCATTGTCTTGTTGCCGCACGTCGATGAATTGCATGACCTGAACGCCAGCGCGGAAGAGGCTGCCGAAATTTTCCATGAGGGCGGGGAGGGAGCCGAAGCCGCCCTTGAGCAAGTCAATCTTGCCGGTGAACGCGTGAATGCTCTCGTTCGCAGGGAGGCCAAGAAATCTCTGGCCGCGGGCAAGCTCGTCGGGCTTGTGGGTGGTGACCACGCGTCGCCATTCGGCCTGATCGAGGAGCTCTCCTTTCGCCACCCCGGCATGGGCATCTTTCACATCGATGCCCACCATGATCTTCGCCACGCCTACGAAGGTTTTATTTGGTCGCATGCCTCCATCATGTTCAACGTGATGACCCAGTTAGACAGCATCGCCAAACTCGTGCAGGTGGGCATTCGCGATTTTTCCGAAGAGGAAAAGCAGATGGCCGACGAATCGGAAGGGCTCATCAAGACCTTCTACGATCGCGACTTCTCCAATGCCCAATTCTCTGGGACACCCTTCGACACCATCGCTGGCAAAGCCATCGGGGAGTTGCCCAAGAAAGTCTATATCTCCTTTGATATCGACGGCCTTGACCCCAAACTCTGCCCCAATACTGGCACACCAGTCCCTGGCGGATTCGATTTCAATCAAGCCATGCGGCTCATTTCTTTGATCACTGAGAGTGGCCGTACCATCGTCGGATTCGACCTGTGTGAAGTTGCTCCGGGGCACGATGAATGGGATGCGAATGTCGGGGCCCGCGTTCTGTACCGCTTGATTGGCCACATGATTATGTCGCAGCCTTAAGTGCGTCAAATCTACAGGCTCAACCGATCAAAAGATTAGGACTCCGCAGAAAAGGGTGTTGAGCGTGAAGAGAAGCGCCGAGGTGATGCCCACGCCTTTCAGATAGTTCGTGTCAATATTCATCACCAAGAGAAGGAGCATAAGCGGAAATGTGTACGCGACCTGAATGAATCCAAAGAGGAATATGAGAAAACCGCTAGATTCGTAAAGGACCACACACGTCGCAACGACAAGGTGGAATAACAAGGACGACCCGGCACCGATAGCAACTCGGTGTCGAGTCAATTGAGCGCGACTTTCCTGGCTCGCCCGCCAATCAATGCCTTGTGTTTCTTGTTCGTCGTCGTCCATAACTCGTCCTTCTGATGAGTTCCTACCAAAATTTGTGCGCGCGATTAATGAAGCCTGAAGTACTGATCGACAGGTAAGAAACCACAAGCAAAGACTGTCAACAAGAACGCGAGGGCACCCGTGATCGAGAGTCCTTTGATGAAGTTCGGGCTCACTCCAATGCACTTGCACACGAAATAGCCAGGGATCATGTAAACGATTTGATTGATGCCAAGCATGATGAACCAACTGGGGTCTAGGTTCCAAAAATAGATGCCCCCGCAAAGATGAAGGAGGAAGCCGAAGACGACTCCTCTCTGGACATCATGGCTGGCCGAGAATTCTTGCGCTTCTTGCGAAGACTCAGAATCAAGTTTGTTCTCTGGGTTCATGGCCGCTCAGCACTCTGGCTTGACGGGTCAAGGGTTTTCAAATTCATCCCTAACCCCCAATCTCGCCACCCACGGAAATCCATGCGATACCGACACCGAAACAAGTGCCATTGATCAAGAGCATCAGCCCGGCACTGATGGCCATGCCTTTGAGGAACTCCTTGTCAGCACCTCGCCACCAGGCAAATAGGACTGCCGGCACCATATAGAGTAATTGTCCGAAGCCGATCAAGAAAAGCATGAGGGCACCCCATTGGTCGAAGGCCGAGATGATCAAGTAGATCAACATGCCACAAAAGTGACAGGCAGCACCGATCATGAACCCTAACTTGACTCGACTAGTTAGAAACTTTTCTTTCGATCGATCATTCATGGTGTCGCGCTCGCGTCTCAGTCATAGAGTCTTTGTCGCCATATTCGAGCTGACTAACCGTACCAAGGTCCGCTCGTCGCAACGGCAACGAGGAGGATGCCGAAGCAGGCAGCATTGATAATAAAAACAACGACGGCACTGAGAACCAGGCCCTTGAGGAAATCTCGTGAGACGCCTTTTGACTTGGCGACGAAGAATGCCGGAATCATGTAGATCAATTGAGCCAGCCCAACGAAGAGAACGGCCCCTAAGGCCGAGCTTTCTGCCGTCGAAATCAGGAGGAGCAACGGGATGGCAACGATGTGAAGGCCACAGCCAAGAAGGAAACCTTTGCCGGCGCCGGAGTGAGGTTTTTGCGCTTCGTGAGCATGGTTATTCATGACTTTACTCCTGCCTCACCGACCAAATTTTTCAATACTTTCTCTTCTAAGTCTCCACGATAGAAAAGATTGTAAGTGTCAAATGGGATGAGGCGCAGATCTTCGGGCCTCACGATGTGCACGCAGCTTTTCTTGACACTACGAACATCAAAGTCATGGGCGTCCATGAACTGCATGATGATGACACGAAAGAGATTCTTGTAGCCCATCGCCTTTGGCAGGTTCACTTTTGGGAGACAGCACAGAAGACTCTTCAGACTCTCGAACCCTGACCCTGGGGAGTGGGCTGTAGAGAAGGCCTCGAAGATCTTCGATTTGAGGGCTTCATCTTTTTCGAACGAGATAGTGTTGCGGCCACCATCGATCAAAATCTGTGGATCGATCATACCTGTCAACGATGTGAGCTTGCCGTCCTTCTTCAAAGCGTAAGCCATGGCGAGGGAGTCGGGGTGACAAGGAACTGGAATGATGTCCTCCGGCTTGAACAGATCGGTCTGCTCTATGATTCGCCGGCGCACTTCACTCAAAGTCAGTCGATCTTCTATCTTGTCATAGCCCAGGTTGCGTCCAGCATCTTGAATCGGTTGGAGTGTGACACCTCGGATGCAGCGTTGCTCTGCCGCCCAGTCAATGATCTTGCCAATCTCGGCGTCGTTCAGACCTCGGCGCAGCGTGACCACCAAGGTGGTGGAAATGTCTAACTCGTTGAGCTTCTCGACAGCCCGCTCCCGCACTGAACGCAAGTCAGCACCGCGCAAGTCCATGAGAGCCTCTTTCTCAAAGGAATCGAACTGCAAATAAACCTCAAATCCAGGAGAGTATTTGGCCAATTTCTCGGCGAACCCTTCTTCATTGGCGATGAGGAGGCCATTGGTGTTCAACATCAAGTGTTTGATGGGACGCTTCTTTGCCGCATCAAGAATATCGAAGAAGCGTGGATGCAACGTTGGCTCGCCACCGGAGAGTTGCACGACGTCTGGTTCTCCTTCATTGGCCACGACGGCATCTAGCATGTCGCAAACCAAGTCAAAGCTATGGAAGTTCGGGTTGGTTGGCCCCGAGCCGGCGTAGCAAACAGGGCATTCCAAGTTGCAGTGATCGCCTAACTCAACAATCGTCAAGCAGGAGTGTTGTTCGTGATCGGGGCACAGGCCGCAATCATAGGGGCAGCCATGCTTGATGGGGGTGTTGAACTTCATTGGCATCTCAGACGGCTTAATGAACACTTCCCGCGACAACCGGTAGTATTCAATGTCATCCGAGATCATGACTCGTTCCATGCCATGCTCTGGGCAGCGCTTTTGCATAATCACATTGCCATCCTCAAAGAGGATCTTACCATCGACTCGCTTTAGGCAAGTTGAGCAAATAGAGATGGCAACGTCGTAGTACTGATATGGTCGTACGCGATTAGTCATGACTGAGGACCTTTCTACTTTTCGTTCCGTAACGCAACAGAACTCTCGTGTAGTGCAAGACTCCGAAGAGGCAAGCCCACTGAATCCCTCGTAGACCAAAGATGATCTCGTAGGGTTTCGCGAAGTCGCAAGTGAATCGGAACGCTAAATAGCCAAGCATGAAAATGGCAAAGAGCTGACCTTCAGCGTGGCCCTTGATTTTTTGCCACCGGATCAAGAGGGCCAAGTTGATGAGCAAGAGAATCTCGTAGAGCGGGGTCGGGTGCCTAAACCCATCGCCGAAATCGACAGCCCACGGTAACGTTGTGAAGTCGCCGACCGTGTCGTCAGCTGCGCCCGTGAGGAAACAACCGATGCGGCCGATAGCGATCGCGACACAAAGAGGAATAGCGAAGAGGTCACCGGTTGACCGCTCAATCTTGTAGAACTTCTTCACCAACTCGACAGCAATGAGACCACCGAGAAGACCGCCAACAATGGTCTTGCCGCCCATAACAAAGAGAGGGTCCGGCCAATGGGCGGCGAAACGTGCTGGCGATGCCATGTGATGAAGGACCTTGGAACCAAGCGCACCACCGATAGCGGCGGCAAGTATGACAGTCCAGCGCGTTGATTCTCCGATGACATCGCCTGATTTTCTGCGCATCCACAAGTAAACGCGGAAGCCAGTGAAATAGGCCAGAATCTCGAAGACAAGATGAGCCGGGACCGAAACAGACCCCATTTCAAAGAACACGGGGAATGTCATTGAGCGCCCCCTTTCTTCTGCCCATCAAGTTGTGCCTTTGGCTTTCGCATGACCAAAGGATACACCAGCAGAGCAAGATCATTTACTTATTGATACAAATCAAAGCGATAAGCGAGAGTAATTGAATGAGGGCTGTTCAGTGACTCCCTCGGCGTACCTGAATTGTTTGTTTAAGGTGGTGAAGCGGCACCAGGACCTTGCTGCGAATGTCGTTCGGAATGCCTGGGCGGCTCAAGTAATCTTCGACTTCCGTCACGGCGTTTTCATCGAGGCGGCTCTTGATGGCGGCGTTGACCCAGGCGGCGAGGAAGAAGATCTTGCGATTCTTCTTGATCCACTCGAGCTGGTCCAGGGCTTCTGGCAAGAATCGGTTGGTTAACGGGGCCTGCTCTGGGGCAAAGAAAACAGCCGCACCATCCTGGACCCATCTTTCTGGAAGATCTTGTTCGTGGAAGAACCGGCGGAAGATCTCGGCCTTACTTTCTTCATCGCCACGAGCACATTCGACCATGAAGATGCGACGACGTGCTTCGTCACCATCTTCAATCGAGGTCATGAGACCTAAGAGCGAATCGGCTCGTTTGTCACCCATCAACATAAGCCGGGTGACAGCATTCCAACGATCACGTTTGCTGATCTCTATATCGCCGTCAGTGTAGTTGCCCTCAGCGAGACTCACCAGAACACCAAGGCCTTTCTCGCTCCGGGCAATACTGATGAAGCGCCTCAGCATGAGAAGGAGAGTGCCCGGGCTCTTGTGCTTACCGTTGATCACTAAGATGATGTCATCCTCGATCTGTTGGGAATAAGCCATTTGCTCTTCACCACTCATGTACCGTGACAGAACAGAACTGATTCGACCGAATCCCAGGCTCAAGAGGCGTTGGTCGGTCTCACGGAAGAAGTACTCATGGACGAATTCCAAGTAGTCGTCAGGACGCAATTGGCCCTCTTCGACCGCACTCCAAACACTCTCCCACAACATCGATCGCAAAAGCGGATCTATGAAGTCTTCGAAGTGGGCCATCACGTGTTTGAGGGCTGACTCATCCAACAGGAACCTGGCATAGGCGCGGTTCTTGTAATTGGCGAAACTAAACGAAGTAGCCACGTCACTCTTTTCGATTGACGCTGTGAGCTTATTGAAGCTGATTTTCTCAGACTGCAACTGGCCGTGTTGGTCGTAATAGCAGGCCTCTACTGCCAAGGGCCAAACGCGCCCTTGGCCCGAAGCGTCCCGTTGGTTTACTTGCACAATCTTCTTGCCGTTGGCGTCGTCTTTGATTGAGCTGGTGACGTCGGGCACACCAGCCTCCTCGATCCACGCGACGCCAAAGTCTGCCAAAGAGTCGCGCCCCTTGCCCCAGGCGTCTTCCAAGGCATGACGCAGTTCTGTCCATGACCCGCAGGCAAAAGCATGGCGATCCAGGAACAGCTTCGAGCCCCTTCGGAAGGCGTCCTCGCCGATCATGTATTCCAGCGCTCGCAATACAGCGGGACCTTTGCTGTAGATGATGGGGCCGTAGTTCGACTTGGCATCGTCCATGTTGCGCAGTGGTTGCCGCATGGGGGTCGAGCCAGCAGTTGCGTCCGTAGCGATTGCGCTTGGATAGTTCTTCAAGAAGAAGGCGCTGTCATGATCGGTGCCGACAACGATGTTCTCTAAGGTCTTGTGCGCCATGAAAGTGGCGTAACCTTCCTTTAACCACACATCATCAAACCATGGCATGGTGACGAGATCGCCAAACCACATGTGTGCTGTCTCATGGGCGATGAGATCGGCACGTCTTGTCTTTCGCAGTTCTGAGACAGCGCTACGAAAGAGGAGAGGGTCTTCGCCATAGAAGATGCATCCAGGATGCTCCATCCCAGAAAAAGGAAAATCAGGAACGCAGACGAAGTCAAACTGCTCGAACGGATAAGGCACATTAAACCAACCCTCGAGGAACTTGAGTGCGTTGCCGTGGAGTTTAAAAACCTCGTCGGCGTGCTTCTCCATGAGTTCTCTTTGACTGCGCCTGCCATAAAACGTCATGGGGCGGCCAAACGACTTATTCGTCAGTGAGGCAAAGGGGCCAACTGCGAAAGCAAACAGGTAGGTCGAGATAAGTTGCGTTTGCTTGAACTTGAAGATGGCGTTGCCGTGCAGTCGATTGGGGTTGGTCGATTTCTTGGCCCCTTCTATCGGCACGTTGCTGATAACCCGGTAGTCTCCAGGCGTCTTAAGGAGCGAGACGGACAGTTTGAATCGAGCTTTCAAGTCTGGTTGATCAAAGCACGGAAAGACGCGGTGGGCGTCAGCCGGAACATTGAGCGTGTAGAGATAATTTGAACTATCGTCTTTGTCTTCGACTCGAATGAGCCCCTCGCCAGCGGCACCAATACCTGCTTCATACTCAATGACAATTTCATTGCGCCCCTTTTGTAATGAGGCACGTGGCACGACCAGGTGATTGGCAATGTGTGCGAACTTGATGGGCTTGGCGTTGACGCGCAGCGCTATGATTGCCTTGCCGCGAAAATCAATGATGAGATCGGAGGCGGTTCCAGTCAGATCAAAATCCATTTGAGACAGACCGGTGAAAGAGTCTGCCTTTGGGTCAATCGAGAGGCTGAGTCGATAGGATAAATTTGAAACGCGCGCCGCGCGGCTTTTGGCCAGAGGTGCCGAGATCCCTTCGTCCAACTCAGATGCCACGACTGCATCGTCCATGTTCAAGGAGTTGTGGGTGGCATCGTGAATGCAACCTCCGAGGCCCACCGAGACGAGAAGTATCGTGGTCAACCGAAAAAGCGAGTTGATCATGGAAGGTCCCCATCTTGCTTGCCCTGAATGCTTAACAGCGGTGCGACGGCCAATCTTGCGTCACAATTCCAATTTTCGCCATTGTTCCGGCCTTTTTACTCGAAATCTCTAACTGTCGGTTCGTTGTTGACCATTGGCTAGCTCGTTACCCTGTAATCTCAGAATCTAACCACGAGGAGTGCTTCATGGGCCGCAGAGCTACTGAAATTCGCAAAGGTAACATCTTGGATATCGACGGCGACCTCTGGCAAGTGGTTAAGTACCATCACCACACGCCGGGTAACCTTCGCGCCATTATCACAATGAAGTGCAAGAGTCTTTCCACAGGCGGCTGGAAACACATCCGCGCCGGTTCAGGAGACAACTTCGAGGTGGCATTCTTGGAAAAAAGAAAATGCCAATACCTTTACAAGGATGAAGGCAGTGGCGTCTACGTCTTCATGGATCAGAAGAACTATGAACAATACGAACTGCAACACGATGTCGTCGGGGATGACATGCCGTACGTGGTCGAGAACTACGAAGCGGACGTGACTTTTCATGGCGAGAAGGCGATTGGCCTCGACTTGCCGGCAAGCGTAACGTTGGTCGTGACCGAAGCAGAGCCGGGGTCGAAGGGCAACACGGTTTCGAACCTCTTCAAGAAAGCCGTGGTCGAGACAGGCCTTGATATCAAGGTGCCACTTCACATCGGTGTTGGCGAGCGGGTGAAGATCTCAACCGAGACCGGTGAATTCCAAGGGCGCGACAATTCCGAGTAATTCGTTCCTCATTGATGAATCAATCAAAAATACCCTGCTAACCTCATGGTTAGCAGGGTATTTTTGTGTCTCGCTATCCGAGTTTTTTACCTTGTTGCGATCGTGTGGCTGGATGTATCCCTACTGGAATTATCTGACACATTAATCGTCACCGTCTGCCCTTTGGGCGGGGCAACGAAGCAGATGGTAGCCGTGTGCTTAGACGAGTCGAAAGTAATCTTGAGTTTCACCCCAGCTCCAGATGCGTCCGCAAGTGCAGAGAATCCCCCTCCTACGTTCGTAGCGGTGATGCAGACCGTCGAGCCGGCCTCTACTCCTCTTGGACCACTGAGTGAGATCATTTTGATTCGACTTCGACTACCAGGTTAATCGCGAACTCGCGAAGTTCTTCGTCTCGGATTTGGGGCACAATTTGGTTGAGTAGGACAAGATTCGGCTTCAGTGCTAAGGGGCCGATCTTAGTGAGCAAATGCAGGCTGACCCAACTTAATTCTGTTCTTCGGTCGGCAAGGGACGTGCAGATCAGGTCATACATTTGCGTATGGCCTCGTGCCTCGATCCACTGCAAGGCGTGCGTGCTCTTGGCAACGGTTCCATTGGCAACGCGAGCCTCAATGCGCGGACGTCCCATGGTGGCATAGAAAGCGTCTAAACGACTAAAGTCAGAAGTGATCTTGGCTGCGACATTGGTCAGCGCGACCGATTCCGACGATGCGAAATGATTGAACCCGACTGCCGAAACGCCAATCACGCCCGCAGCCACAGCAATTTGCCGGAAGAACTGACGCCGATTGACTTCTTTCTTTGTCTTCATGTTTCTCTTCGCTTTGTCTTCAATAGAGAGTGGGAAGTCCTCGGTGCCACCGTATACAACCGGATAGCAAAAGGGACAGTTATCAATGTGTTCTTTCGTAGAACCTGTGCGAAAATTCAATTCCCATGACTTGAGATAGGTCTCGCAACCGAATTCACCAGGTGCATTCGTTTTCATCGGAGTGGCCCTACTTTTCGTGTAAGCGATGTGTCAATTGGCAATGTCATTTCCCACAGGGATCAATAATCTGCGGTTTAAGGCAGGACTAATCGCCCTAAGTGTAGGCCTGGTAGGGGACTATCGAGTTTTTGCTGCTGACCAACTGCATATGACTGGGTAAATATCACGGGCACCAGGTCGCAGGAAAAAGACTGGGTGACGCATGTATGTTCTGAGATGGCGCCCGTTAATTCAGGGTGGATGGAAGCAATTCTCCTAACTTGGGGCTCCCGTCCTGGTCATGAACGCGGAGATTTTGTCGTGAGAATAGACCTCAAAACTCGACCTTTAGGCCTCGCTTCGCTCCTCTTCGCTTCCTTCATACTCCTCAATCCCACCGGTTTCTCGCAGGCGAAAAGTGCGAAGGCATCAGTGAAAGTGGAGGCCAAAGCCCCGCGATTGGTCTTTCGATCAAACCGGGGAGGTGCCGGAAATGGCCTTTATCTGGCGAATGCAGACGGAACGAACGTCAAACAACTGGTCGAGAACCTTCGTGAAGTTCTGGGCTTTCAGGTCAACCCAAGAGGTGATCGAATCGCGCTCATCTGTGATCCAGACGACATGGAGCAATTCGAACTCACCGTGCTGCACCTAGAGACCAAGAAAGAGCAGACCATACACCGAGGAATTCGGTTGGCTCCAAGGTGGTCAAGAGACGGCAAGCGACTCGCCTTCATGCACTACTCATCCAAGTGGCGCATCCGAATCACCAACCCAGATGTCCTCATTGAACGACCCAAGCAAAAGCACATCGGCGGTGATGGCGCACCTTCATGGTTCCCAGGTGACAAGAAGATCGTGTTTCAAAGCAATCGGACTGGGCTACTCGAACTCTTCGTCGCCGACACCATCACCGGCAAAGCGACCCAACTCACCAAGACCAAGAACTCCGAATCGAGTCCGTCCATCTCGCCCGACGGCAAATGGATTGCCTACCGACAAGGCAGCGCTCTATGCGTGGTGCCGAAGGATGGCAAACCAAGTCGCAATCTGACCAAGGACTTAGGCAAGGTGACTGGCTACGGGTGGTCGCCTGACTCGAGTCGGCTTGTGGTGGGTTTGAAGAACGAAAGCAACATCGACCTCTTCGTGCTCGGCATCAAGCCAAACGCGTCGCCTCTTCGATTGACCAAGCACAAAGCCGAGGATTATGCGCCCGTGTGGTCTCCCGACGGCAAACGAATCGCCTTCACATCTGAACGAGATGGAGACGCCGAGGTCTACACCATCAGTGACTTAGGGAAAGACCTAAGACGCGTCACGAAGAACAAAGCCAGAGATCGTTCTCCTCAATGGCTGGTCTCGCCCTAAGCGCTGGTGCGAACCTCGCTTAATCTTCTAACCGCATATATTGAAATCACTTATGCTCGTGTTTTCCGCGCGGTAGTTGGGACCTGTCCGCCTTGGGAGCGACTGCTCCTAACAACAATTCGACTTTCCTGTTCACACACACCAAGTGCCGTCGTCTCTCTTTCCAACACATAGAGGAGATAACTATGACCCGCGCACTATTCGTCCTGAGCGTCTACTTTTTCTCGGCCGCTCTCTATGCCCAAGCGCCCGAGAGCTCTTTTGATGTTCATGAATGGGGAACCTTCACCAGTATGCAAGGGAGCCAAGGCCTCACCTTGGAAGGCCTGCAGCATGAAGAGGAGAGGCTGCCCGACTTTGTCTATTCAAGGACGGAGGTGAGAGAATGTCCACTTCGCGACGCCGGTTACAAGGGGCTTGAAGTGCCCGTGACCCACGTCACCCAGAAGATGGAAACGCCGGTCATCTACTTCCACTCGAAGACCAAACGCAAGTTACGAGTGCGGGTCGACTTCATCGGTGGCCTTCTGACGCAATGGTATCCGGTGAGCAATTTGCTCGGCCCACCAGAAGCATCCATTGACAAAGGCCCACTCGACCTCAAGACGGTGAAGTCTTCGTTTCTTGAATGGGACATCGACATCATTCCGGCAAGATCCAAGAAGCTCCCGAAACTTCCGATCGTTCCCGCCGACGACATTTGGAACCTCGCGCGGCAGGTAGATGCCTGTTATGTGCAAACTCATCCTCGGCTAGGAAAAGGGCGCTTGGGACCGGTCGAAGCCGAGCGCTATCTCTTCTACCGCGGGCTTGGCACCTTTGCTTTGCCGTTCTCGATCGAAATGAAGACTCCCCAGTCGCAGGTGTTTAAGAACACAACGCCTTTGCCCATCTCTTTCGCCGTCGCTCTCGAAGTGCGTGGTGACACTGGACGCATTGTGGTGGCCCGTGGGATTGAAGGTGGTAAGAACTTCGACTTCTCTTTCGCCGACAGCAAGCCGATGAAGATCGATCAACTCACCCGGCGCATCGAAAAAGAGCTGATGGACGCCATTATTTCATCAGGCATGACCACAAAAGAAGCGAAGGCCATGGTGAAGACCTGGGCTCGCTCTTGGTTCAAGACTGAGGGTAATCGTGTCCTCTATCTCGTTCCTCGCGAGTTGATTGACAAGATCTTGCCACTGCAGATCTCGCCGAAACCAGCCAATATTGAGCGCGTCCTCGTTGGGCGATTAGAGTACATTACCAAGGCCCGTGAGGATCGTGCTGCCGAGAGTCTTCTTCACTACAACTCGGCGAACGACAGCGAGAAGGCTAAGGCACGCAAGTATCTGACCAGCCTTGATCGCTTCCTCGAACCCCACGTGAGGTGTGTTTTAGCCTCGAACAAGAACGCAGTAGTCAAAGAGAATGGTGCGACTGTTCTTGCATTACTCAAAGAAGAAAAATGAAGTAACAGGGCCTCTCCTTGCCGACGAGATCGGCAAGGAGAGAAGTCTTGGCTCAGACTCCATCTTGCAACGGTGCAAGGCTGGGGAAGATTCTGCCTGGAGCGAATTGCACGGACGCTATTCACCTTTCGTTCACGGGCTCATCTTGGCATCTGGCTACTCCGCTGACGATGCCGACGAGTTGACCCAGGAGACCTTCCTCCGAGTCTTTCGAAAGATCCATGAGCTAAAAGACGGGGCTACATTTCCGGCTTGGCTCAGAGCAATCACCAAGAATCTAATCGTGGATCGAATTCGTTCAGGGCAACGCCGCCCGCAGACGATTGCTCTTGGCATTGAGCACACCAAGCCTGTAACCGACGCCAACGATGAAGTAGCCAATCAAGTTCTCGCGTGCATACGCTCTTTGCCAACCGCCTATCGCGAACCCCTTATCCTTCGGTTGGTCGAAGGCCTCTCTGGTTTAGAAATCGCACAACTGACGGGGCTGACGCCAGAGTCTGTCCGAGTCAATCTCTATCGCGGCATGGCACAGCTTCGGGAATTGCTTAAGAAAGACGGACTCCCATGACTAAGAACGACAGAAGCAACGATTACCTTTGGGACCCTGAGTCTGAGCCTGATCGAGAGATTGAGAAGCTTGAAGAAGCTCTGTTGCCACTGCGTTCCAACTCCAAGAACCCAGTCACTGGATCGCCGCCCGCTGCAGCACACGACTTTAGCGGAGCAAGAACACCGTTCGGTGGTAGTCCATCGCGAGCGAAGGGAGTTCTTGTGGCCGCCGGCATCGCAATCTTGATGATTGGAGTCTGGCAGTTCTTCCTATCACCCAAAAACACGACAGAGGTGCCTTCACCGAATGAGAAAGAAAACGCCGCCGCGCCTTCTCCAGGGCTCAAGAACCCACGAGGTTCTCTTGAGCTCATCGTCTCTTCGACCAATCGTCGCCTCATGATTGATGAGGTGATTGAGCCCAAGGAAGATGAAAATCTCGTCTTAGACACCATGGGAGAAATCGCTGTGAACGCCGGCAGTCGTTTGCGAATCCAGCGCTTAGAGCAAGACCGCACCCGACTCTTTCTTGACTACGGCCAAATTCACGCGCTCATTTATCTCAACGTCAAACCACGGTTCTTCGAGGTCGGCACACCAGCGACGACGTGCGTTGATCTCGGCTGCGAGTACACACTCAAGGTTGACAAAGACGGCGTCGCCAACGTCTCTGTCACATCTGGGCAAGTCGCCTTTATCGATGGCGGCAGAGAGATCTTCGTTCCGGATGGAGCGACATGCAGGGCCGACAAAGTGCGCGGCGCAGGAACCCCACGATTCCGAGCCACTCCTCAAGCCATGTCCAAGAAGCTCGACCGATTTGATCAATCGGAAGAGGGCGAGAGATCAGCCTTAGCGACCGAGCTTCTTCAAGACATCGCAACCGAACAAGATTGGCGTCATACACTTATCGCATGGCACTTTCTTCAGGACAAATCGCCTGGTGTCTTCAACCCAGCCAAGGCCTGGTTAGACCTTCATTTCGTGAAACCAGATTCAATTCGCAACGATCAAGATCGAAGCCTCACCGAGGTCGAGATCGAAGCTTGGAAGAATGCGCTGAAAGCCAATTGGTAACCAAAAGCAAGCCCAGCGCCACTTCAAGAAGCAAGTCGTCCGACACCAGATCCTAAATGCGAACACTGCCATCGTTTGAACAAGTCACTATGCGCGGTTCATTGTAGAGCCAGGTTGTGCCGCGAATGACCTCCACGTGCCTCGCCCACTCATGAAGCATCCTTCTTTGGCGCGTGTCCCAAACATCGAGATCCGTTCTCGGGTTTGTCTCTGAGGTCAGAACTTTCTTGTCAGTCAACAAGAGCCTTGGCGATGTCTGCCCTGAAAGACACCTGAAATTGTCTGACCCGTTCTTCGTTGTCCATGGAAGTGGATTCTCCAGAGTTTCAGTGTCGCAGGGAGGCCATCGGCAAAAAGTGCCTTTAATCGCCAAGGCTGTCCAAGAAAGAGGGGTGAACGAGCCGAAGGCGATTCGTTCGGAGAGTAAAGTGCAGATGACCTTCGATGACGCTCCTGTTATCATCTCGTACTAAGGAGATTTGCCATGTCAAAGTTTCATCGAATTCTGGTTCCTGCCATTGTCTTGGTTTTGGGAACACTTGCTCACGCGCAGCTACCAGGTGTCGGGACAAAAGCTCCGACGTTTTCGGCGCAAAGTCATCTCGGTCAAAAGATCGACTTCCCGCCGAAGGGGTCGTGGGCTGTGCTGGCGTTTTATCCCCGTGCTGGTACGCCCGGCTGACGAATCGAAATCAATACGCTGCGGGACGCAGCGTCAGACATCGATAAGACAGGGGCGAAGGTCTTCGGCATTAGTACCGATGATGTCGCTGCTCAAGCCAAGTTTGCCAAAGACAGTCAGGTTAAGTTCCTCCTCCTTGCAGATTCAGGCCAAGAGGTCACTAAAAAATACGGCGTTCTCCGTGAAGGGCGTGGCTATGCCCAACGCCGAACTTTTATTGTCGATGCCGAAGGGCGCATCCGACATGTCTTTGAGAAAGTGAATGTTCGCGCACACGGGGCAGAAGTCGTGGCGATGTTGAAGAAGCTCGGGGCAGCCAAAGGTGGCGACACCGGGCATACGGGTGTGCTCGATGAAGATGCATTCAAAGCTCTTCATGAGTTGAAGGAGGGCAAAGCGCCGAAGCTTCATGGCAAAGACATGATGTTGGGCAAAGAGAAGGCCTATCTTTCTATGCCGAAGGGCAAAGGCCCATTCCCTGGTGTCATCGTCATTCACGAATGGTGGGGGCTCAACGCCAACGTCAAGCACTGGGCCGATCGTCTCGCCGCTGACGGCTACGCTGCGATTGCCATTGATCTCTATCAAGGTCAAGTCGCAACTACGCCTGATGATGCTCTCAAATACATGCGTGGTGTGAACGATGATGGCGGAGCAGTTGTCATTTCTTCTGCCATGAAGTTCTTGGCGGAAGACCCGAGAATCAAAGCGACGAAACGTGCCGCCATAAACTGGTGCTTCGGCGGTGGCTGGTCACTTCGCGCCGCCCTCGATCATCCGCAGTTAGATGCCGCTGTGATTTACTACGGGCGCCTCAAGACCGACCCGGAAGTGTTGAAGCCAATTAAGGCGAAGATCATGGGTGTTTTCGGCAAGCTCGATAGCGGCATTCCACCGGCGACAGTGAAGGCCTTCGAAGAGGGACTCAAGAAGGCCGGTGTTGATGTGGTAATTCACAGCTACGATGCCAACCATGCCTTCGCGAATCCTTCGAGCGCTCGCTACGACAAGGTTGCTGCAGCTGATGCTTGGATCAAAGTGCGAGCGTTTCTGAAGAAGCACTTGATGACATCTAAGTAAAATATGCGTTTGTTTTCGCCCTCCGTTGAAGAAATTAGAAAGGCCATCTCAATCGAGATGGCCTTTCTGCATTGTCTATGCATCATCCAAGAGTCCTACTTCAAATATCTGAAACTCGAGGGCGAGATCGTGCCGCCGATGCCATCCGAATCTGTAAGCTCTTGCGTCTAAATGGATCAATTGCAATTTAGGTAGCAAGACCCTGCTCGCCATGGGCCCCAATTCGGTGTATTCTGAGGCGAGTTCTCTCCATGTCGCACCTCCCAAGAGATCGATTTTGGAGACCAGAAAAGAGGGCGAAAGCATGACGTCAGCCTCACCGACCGCGACCCGCAAATTTAATGTCGAGCTCATCAAGCCATCGCGCTATGACGAAGATGGCTACGTTATTCAGTGGCGTATAGCTTACATCCCCTCCAATTCCCTCGCCGCTGTTGACGCCCTCGTGCAAAATGTCGCAGACGTGTTACCGCTTGGCAAAGAGGTCGATCTCGAGGTGCGATCTTTTGACGAATGCCACACAGTCATTCCGGTCAAAGAGATCATTCGACGCATCAAGGCTGACGATGGCATCGTGTTTCTGGTCGGCGTCCAAACAAATCAATTCCCTCGCGCTGTCGACTTGGCGCGGGAGTTCATTGCCGCTGGCGTGCGCGTTGTGATTGGTGGCTTTCACATCAGTGGGTGTCTCTCGATGCTCGACGAGATCCCCGTGGATATTGTCGAGGCCCAGGAACTCGGCATCACTCTCTTCGCTGGCGAAGCTGAAGGCCGGATGGAAGACCTTCTTCAGGATGCACTCAATGACGAACTGAAACCGCTCTACAACTACTTGTCTGATCTTCCCAATCTGGATGGGCAGGTCGTTCCCTATTTGGATCCGAGCATCGTCGAGCGCTACCAGAAGAACTTTGTGAGCTTTGATGCAGGCCGTGGCTGTCCCTTCCAGTGTAGCTTTTGCACGATCATCAATGTTCAGGGAAGAAAGTCACGCCATCGTACTGCAGATGATATCGAAGAGATCATTCGGCGGAATGTCGGCTTGAATCGTCGCCGCTACTTCATCACCGACGACGATTTTGCTCGCAACACAAATTGGGAGCCGATTCTGGATCGCATCATTAAGTTGCGAGAAGAAGAAGGCATCAAGATCAAGTTCACGTTGCAGGTCGACACTCAGGCCCATCGCATCAAAAACTTCGTTGAAAAAGCGCGCAGAGCCGGTTGCAATCGCGTCTTCTTAGGTCTCGAGAACGTGAACCCAGAAAACCTGATTGCCGCCAACAAGCGACAGAACAAGATCTCCGACTATCGTGAGATGCTCCTGAAATGGCGCAAGCACAACGTCTTTACCTACGCCGGCTATATCTTGGGATTCCCAGCTGACACGCCGGAATCGATCGAACGTGATATCGAAACGATCAAGCGAGAACTGCCGATTGATTGCCTCGAGTTCTTCGTGCTGACACCATTGCCAGGTTCGGCAGATCACAAGGCGCTCTATGAATCAGGGGTTGAACTCGACCCAGACATGAACAAGTACGATCTCGAGCACGTGACCACGGTGCATCCGAAAATGAGTCGGGAAGAGTTGTCCGACATCTATGATCGAGCATGGGATCTCTACTACACTCCCGAGCATGTTGAGACCTTGATGCGAAGGTCTGAAGTCTCCGGAGGTAAGGCACGGCGCATTTCACGTATGGTCATGCAATTCTGGGGCAGCAATCATTTCGAAGGCGTCCATCCACTTCAAAGTGGGTTGTTTCGTAAGAAGGTACGCTTGTCCAGGCGTTACGGCTTGCCGAAAGAAAACCCCATCATCTTCTACCCACGTCGTCTTTGGGAAATGCTCTCGACCTATGTGCCGGCTGCTTGGCACTACTTCAAACTCGATCAGCAACAACGCCGGATTCACGCCGATCCAAACAAGCTTGAATATACCGATGAAGCACTGACCCCCTCACAGACAGATGAGCATTCCCAGGAAGATCCATTGCACCAAAAAGCGACGAACGAAAGGGCAGAGTTTTTGACCGAGAATGCCTGATGGTGCTCGTTCGCCAAGTTCTTGAAGTGAGTGGAGTCGAACTTAATCCGGAATAGACTGACCGACCAAGTAACTAAACAAGAACGCCAAAACGGGAATCAGCACCACAACGAGGATCAAGAAGACTGGCAGGCAAGAGCTGTTCTTCTTCTTGTTATTCATGGGGTCAAGTCTCGTTCAAGGACCTTGAATCGGTCGGCGCCTGATGGCCTAACGTCGGACAGCGCATCGATCGCGATGGCCATTGGCGGTTAAGCGTTCGCAATAACCCATTTGCAACAGTCTACAAACGTCTTGTTGTTCTGCAATCCCAAACGACCCGATGCAAGTCGTCGCATATCTCTCTGCAGTTCCAAGATCTGAGACCCTTGCGCGGCCACACGGCAACATTGCGGCGCCTCAATTGCCGCACCGCTCGTGATCAATCCAGATCATTTCCTTTAACGAAGTTATCATCATTGAAGAGTGCTGTGTTCTCAGAAGGCCCGCTAACCCCGTCTCGGTTTGAATTGCTCTTTGTGAATGCCGTAGGTTTTCATCTTTTGATAAAGAGACCTCGTTGTAATGCCGGCGCGTTCAGCGCATTCGTTGATTTTCCCTTCAGTCTCTTGAAGCATATCTTGGATGTAGCGGGCTTCGAATTCGGCTACGCAGGCTGCTCTGGCTTCAGGAAGAGTCAAGGGGACGTTGTTGGGTTCTTGGGCGGAACTCTCGGCGATTTGAATAGGGGCAATATTGTCCGTGTTGCGGCTTACGGCAATTGGAAATGAGCCAATGTCGATTGCGTCTTCATGACTCAGCAAGATACCCCGTTCGAGGACGTTGCGGAGTTCTCTTACATTGCCGGGCCAATCGTAGGTTTCTAACGCTGACTTGGCGCGGTCAGTGAACGAGAGGTTCCGGCGCCCCAATTCTTCGCCGATCGACCATAGAAGCCTGGCTGCCAATTCCTGAATATCTTCTCTTCTTGATCGCAGTGAAGGAATTGGCAGTTGGATGACGCTCAATCGGTAATAGAGATCGGCCCTGAAGGTCCCGTTGGCTACGTCTCGTTCTGGGTCTCTATTGGTTGCGGCCATGATTCGCACGTCAACTTTGATCTCGCGCTCGCTGCCCACTCGTCTGATCTCTCGGAACTGTAGTACGCGCAGTAGCCTCACTTGAAGGTGCAGGGGCAACTCGCCTATTTCGTCCAAGAAGAGGGTGCCATTATGAGCGCACTCAAACCAGCCACGGTGGTTTCTCGTGGCGCCGGTGAAAGCGCCTTTTTCATGGCCGAACAGCTCGCTCTCCAAAAGACTCTCGGGGATGGCACCGCAGTTTATGGCAAGAAAAGGGCCATCTTTTCTCATGCTTTCTTGGTGGATAGCCCTGGCGAGGTGTTCTTTGCCTACGCCTGTTTCGCCGGTGATAAGAAGCGACGCATTGCTTCCGGCAACACGTTGAACTGTTGCCATAAAAACCTGCATCGTAGGACTGATGGAAATGAAGTCTCTTAGCTTGGGATTGTCTCCAGGTTCCTCCGTCGGGTGCTGCTGCGCGAGTGAGTCCCGCTTTCTTGCCACCAAGCTGACCAGAGCGTTTTGCACATGTTCATCGGTGGCCTCCATCGAAAGCACGGCAGTACAGCCATAGGTTGTGAGGAGCGCACCATCATCCGGGTCTTCACGTTCGGTCAGTACCACAACGAAGGGGGCTTCTGGAAGGCCGGCTAAGACTTCGAGAGTTTGAGAGATGGGCCTTTTGAGCAGGCTCCTTTCGATCACCAGGATGTCGCCAGCTTTATTGGCCAGCTTTTGCCATCGGCCAACGTCTGCATCGACCCGATCGATGACGACGTCCTCTGTAGCGAGCATCAACTCGAGTTTTCGGCTCAGGCCATCATCTGAAACCGCAAGCAAGACATGGATTCTCATGAGAAATCTATTTCCGAATTTGGCCGATGAAAGGAATTTGATTTCCGAAAGTGTCGGAAATCGGAAGTCCCTTGTAAAGAGACCTCCTCGAGATGAGAGAGCCAGAATTTAGCCATCTTGCACGCAATAGCCGTTTCGACCCCTCCTGTACACTCAGAGAGAATTTTTTTTCGATTGGCACCCCCCTTGCGAATAGTGATTTGTAACCCGATCCGAGCAGGGTGAACTTCTTGGCGACTCCAAGAGCACCAAAGGGTATCGGAACGAGTTTTTGGGTGGACCGGGATAGGGGGGAGCAGGGCAGCCATTGTGATGGAGCGCTTTCCTTCCTTAACCGAAAGCCACTTTGTGGATTCGATGTTTCCCAAGTCCAAGCGGGCCAATGACAGTTTTGGCCCCATGCCCGTCGGTTTCGAAGCAATGTTGCTGTCCGACACAAAGGAAGAAATTCATGTTGCTCAAAAACGTAACGCTACTTCTTGCTGTTCTCCTTCTTGCAACCCCATTTCTTGCGGCGCAAAAGAACCCCCCCAAAGAGAAGGCCAAGAAAAACCCTCATGTGGTCATGGAAGTGGACGGCGGCATCACAGTGATTAGTGCTTCAACGGCCAAAGAGTTCAAGAAGTCGATCAAGAGCCGATTCACTGATGCGGTCAAAAGCCACAAGGCAGCTAAGAAAGAAGCGAAGAAGGAAAAGAAAAAGTTCACCGACCCCAAGCCCAAAATGCCAAAGGTCAAGAATCACGGAACCTTCAAGACGAAGGAAGCAGCCGACGAATTCGCCGAGCGCCTTCGCCAAAAAATCGAGAAAAAGAAGAAGACTAAATCGAAGGAATAGTAGCTGCATCTCATCTTCGTTTTTCTATCGAAGACTTAAGCAAATGCACGACTCACAACCGAAGTTGACTGACCTCATATGAACTGACAAATAACTGCCTGAATGTTGGCGCACCCTAAGTCGACTAATTCACCCCCTTCCAATTAATTATCGATTGCCAACGACTGTTGAAGCCACCTCTCCAAGGTGGCTTCCCTTTTTATAAACTCAAGTTGCAAGACCGCTCACGCCCTTTTTGACGAGCTTCGTTTGCAGATGAATCTCGGGGTCAATTGGCGCTGAATAGAAAATTCTTGAGGGCGAAGAATCGTTCAAGAGAGTCGCCGCCGGACAGCACGAGCAGAGATCGTGCGCCCATAATCGTAAACCGCCTCTTGGCTGTGTAGCGAAGTCTATTGAACTACCACGTCGAAGTGAATTCAGGCCTTTGGTCGTGAATCAGGAGTCCAAAATTAGAATGTCCACCAAATCTAAGAAGAAGACGGACCCCATAATTATTGGTTGGCGTGAGTGGGTCGGGCTGCCCGATTTTGGCGTTCCGTCGATCAAACTGAAAGTAGACACAGGTGCAAGAACCTCGTCTCTTCACGCCTTCAACGTTGAGGAATTTTACCGAGGTAAGAAGAAATTCGTACGGTTCGAATTACACCCAGAACAGAGAACTTCAAAGCCGGTCATTAAAGCCGAGGCTCCCCTCATTGAGTATCGCTCGGTGCGTTCTTCAAGTGGCAAAGCCGAGTTGCGCCCAGTGGTGATGGCTACCGTGTCAATTCACGGCGTTGACACTTTAGAAGAACTTACATTGACCGATCGAGACGCGATGGGTTTTCGCATGTTGCTTGGACGGCAGGCATTGCGTGGCAAATTCATCGTCGACCCAGGAAGGTCATTTACTAATGGCCGTCGTATTGTAAGCCGCAAAACGCTTAAAATAGCTAAGAGGAAAAATTCATGAAAATCGCAATCCTATCCCGTGGCAAAAAACTCTATTCGACAAAACGTCTCCTTGAAGCCGCGGAAGCTGCAGGCCATGAAGTCGAAGTTGTGGACTATCTGCGTTGCTACATGGATATCGCTTCTGGTACGCCGACCATGATGTATATGGGGGATCCTCTGACGCCAGATGCCGTCATTCCGCGCATCGGCGCATCACAAACTTTCTACGGCACAGCAGTCGTTAGGCAATTCGAGATGATGGGCGTGTACCCGCTCAATGAATCGCAGGCAATCTCACGTTCGCGAGACAAATTGCGATGCCTTCAGTTGCTGTCAAGGCGGGGGGTAGGCATGCCGAAAACGGGATTTGCTCACTCCACAAAAGACGTTCAAGGAGTCATTGATTCCGTCGGTGGTGCACCCTTAGTGGTGAAGCTGCTTGAAGGAACTCAAGGCATCGGCGTTGTCCTTTGCGAAACCAATAAAGCGGCTGAATCGGTTATCGAGGCTTTTCGAGGGCTCGACGCGAACATCTTAGTGCAAGAATTCATTAAGGAATCTGGCGGCGCCGATATTCGGGCGTTCGTGGTGGGTGACAAGGTTGTTGCAGCGATGAAGCGACAGGGTGCCGAAGGCGAGTTTCGATCGAACCTCCATCGAGGTGGTTCATCAGAGATGATCAAGTTGACTCCGGCGGAGCGTCTAACAGCAGTGAAGGCTGCTAAGACGATGGGCTTGCGAGTCTGCGGCGTTGACCTTCTGCGTTCCGCTCGTGGTCCCTTGATCATGGAAGTGAATTCTTCGCCAGGGTTAGAGGGCATCGAAGGGCGCACCGGAATCGACGTTGCGGGGCTGATTATCCAGTACATCGAAAAGAATGCAAAACCTGGAAAGACACGCGACCATGTCAAAGGATAGAAAATCGAAACCTCTGAAGATTGGGGGCAAGACGATTGCCCCTGGATCGTCCGAACGCTTTGATCTATTCGCGGCGCGCCTGCCAACACATACCGAGTTAGCCATCCCTCTGCACATATTTAATGGCAAGTATGATGGTCCCAAAGTATGGCTTAGCGCCGCTGTTCATGGCGACGAACTCAATGGGGTCGAGATTATCCGTCGTGTTGTCGAGCAAATCGATGAGCCACTTCAATGTGGTGCAGTCATTGCGATTCCAATTGTCAATGTCTTCGGATTCATTGGCCAATCCAGGTACTTACCTGACCGTCGCGACCTCAATCGTTCTTTTCCGGGTTCGAAGACCGGGTCTTTGGCTTCACGAATGGCCCATTTGTTCATGACCGAAATTGTTTCGAATTGTTCTCATGGCATTGACCTTCATACCGCGTCGATGGATCGCACGAACTTTCCACAAATACGTGGTGACCTTAGTGATCCAGAGACTCTCCGGTGCGCTGAAGCATTCAGGGCTCCGGTCATGATCCATTCGCAAGAACGCACCGGATCGTTGCGTTCAGCTGCTTCGAAGAAGGGTGTGGCAAGTTTAGTCTACGAGGCCGGTGAAGCACAAAGGTTCAATGGTAATGCTATCGACATTGGTGTTGCCGGGGTCTTCGGTGTCTTGAACGAGTTGGGCATCGTACGGTCGAAAAAGAAGAAGGCGCGCAAGTCGCAGTTAGTCGAGAAGAGCACTTGGGTTCGTGCCCGAAAAGGCGGCATCCTACGCTTGGATGTGGCCGAAGGCGATATGGTAGAAGCCAAGCAGGTGATCGGCCAAGTCTCTGACGCATTCGGCAACGAAGCCTCCTTCTTGAGGTCGCCGTTTCGTGGCTTGGTCATTGGCATGACACTCAACCCTCTCGTTCACCAAGGTGATGCGGTTGTTCATGTTGGGCACCTAAAGCATGCCGATGTAGACCTGGGCAATTATCTCTTCGACGATTGACGGTTGGTCCGGTCAATTGAATCGATGCTGGCCCGAGGCCTGACGAGATTCGACTCACCCCCAGTGAGTTCGAAACTTGGAAGCTCCTCGGGCTTTTTCGTGATAGGTATCTCTCGACAGCCACGCGAATGTGGGTGAATCAGCAACGATGGTCGCAGAAGGCGAAATCACATCGACGGGTATTGGTTCGGATCACGCTGGGGGGTCCCTATAAGGAGGCCTTTCGGAGGCGAGCTCGCCAATTAATGCCCTACACTCCGACGGCGGCAGGCCCGCCAAAGAGTCAAAATCTCTATGTTGAATCGGATGTTAAGGGAGTTTTGGCTATGAGTTTTGGCTATACCTATTCAAGCCATTAATGGAGCGAGTTGTTCAGCGCGCCGCAAGAACTCGTGAATAAGACAATTCTCCGCTGACACCCTGTGCCGGCGGAATATCGAAAGACCAGCATGTCTAAACTTGAACAGAATATCCTGCCCGGAGTCGGACTCGGGAAACTAACTTTGGGAACTTCGGAAGAAGAAGTTCTCGCGCTCATGGGCGAACCATCCAACAAGGGTGATATCGACTACGGGGACGGCGTCACCATCCACATGTGGGAATTCGAAGACGACGAAATCTCAATCACTTTTGCTGAAGATGATGAATTCCGCTTGGGCTCGATCACAACGGGTCTTGATACCGCGACACTGATGGGCTTGCCGATCATTGCTCAATCAGAAGAAGAGATGCTCAAGTGCAAGTTCGGTGACTTGGGCACACCGGAACTCGAAGAGGATGCTGGCGACTCGGGCAAAGACTATTGTTGGGACGAAGCCAACTTGTCGTGCTGGGTTGCTGATGATCATGTCATCTCGGTGTCGATCATGCCTCTTTATGACGAATCTGGCGACATCCCGGTCTGGCCCACGCGCAGCTAAATGCCGGGCCCATCCTTGTTTGTCCATGTCTCTCAAGAGAAAGCTGCTCCGAGATGAGGCGCTACTGAAGACCGTCATCTCGGGGTCGCCGTATTTTCTTTCAGCCATCTCGACCATCGTAAATGGTGATGTGGGTTGATCTTCTTCGTGTTTGTCCGATTCCTGGCTCGCGATCTAGGTGCGAGTGCTTTGAAAAAATCAAGGAGCCCCTATAATCCTTGATCTATCCATGTCGGAGAACGAAGAGCGATGTCAATCGGCCAAGTCCTGTTACGTGCATTTTTAAACGGCCCGAGCGCACTCCAATGCGATCGCTCGTCCGTTTGTGCGCGAATGGAGACTTGGAATGATCATGGTCGAGTGAGCCAATTCGGCATGGCCGGATTCGCACTTTCGGGCCTTCCAAGATGCTACGGCAATCAAGTCCAGGGCGATGAGACTCGATGACGCGCCGCAAGACAGTTCGCATCGCAAGCGTAGATCTTAGTCGGCGAATCAAGCAGAAAGAGGCTGCTTGGCTCAACCGCAAGGTCGGCGACAACATCATGCGCTTTTGCCTTGTAGCGATCATGATTTGGATTGGGTGCACCAGATTCGCCGCCACCGAGACTGCTTCGAGTGCCAGCGTGGTGGGGCAAAGCCCGGCGTTTAGTTGGATTCATGACACTTTGAGTCCCCGCGTACTCAGCGCCCTGCTTGGCGTCCTTGAAATCGCCATTGCCGTCGTGATTGCACTTGGTGCAAAGTTTCGTCGGTTTAGCATCATCGGCTCATTGTTGGCAGCGATTCTCTTTGCCACGACCATAACTTGCATGCTCATGGTGTCTGGCGTTTTTGAGGAAACCTCGGGGGGTTTTCTCGTTCCCTCCGTGAGGACAGGTCAGTTCTTGATCAACGACGTCGCCTTGTTTGGCACGTCAATTTCATTGCTCTTCAGTTCTTGGAGTCGAGACGACTAGTAGACCTTGAGCCTTTTAAGTTCCCAACATCAATCCTCCAGGTTTCAAGTCCACGCCTCTTGAGTTTCCAGGAGGCGTGAAGTCAGAGAGCGGTTCGAACTGCTTGACGGGTAGGAACATGACTTAGGGTTAACCAACGCCTATCCGCAGTTTGGCACCCTGTATCTTGTCTTAGATTGCTCTCAGCTCTCTACCCCTTGTTGTAAGATTGGAGTTGAGCGGTGGCATTGGGTCAAGAAGAACCAGAGCCACCTTTTGACCTCTTCGCGCAAACACACCAAGGGAAATGGCCTCAAACTAAAGTTTGAAGATGCCGGCGGGACGCCAGCGCTCCCAGGCACGGTCGCCATCCCTTTTTGAGTTTGCGAAAGTGGTATTGTCAGTCAGCGTCTCGGACTTCATAGATGGTGGCAAGCTGAGCTGGAGTTAACCAACGCCTATCCCCAGTTTTGGCACCCTATATCTTGTCTTAGATTGCTCTCAGCTCTCTACCCACAGAGAGCCTCAAAGGAGTCGGCAGGCGAGGAGGTGCCTGGCTCCGTACTGCGATTCAAAAAATTCACGATACTTTTGCCGATGAAAGAAGTAAGACAAAGCGCATGAAATATTTGCAATGCCTCGTTCTTATCGGCTTCCTCGGTCTTAGTTTGCAACTTGTTGGGTTTAGCCAAGGCCAAGAGCTGCACCATGGGATTATCCCCGAGCCAATGAGCGTCAAGCAAAAAGCAGGCAGGTTTCTCATTGACGCAAAGACTGCACTGGTCGCTTCCGACGAGCTGCAAAGGGAAGCAGAGATCATTCGCGATCTACTTCGTCCGGCAACAGGCTTTGAGATGGTACGAACAACGGAACCTACCGAGGCTCCGCAGATCAAGTTGGAACTCGATCCCAACAGCGTCGAATTTGGCCGGGAAGGTTATCTTCTCCAGGTAGCCCCAGTTGGAATCCTCATTCGAGCTTCAACGAAAGTCGGCATTTTCTATGGCATTCAAACTCTTCGCCAGCTCTTACCTCCTGAAGTTGTGAAGACAGAAAAAACCGAAGCCAAATGGCAGGTGCCATTCGTTTGGGTAACGGATAAGCCCCGATTTAAGTGGCGTGCCTTCATGCTCGACGAAGCACGGCACTTCAAAGGTGAGGTTGAGGTCAAGAAGATCCTGGATCAAATGGCTGCCCTCAAGATGAACACC
>JBLINQ010000039.1:0-33292 GCA_047639315.1 Planctomycetota bacterium
AAAAGGTCGCCTGTGCCCGTTTCATTGTCAACAAACTGGCCTACTACTTTCTAGGAGTAACGCCCTCCAAGAAAGTTGTCGACAGCCTCGCGCTAAGCCTGCAGAAACACGAGTTCAGTATCGAGGGATTCCTCAGAGAGTTCTTTGCCTCCGCAATTTTCTTTGATGCTTCAGTTCGCCAAGGCCGGATCAAGAGCCCTGTTGAATTTTTGGTTGGTGTTGTCCGGTGCCTCGATGCCAAGTTCTCAGCAACAAGAATAACTGAACACGCCCAAGCAATGGGGCAAGAAATCTACAACCCTCCGGGAGTCGCGGGCTGGCCGAATGGAAGAGACTGGATCAACTCGACAACTATAGTCGCTCGCAACCGCTTTGTTCTCGAAGTTGGGCAAGGCAAGGCGGGGGATCTCAAGTTTCGACCAGGAATTCCTGGGTCAACCCAAACCAATGACCTTAGCTTCTCTCTCATTGGCTTGAACACAAGCCCAGCGACAACAGCTAAGAGTATCAGTGAAAAAGCCTCCGCTATTTTGACGCAACCACAGGCACAACTCGGATAGAGGAGACAAATGAAACGACGAGACTTTCTCAAGGCCGGATCAGCATCAGCCATTTCACTCGGACTGATGCCACTCGCGTTCTCTCTTTCGCCATCAATGGCGCTCTCGAATCGTAGATTGATCTTAGTTGAGCTTACGGGTGGCAATGATGGGCTCAGCATGGTCATCCCCCGTGGCAACAAAGAGCTGAAACTCCTGCGCCCGACTCTTCAAATCGCTGACCAAGTGTTGGCGCCTTTGAATGAGAATTTCGGGCTGCATCCGAATCTTGCCAGCCTCGTCCCATTCTTCAAGCAAGGCAAAGTTGCGATTGTCAACAACGTCGGCTATCAGCCAAGTAACCGCTCTCATTTTCGCTCACTCGATATCTGGCACAGTGGCGTCTCAGATCGGATCGAAACTCAGCGAGGATGGCTGGGGAGGCAGTTGGCCTCTGAGAAGAAGAAGTATTCTGCTCACAAGATGAGCTTGTTTCACTTGGGAAGCGGGCCACTCCCCTTGTGTTTTGGGGGTTCGCCCCATCCTGTTACGGCCTTGCGTTCCTTAAACGATCTGAAATTTAGTGGCAAGGAGGAGGTCCTCCAGAAGATTGTAGATTCGGCGAAGAAGAAGAAAGAGGATTCCTCCGACATCGCTTTCCTGAAGGAATCTACTCAAAGTGCTCTCGAGGCCGCCAAGAAGTGTGATGGGATTAAGGCGAATGGGACGAGCCTGTTCTCCAACGATCCATTTGGCAAGCAGCTCTCCTTGGTCTCTTCTCTGTCGACAGCCTTCGGAGGCGATCAGATTTACTTCACTAACATAAGTGGCTTTGACACCCATGCCGTCCAGAATGAAACGCAGCCAATTCTATTGGCCTCGTTAGCTCGGGGCTTGAGCGCACTCATGAAGACGTTGACCAAGACCGAAGCTGCCGCGACCACCATCCTGGTCTATTCAGAGTTTGGACGCCGAGTAAAAGAGAATGCCAGCCGAGGGACCGATCATGGTGCCGCTGGCCCTTGCCTCATCCTCGGCAATCAGGTCAAAGGAGGGATCTATGGTGGCTCGATTGACCTGAAGAATTTGAGTGATGGTGATTTGAGGCCTAAGATCGATTTCCGTAGCGTATACGCTGACCTCGTTGGTGGCGCTCTCCGTATGTCAACGAGCACTTTGAAACCGGAATTCGGACCCAAATTAGAATTGATACGGCGTAAATGACCAGTCTCCTCAAGGGTGCAGCCTTTTTCTTGCGCGGGATCAGCATGCTCCGCCGTCCCAAGGTTCGTTCGTGGGCGGCCATTCCAATTTTCCTCTCGGCACTGATCTATGTCGGGTTGATCTACTACCTGGTCACCGTCGTCGGGCCGTCCTTGGATTCAACTCAACTTTGGCTCGATGAGAATGCCTCGTTCTTAAGTTGGTTGGGTTCCTTCCTCTGGATCCTCTTCGGAGTCTTGGCGCTTGGCGTGTCGTCCTACACATTCGTCATGGTATCAGCACTGGTTTGTTGTCCATTCAATCCCATTCTTTCCGAAGCAGCTGAGCGGGCACATACCGGGTCTACTCCGCCGTCATCGCCTTGGGGCAAAGTCATTTGTGGGTTGCCGGTTACGCTTTTTCAGGAAACCAAAAAGCTTCTGTACTACGTGGCTTGGTCCATCCCCGTGTTGATTCTTTGCCTTATTTTCATGCCAGCCGCCCCTTTCATTTGGGGAGCCTTCAGCTCGTGGATGCTCGCCCTCGAATTCGCTGACTATCCGATGGACAACAATGGAATCAAGTTTCACGAGATGAGAAAACGATTAGCGAAAAGGCGGCTCACGTCGTTTGGTTTCGGATTGTCCGTCTTTGGTTTTGCCATGATCCCTGTTCTCAATATCCTGACGGCGCCGGCGGCCGTTTGTGGTGCCACTCTTCTCTGGCTTGATGAACTTCGTCAAGTTGAGAATCTAAAACGATGAGGCGCTCCATTATTGCCAGCGCACTCTGGTTGATTGCCCTCTTCCTTCATCGTGTTGAGATGAGTGGCGCGGTGCCAGCCGATGAATTCGTCCCGGCGTATTATGGCTACATGCTGATCACCCCGTTGCGGGTTGTCGCTTTGTTCATGTTCTTGTCCCAGGTCTTTGTGCGAGACCCAAAAGAAACTGATCGGCCGACTCTGATTGGGTTTGCGAATTTGCTGATCGTGGCTGGGGTCTTCTCCGAGTACATCGCACTTTGTGGCGTGCTGATCTTTCTCTTCATCGCAACAAAGTCAAAAGGCGACGACGCCGAAGTACGATGGCCTTCCCTGTCGATCCGGGGAACAGTCAAGGATGTTTGGCGCTCGTGGTTGCCATTATTGTCTGTCACTTTGTTCTTGGGGCTGGGCGAACTCTATTTCTTCACGAGTCGGTTTTTCGACGCCGGAATCGTCAACTCCGATATAGAGACACCCTACCTCCTGTCCTTAGCGGGCTTTGCCACACTGTCGGCGCTCAAAGGGCTGATGATCGTTCTCCGCGTTGTCGTCCCGGGGTTGGCCTTCTTTTACTTCTTGAAGAGAGTTGCTCCCAAGAAGCCATGTTTTTTCGATATCTCAATCGGTCTCATTTTGGGGGCCAATCTCTTTCATCTGTTCTGGCAGACAATGAGAGACGAACTTTTGGGCCTTGAGAAAATGTATGCGCCGCAGGGTTCGGTGCTCGTGCTCTTTGCCGCCTTGATTGTCATTGGCTCCCTCTTGCTTCGGAAAATCTTTGAATCACAGCGAAAGAGATGTCGAGACGGGCAGGGCCTCGGCTTCGTCGAATTCTTGATCGTCCCATTCTCGCAAGCGAAGAAGTTGACGCGTGCTCTGCAATCGGTGACGTTGATTGCCTTGTTGATTGGTTTCCGGTTCTTGCTCTATCCGACAGTTGAAGATTACCGCGCCAAACTGTTTGACACATTTGCCCAAATGGCAATTGTTGTTGGCGTCTTGTTGCTCATTCCACTCGGCCAAAAAATCCCTCGCAAGGTCATCTCAGGGATGGCAATTATCTTGACGATTCTTGGGTTGTACTCGTCGAGCTCATTCATGCAACGCCCTGATGTCCGCCTGGTTGCGTTCGAGTATTCTCGTTTTTGCGCCTTGGGTGCGTCGGCGCCTTGGGCCAAATGGGTTGAGACAAGATCAGCCGTCGGATTCGACGTTCCTGCGCCTCTTGATCCTTTCCCAGAAGCTCGCGCTGATGTCGTGAGCATGGCTGGTAAGAGTCGCCCGCCCATATTTCTCATTATCTGGGATGCGGCTCGTCCTGACCATCTTTCAGCATACGACTACCATCGAGATACGACTCCGCATCTGAGCGCATTGGCCAAAGATGGTGTCGTATTTACCGAAGCAAGAAGTACGGCAACTGCGACGACCCTGGGGATTCGCAACATGATGACTGGGTGCTACTCAACCCGGTTCATGCTGTCGAAAAAGCATCGTCCCTTCTTTGTCAAAGACCTCACCAATGCTGGATACGAAGATCACTTCATCACGGTGACGGGCAATGACTACAACGGGGTCAGTGCCGAGGCATTTGGGCGTTCGTGGACAAAGGAAGAGAGCGTACGGTTTCACGTTCGCAATTACTCGAACACAGATGAGCTCAAACCGGATCGTCCTAAGTCGAAAGATCTCATTGAGTTCATTCGAGAATCTGCCAAACAGAAAACGAGTAAGAAGCTCGCAGGATTCTTCCACTACGTTCACTTAACCGGAACCCACTCCCCTTGGCTCGCCAGAGATGAGGTGCGCCATTTCGGGGATTCAGCAATTGACCTTTACGACGGCGAGGTTGCCAAAGTTGATCATCTTCTCGGTGAACTCGTTGCCGAGCTGAAAAAGCATGATCTCTACGAAGAGTCGATTATTGTCGTCACCGCTGACCACGGCACTGGATTGGGTGAACATGGTCGACTAGGGGGGTTTTTGCCCTACGAGGAACAATTGCGAATTCCACTCTTGGTTAAGGGGCCTTTTCCAGGCCGAGGCAAGAGCAATCGCTTCGTCGGAAACATTGATATTGCTCCAACCCTTTTAGAACTGATTGGAGCGCCCACTGACTCTATGGACGGTGTCAGCTTCGCCGATACTCTACTGCAGAAAGAACGAGAATTGCCGAAGCGAGCATTTGTCGCATTCTGTGCGTTCCGTGATGGCTACGCTGTTTACCATCCTGAGGGGCGCTACAAACTCCACCATTACCGTGCGAACGGCTACGAAGCCCTCTTCGATCTGCAGAAGGACCCCAAGGAAACACATAACCTGATCCTTGAAGAACCTGAGATCGCTCAAGACCTAAGAACTCACCTGGATCATTTCCTTTGGCGAGGAAAAGATCGATATGGTAATCCTTACCACTATCGCGCTTGGGATCTTGATGTCGAGAGGAAGCGCCAGAAGTGATTGGCGGCGCCGATTGGGGGTGTCACTTATAGTGAGAAAGTGGGCGATGCAGGGTTCGAACCTGCGACATCCTGGATGTAAACCAGACGCTCTGACCAACTGAGCTAATCGCCCTCGTCGAAATTACCGATAAGTCGGATGTACTTCCGGTGACGGAAATACCAATTTCTATGTGTTTTTACCCAGATTTTGGGTGAAAATCAAAGGACATTGGATTAAACCACGATTCTTTACCGACATCCTCATTGCTGTTAAAAGAAGTCGGTTCTGCCGTTCTTCTAATCGGAGTCTCTTTATATGCGTATCGGAGTCATAGGCACTGGTTACGTTGGTCTCGTTGTTGGCACATGCTTTGCCGACACTGGTAACGAAGTTGTGTGCGCAGATGTGAATGTCGAGAAGATCGCAGCATTGAATCGCGGTGAGATACCGATCTACGAGCCCGGCTTGGGCAGTATGATAAAGCACAATGTTGACGAGAATCGCCTCAGTTTCACAACTGATACAGCCAAAACGGTTCGAGACTCAGAAATTGTCTTCATTGCTGTCGGGACTCCTGAGGGCGAAGACGGTTCTGCGGATTTGCAGTATGTTCTCGCCGTCGCTGAAGGCATCGGCCAGAACATGAACGACTTCAAAGTCGTGGTCGATAAGAGCACCGTACCAGTCGGAACAGCCGAAAAAGTTCGCGCCGCTATCAAGAGCCAGACGGACGCAGATTTCGCTGTCGTCTCAAACCCAGAGTTTTTGAAGGAAGGCGCCGCCATCGACGACTTTCTCAAGCCAGACCGTGTCGTCATTGGATGCGACGACGATCGTGCGCGTCAGGTTATGGAACATCTCTATCGTCCCTTCACCCGAAGTGGCAAGCCTGTAATCTTCATGGACATTCCATCGGCGGAGCTCACCAAGTATGCAGCGAACGCCATGCTTGCCACGCGCATTTCGTTCATGAATGAAATTGCCAGGCTCTGTGACCTTCTCGGCGCCAATGCCGAAGACGTTCGTCGCGGCATGGGGTCTGACTCACGAATCGGACAGGCATTCCTTTTCCCTGGCGTTGGCTATGGCGGGTCGTGTTTTCCGAAAGACGTCAAAGCCGTCACACGGACAGCCTCTGAGGTTGGCTACGAGTTCAGAATTCTCGAAGCAGTTGAGAAAGTCAACGAGCAGCAGAAACAGCTTCTCTTCCAGATCGCAAGCAAGCATTACCATGGTGACCTAAGTGGCAAAGTCTTTGCCGTTTGGGGACTTGCTTTCAAACCCAAGACCGATGACATGCGCGAAGCACCGTCCGTGGTCTTGATCGAAAGCCTTTTGGCTGCGGGTGCGACGATTCGTGCTAATGATCCGGCCGCAATCGAAACCACGAAACAGATTCTCGGTGATCGCATCGAGTATTTCGACAACCCGAAGTCGGCGGTCAAAGGTTGCGACGGACTCTTTGTTGTGACGGAATGGAATGAATACCGCAGCCCCGACTTCAGGACTTTGAAAGAAGAACTGAAAGACAAGGTCATCTTTGACGGTCGTAACGTTTATGATCGATCAGACGTTGAAAAGCACGGATTGACCTACTACGGCATCGGCGTCTAAGACAAAATATCAGGCGAGTTCACGTTCGCGTTGAACTCGCCTGAATATGTTTTGCTTGTGCTCTTCTCTTAGTTGTTGGAGACCGGTACGGGCGTCAACATTCTTCGTGCCGAGATCTTGGCAAGTGCCCCATTCACTGACTTGACCCTCTCCGATTGCGCGAATCGCTGTTTGAGTTTCGCATCCAATACATTCATTTCTTTTCGAGCTTCATCCCAACGCCGACACTTAATGAGTATCGATAGATAGAGTTGCACTGCATCGACGTTCTCGCGCCAAAGATTCTCATGCTTGTCCAAAACGTCTCGAGCAAACTGCATCGCGTCTATGTATCGCTTTTCTTGTCGAGCGATGCTTCCCAGATTGAGACGTGCTTTGGCGCATGCCTTTTTGACTTCACTGCAATCGGCGATCAATTTGTTGAGACACGACACGGCTTGGGCATTTGATTTTTGCTTTCTATAGAGCGAAGCCAAAGCGAGCAAGGCGTCAGCGTGCGTTGACATCTCATCCTTCACTTTGAGTACATCTTCATAACGCGTCATGGCCGTTTTGGTATTCCCGAGACGTTGCTCCAGTGCTCCAGTCAAGAGGTGGGCGCGCGCGCACTCCTTTGTTGCTTCGGGCCATTTCTTTGGAATTGTCTGATACAGGTCGATGGCTTTCCTGGTGGCGGCCATCTTCTCTTCTGCTGGTTGCCCCTTAGCCAAACTTGCCTGTTTGTTTGCCAGTGTCAGAAGACTTGCCGGCGAATCCTGTGCTTGACTGACTCCACAAGAAAAAATGGCCATTAACATGGCGAAGCCAAATCGGCTGAATAGGTGTTTTAGGAACTTCATAGAACCCTCACTTTAAGGGCATACGGGTGCTCAATGAGAGCAATTAGGATGTTGTGTCTGTGTCTGGTTTTTCGTGTAACTGACGGGTCACCTGATTGACGACACGTTCGGTTGATTGAACGGTATCAATGGCAGAAAGCGTCGCGCCGAGCAATTCATGAATCTGAAGTAGTTGGTCTAATCGGCCCTGTAACGCTGGTTCTTCACAAAGTCGTTTCTTCATGATGGAGTGTTCACGTGCACGGAGGGCGCCGTCAAGATAGGCCCACAGCTTATCGTCTTCAGGATTTTTCATCGAAAAACCTTCTCCATTCATCGGCGAGGTCCGCGAGGCTTGGCCGGAGTTCACTTCTGGCACGAGCCAATCTGGCTTTGACTTGAAACAAAGTCAAACCAAAGTGGTCGGCGATTTCCTGGTATGTCAGTTCTTCTTCATAGCGCAGGATCAAGACTTCCCTGAGTTCGAGTGGCAAGCGATCAATGTGCTCACGTGCTTGAACGATCATGTCGAAGCGGATCATTTGGTTTTCTGGAGTCGCCAGACTCGGACTTCCTACATCCATGCCGAGATTCTCTAAGCTGTCGGGTTCAGGTCCGCGGCGCCGCTCCATTCTCACGCGGTCGAATGCGGCATAGCGTGCGATTCTCCAAAGCCATGCTTTGAACCGCGCTGGATCTTTGAGCTTGTCAATTTTGGTGTGTGCTCGAAGAAACGAAAGCTGCGCAACTTCTTCCGCTGATTCTAAGTTACCAAGGAGAGAATAGAGAAAACGCATGAGGGAAGGCGTCAGAAATCGGACCAAGTCGGTAAATGCTTGAGCATCTCCCTTGGTTGACTCTGTTACGAGCTCTTGCTCCTCTTCCGGCGTCATTCCTATCCTCCTCGTTCCAATTCAACTCCAATGTAGAAGTCGTCGTTCTTTGGGAGTTCGGACTGCAGAAAACAAAAAAGAGGCAAAGACTCGAAGTCCTTGCCTCTCTTTTTTTTCATATATCAGGTCGTCAGAGTTTCAGGCTTGCGCTCTAAACCGCTCGGAATGGCGGCGATTGCGGAAGCGGCTCTTGGTTACTTTCTCATTGTAAACGTCTTTGAACCGTTCACATTGAGCCCACGTACCAGTGAAGAGCGGCGCAGCGTTCTTCACGACCTGAAAGATCTTCTTGCCTTCAAAGATACACTCGAAACGTGTTTCCATGCCCTTTTCCCTTATGAAGGAGGATTTGTTGAGGGGACGACTGACGCAAACTCAATTCACAAACACGGTTGAACGGTCAGTACCCATGGATCTGAATGGTCCAGGCATAAAAAACCGCATTAATTAGAATTTGTAAGTGGTATTGTAGAATCAAGTTATGTCGGTTGCACCGGGCTGATCATATCAGAGTCGCCTTACCCGCGCCAAACAAAAACCTCGATTACCCAGATTCTATTTCGTATCGCTAAGCGCTTTCATGACAGATGCTTACGGTGAGGTATAATAGTCACGATCGAAATTCAGTGAATAAAGTTCCCACGACGGCGAAAGTCGTCGGCCAAAAATTGAGCCGAAACGTCAAAATCGACGCTTCGGCTCAGTCAATTCAGGTCTAGTTGCTTAGCTCTTGAGCTCTGCGCAAACCATGTCACCGATCTCAGTGGTCTTGAGTCCACTGCGGGATGAAAGATCAGGGATCTTGCGTGAGACGATCAGGCTCTCAATCGCTCCTTCGATCTTGTCGGCACTAACAGTTTCACCGAGTTGGCGAAGGAGCATGGCAACTGCTGCGATCGTGGCAATCGGGTTGGCCTTGTTCTGGCCCTTGTATTTCGGAGCCGAACCATGGATTGGTTCGAACATCGAAACACCTTCCGGATTGATGTTGCCTGAAGCGGCAACGCCCATACCGCCTTGAAGAACACTGCCAAGATCAGTGATGATGTCACCAAACAAGTTGGTGGTCACCACGGTATCAAAGGTCTCTGGATTCTTGATCATCCACATGCACGCGGCGTCAACATAAGCGTGATCTGTGGTGATCTCTGGGTATTCTTTTGCCACTTCGGCGAAGGTTCGCGTCCAAAGATCTTGTGGGCGAATCGCATTGGCCTTGTCACACAACAGAAGTTTCTTCCGTGGACGAGACATAGCCACTTCGAAGGCATAACGGATGACACGTTCGGTTCCACGACGTGTGTAGATCATCTCGGCGATAGCGACTTCGTCTTGTGTGTTCTTCTTAAAGATACCGCCGACTTGAGAGTAGGCACCTTCGGTGTTCTCTCGGACAACGACCATATCGATGTCTTTGGCAGTCTTGTTCTTGATCGGGCAGATGTGATCGGCCATGCACTTGATTGGACGTAAGTTTACGTACAGATCAAGAGTAAAGCGAATACCAGCGATGATCTCTCTTTCGAGAAGACCGACTTCAATCCGTGGATCGCCGATGGCGCCAAGGAGAATCGCGTCCATCTCGCGGTATTCAGCGTAAGCCGAATCCGGATGAGTTTCGCCCGTCTTCAGGTAGTGATCGGCACCCCAAGGGTAGTCCTTCGTTTCAAAATCAAAGCCCCCAAGGTCGGCTGCTGTGCGAAGAACTTTGAGGCCTTCATCGACAACTTCTGGACCGATACCGTCGCCGGCGACTACTGCAATCTTGTAAGTCATATCGTTTCCTATTTAACTTTCCCGCTCGATGAGCATGGCAATTCCCTGACCGCCACCGATGCATGCTGCGGCAACGCCGTAGCGCGCGGAGCGACGCTCTAATTCATGCGTGAGGGTGAGCAGCATACGAGTGCCAGTTGCACCCAAAGGATGCCCGAGGGCAATAGCTCCACCATTCACGTTGACTCGATCTCGGTCTAAGCCGAGCTGTTTTTCGCATGCCAAATATTGAGGCGCGAATGCTTCGTTGATCTCATAGAGATCGATTTCATCCCTACCGACACCAGTCTTTTCCCAAAGTCCCTGGATAGCAGGAACTGGTCCAAGTGACATCAACTTGGGGTCAAGACCGACAATTGACCAACCTCGGATAACGGCACGGGCGGTAAGTCCGCGCGCCTTCGCCTCATCTTCGGTTGTGACAACCAAAGCGGCCGCCCCATCGACGATGCCAGATGCATTACCAGCGGTCACAAGGCCACCTTCACCGAAAGCTGGCCGCAATCTCGCCAGGCCTGCCAATGTCGTTTCTGGCTTGATGTGGTCATCGGCGTCGACGACGAACTCCTTGCGACCCTTTTTGATCGTGACGGGAGTAATCTCTTTGGCAAAGATGCCTTCACTCACGGCCTTGGCACCCAACTGATGAGAGCGCAGAGCGAACTCGTCGCACTCCTCACGTGTGACTTCAGACTGCTGAGCCGCAAGATCTGCTGTCTGCGCCATGAATGTGTCGCAGAAAGAATCGCGCAATCCCGAGAACAGGTAATCTTGCATCTTTGGTTCCGTGCCAAAACGGATGCCAGCACGTACCTTGTCGCCATAGACGCAGAAAGGTGCTTGCGACATGTTTTCCATGCCACCGGCAACTGTCATCGTAGCGTCACCAAGCATGAGCATCTGAGCGGCGTTAACCACAGATTGCACACCACTACCGCAAATGCGATTCACGGTGAGAGCCGGAGTCTCGATTGGGATGCCGGCTTTGAGTGCAGAGTGACGAGCGCCGTAGTGAGCGTCGACGGAGGTCTGCATGGCGTTGCCCATGACGACGTGGTCGACAGTTGACGGATCAACGCCGGCATCTTCCATGGCCGCCTTGATCGCCCGAGCACCCAGTTCATTGGCTGATAGATCTTTGAGTTTGCCGAACCCGGGAGTTCCGCAGTATTCAGCCATCGGCGTTCTTTTACCGCCGACAATAACTATTTTCTTCATGTTCTATTTCCCTTTGTAATCGGGTTTGCGCTTTTCGAGGAAGGAGTTTAGTCCTTCACGAACATCTTCCGTGGCGCCGACAATTCCGAAGAGGTCGGCTTCCAACCCGAGAGCGTCCGCCAATTCACAATCCAGTCCACGATTCACGCTGTCGAGAATCAGTGCTCTTGCGATCGGTGCCTTGGAGGCGAGTTTCTGACAGAACTTGAGTGATTCATCAAAGAGTTGATCGGAGTCAATCACCCTTTCGACCAAACCGAGCTCTAACGCCCTGTCGGCCTTGATTGCGTCTCCCGTGAGGAGCAATTCGAGCGCGTTGCCCTTGCCGATGAGTCGAGGCAATCGTTGACTTCCACCAAACCCAGGGATGATGCCTAAGTTGATTTCAGGTTGCCCCATCAGGGCGTCGTTGCTGGCAAATCGAAAATGACAACACATCGCCAATTCCAATCCGCCACCAAGAGCAAAGCCATTGACTGCAGCGACGACTGGCTTTGATGAATTCTCGATGGTACTCATGGCGCGCTGGCCAGCGATCGAATGAGACCGCAACTCGTAACCACTGAGTTTAGACATTTCGCTAATGTCGGCACCGGCTGCGAAGGCCGGCTTCTTACCAGTATCGCCACCAGTCAATAGCGCCGCGCCCAAAGTGTCATCCTGATTGAATGCCTTAAAGACGACATCCAAGTCGGCCAACACTTCAGCTGACAGAGCATTGAGTACAGCGGGTCGATTGATGCGCACAACCATGACACCATCGATGTGCTCAACTATTAGATTCTTACTCTCGTTCATGTGGCGCTCGTTTAGCTGACAGTGAAAGTTTCGATCACGATATCGGTGTCTGGTTTGTCTTGGCCATTACGTGGGGCGGCCTCAATTGCGGCCATCACGTCTTCGCCAGTAGTGACTTTTCCAAATGCTGTGTACTGCTCGTTGAGGTGGAATGCGTCGGCGCAGCAGATGAAGAACTGGGATCCAGCACTGTTTGGATCTTGCGAACGCGCCATTCCCAAGACACCCTTGGTGAACATGGCGTCATTGAATTCAGCATCAATGTTGTAGCCAGGGCCACCCATTCCTGTCCCGTCTGGGCATCCACCTTGGATCATGAATCCAGGGATTACGCGGTGAAAGATAAGTCCATCGTAGAACTTCTTGTCAGCGAGTTTCTTCATGTTCTCGACATGGAAGGGAGCACGATCTGCCCAGAGATCCATTTCGATTGTGCCCTTGTTGGTGACGATGATTGCTTTAGTTGCAGACATTTGATGTTCCTTATTTTTCGATTATGGCGATTCTTCGCCAGTGAATTAGCTACGGAGAAATGACATGGACATGCCAAGGCCGCCACTCACGCAGAGAGTTGCGAGTCCGCGCTTGACTGACCGACGTTTCATTTCGTGAATTAAGGTGACAACAATTCTGGCGCCGGTTGCGCCAATGGGATGACCCAGGGAAATTGCCCCACCGTTTACGTTTACCTTTTCTTGATCAATGCCCCACTCGCTGAGGCAAGCCAATGCTTGAGCAGCAAAGGCCTCGTTCAATTCAATGAGGTCGTAATCGGCCAAAGTTAGACCGAGTTTTTCGTTAAGTGCAGCAGTAGCTGGCACTGGACCGATGCCCATGATCTTAGGATCAACGCCAGCCGCGGCAGCGCCTTCGACAACGGCTAAGATTTCGAGGCCACGCTTGTTCGCTTCTTCTTCTGACATCAAAAGTAGTGCGGCAGCGCCGTCGGTGATGCCCGAGGAATTGCCAGCGTGTACCGAGCCATCAGATTTGAAGACTGGCTTTAATTTCGCGAGGCTCTCCATCTTGACGCCATCGCGAACATGCTCATCTTTGTTGACGACGATCTCTTTGCGGCGCGACGTGAATGTCACAGGTTGGATTTCATCATCGAACAAGTTCTTCGCGCGGGCCGCCTCACTTCGATTTTGCGATTGGACGGCAAAGCGATCTTGCTCTTCTCTGGTGATGCCATATTGAGCGACGAGGTTCTCAGCAGTCGCACCCATCAGTTGTTCCGCGAGTGGACACTGAAACCCGTCTTTGTACATTGCGTCAACTAGGGGCGCGTGGCCCAAGCGGTAACCATCCCGTGCTTGCGGCAAGATGTATGGCAAGCGGCTCATGCTCTCAGTGCCACCAGCAACCACAATTGTGGATTCGCCTAATTCGATGGCTTGAGCCGCCAAGGCGATGCTCTTGAGCCCAGATGCGCAAGCCATATTCATGGTGTACGAGACCACGCGGTGAGAAATTCCACTCTTAATCGCAATTTGACGGGCCGGATTGGGACCAGCGCCAGCTTGACGGCCATTGCCAAAAATCAACTGGTCAACATCGTCCGGACCGATTTTGGCAAGTTCAAGGAGTGGTTTGACCACCGCAACACCAAGTTCAACACTCGTGAGGTCATTAAAACAACCCATGAATCGTCCGATGGGCGTTCTCAAGGCGTGGGTTATGACTGCTTTGGTCATCTTTAGCTGGCCTTTTCTTGTTTGGATTCGAACTCTGAGGGTGCACATTCTAACAAGCTACATAGCTCAAATAAAGCCACCATAGCGTGAGCAGTTTGCACTCAAACCTTTTGTACAGAGCAGTTTGTGTTAGACAGGAGCATGCGAGTTACAGTTCTTGGGACATCGTCCGCCATTCCAACTTTCAAGAGAGCCCTCTCCGGTACTTTATTGGAGCGAGACGGCGAATCTTTCCTCTTCGATTGTGGCGAGGGAACTCAGTATCAGTTGATGCGAGCTGGAAGCCGCCGAGGTCGTCTCAATACCATCTTGATCACTCACCTCCACGGTGACCATTATTATGGTCTGCCTGGTCTTCTGTCGTCTCTGAGCTTGAATCAGCGGGAAACACCCATCACCATTTTTGGCCCTGCAGGCTTACGCCGGTATGTCGATTTCGTGATGAATTTTCCTCGCCGTCAGCACCAGTCGTTCGAAGTGACTGTGAACGAGATCCAACCTGGCTTCGTCGGGGTCCTCCGAGATACTCCAGAATATCGCATCATCACCGAGCCCCTTGACCATCGCTTGCCTACTCATGGTTACCGCGTTGAAGAAAAGCCCCGCCTTGGTGCATTTGACGCCAGCAAGGCCGATGATCTGGGCGTTCCGTTTGGGCCAGAACGAGGTCAATTGCTTCGCGGTGAGACCATTACTTTGAAGGATGGTCGAATGATCAGCCCGGCCGATCTCGTTGGTCCTCCAAAGCCAGGTCAATCGTTTGCCTATTGCACAGACACAACGCTTTGTCTCGGCGCCAAACGTCTAGCTGATGGCGTAGATCTCTTGCTCCATGAGTCAACCTACGGAGATGAGTTCCATCATCTGGCTCAGGAACGAAAGCACGCGACGATCAGGGAAGCATGTGCCGTGGCTCGTGCTGCCAGGGTCAAGCGGTTTGTCGCGACACATTTCTCGACGCGCTACGATCGAGACAAGATCAAAGAGCTGGAGATTGAGGGGCAAGACATTTTCCCCGAAGTCATCATGGCCCACGATCTCATGTGCATCGAGATTTGACACCAATTCCGAATTCAGTCAATCACTCAGAGTCCCGCATTTTTATGCGGGGTGCTCCATAAGCGTGTCGATCGTAAGTTCCTCGGGTCCTCTGAGGGAACCGGAAACCTGAGCGGCAGCCGCTGTTGCATCGTGGGAAAGAAACGCAACCCAGTGATTCTTGATGCAGACGTTGAGCCATTCGGCTTTCTTGTCCATGGTGGTCATCGGGAATGAATCGAGACTGCTGATGACGTTGAGCGGAATATGATTGGTACTCGGAACAAGATCACCAAAGAAGACAGCTCCTTCGTCTTCCGAGTCGATCTGAACGATCTGATGATGTTCTGTGTGACCGCCGGTTAGGCGCGCCCACAAGCCCGGAAAGAGCTGAACATCCCCTTCAATCATTTCTAACTGTTGATGCCACAAGAGAGCTTCATAGTTCTCTTTGTTGTAGAGCCTTCTGGTACGAAGGTTGGTGTGAATTCCCTGTTCCCACTCGTCCTTCTGAATGACAATTCTGGCCTTAGGAAATGCTGGCTCAAGCGCGCCTTCTTCGTTGACTTTAGTCAATCCGCCAGCAGCGGCAAAGTGAAGATGGGTCAAGATGACTACGTCAATATCATTGAAGGTAATATCAACTTGCGCAAGGAGCTCTTCGAGCGTGTTGCGTCGGCGAATTCCATCTTTGGTTTCAGCCTCATGACCCAACTTGTCGCCAACTCCGGTGTCGACCAGAATATTGACACCGTTGCCCTGAATCAGAAAGCTGCACAATCCCATTGGAATGAGATTCTGAACATCTGGGGTGGCAAGTTTTGTCCACTGATTTTTGGGAATGGCGCCAAAGGTCACGCCCCCATCCCGGAGGATCTCGCCTTCATACAATGGGACGACGAAGTAAGCACCAATTCTCATCTGATTTTTTGCTCCAATAGGACATGCCAGCTGGCGCATCCTACGCTTTCGTGTTTGAGGTGCCACCTCGATCATTAAGGCGTACGGTCTTTTTTAACGGCTGGTGCTACATCGTTAGTCTGCGGGCAAAATAGACACAGCAATCTCTTGTGAGATCCCGTCGTTGCCGCCAAAAAGGCCACCAAGGCAACAAGCGTCCCGATAGAATCGTTCGGCGGGGTATTCTTGGCTGACACCATAGCCACCATAGACTTGGAGGGCGTCATCTGTCGCTTTGACGGCATTCTGACTACTTACGACCTTGGCGATTCTCGCCAAGGACGTGCAATCTTCTCCAGCGTCAATCATCCGGGCGCACGACAAGAGCATGTTGATACCGGTGCCATAACCCATTTCTGATGAGGAGAGTCTCTGGCGGATAGCCTCAAAATTGGCGATAGCCCGGCGGAACTGCTTTCTTTCTGTGGCGTACAAAGCGGCTGAATCTCTGGCTGCAGCCATGATGCCACAAGCCACAGCGGTCGCTGCAGTCATTCCATGACGTCTGATGCGCGCCAAAATCTCTCCGCCGCCGTTTGCAGGTCCCAATCGATCGCCTTCTTCCACTTTGACATTGGAGAAAGTCACATCAGTCGCTGGGATCGTGCGAAAACCAAGCCGAGACGGGCCATTTGCGATGTTAATTCCTGGTCGAGCTGCGTCCACGACGAAGAAGGAAAGCCCATCAGTATCTTTCGCCGCAACAATTAGCCAATTGGCACTTGCTGCGCCTTCGACCCATTTCTTGCTGCCATTCAATACCATGCCGCTACAGTCCATTTGGATGGAGGACTCAAGCCAGCTGCTGGCGTCTTCATTGAGCGCGAGTGCCCCACGGCAAGTGCCACTGGCAACATCTATGAATGCTTGATGCCCGGCTGCGTGTTCTGACATCGGCTCCAAGAAGAGATTGGTCTGATTGACAATGTGCATCGCCGTTGTGGCTGAAGCTTTTGCCAACTCAACCAGAGACAGTGCATAACTGGTGAAATCGAAACCAGCACCGCCATTCCCTTCTGAGATTGGAATGGCCAAGAGACCCATCTCGGCCAGTTGTTCCTCGAGAGCTTCTGGCAATACACCATCGTGATCGATGGCTTCTCCTTGAGGGCCTAACTCTTCTTTGGCGAAACCAGACACGAGATCAAGAATCATTGCTTGATCTTCAGTGGGTGCAGGATGGAAGTGAGTTTGACTCATGATAGTCCCTAAGATTCAAGTTCCGAGAAGAGTTGTTTGGCGATTACGAGTTTCTGTACTTCTGTCGTTCCCTCGTAAAGTTCGGTGACCCGACAGTCGCGCAGAAATCTTTCGGCCTCACTGTTGTCGTGAATGCCGGCCTCGCCAAGAAGTTCGCAGACTTCCCGGCAGATTTCGTTGGCAACTTTGGAAGCGAAATACTTGGCCATGGAAGCTTCTTTGATGTGCTGTTCTTTGTTGTCACGCATGACGGCGGCGCGAAGCGCTAAGAGGCGTGCGGCATCAATGCGTGTGGCCATGTCAGCCAAACGAAATTGAACCACTTGGCTCTTGGCTAATGGCATTCCACCTCGTTCAAGTTTAGTGACTTCACGAAGAGCAAGTTCAAAAGAGGCGCGCGCCACACCGATTGCTTGGATGGCAATCCCGATGCGGCCACCGTTCAAAAGATCCATGGCGATATTGAAGCCACGTCCTCTTTCACCCAAGAGGTTCTCTTTTGGTACGCGCACATTTTTCAGAAACACGGCAACGGTACTGCTACCGCGAATGCCGAGTTTCGGCTCTCTCTTGCCATAGGTAACGCCATCGGTTTTTTCGAAGTCAACAACGAAGGCGCTGATGGCTTTGGGGCCACGAATCTCTGGGTCTTGTTCGGTTCGCGCAAAGACGATTCCAAGACGCGCTTCGTCACCAGACGTAATCCACATTTTGTCGCCGTTGATGACAAATTCATCGCCATCTTCAACCGCTGTTGTCTTCAACGACGCTGCATCACTGCCAGCACCAGGTTCAGTCAGCAAATAAGCGCCCAACCATGCACCGCTTGCGACCTGAGGCAGATATGCTTCTTGAAGTTTCGGAGAAGCGTATTTCTTCATCGGCGTTGACATGAGTGAGTTGTGAACACTGACGGTCACGTGCGTACTGACACAGGCAACAGCAACCTCTTCCAGGACAATTGCTTGTCCGAGATTACCCATATCGCTGCCGCCAAATTCTTTGGATACTAGGCAGCCCATCCATCCCTTTTCGCTGCAGATCTTAAGCAACTCGTGTGGGAAGGCCTTGTCGCGATCTCGCTGCATTGCGGTTGGAGCAATAAACTCACGAGCAACTTCACGAGCTTCAACACGCAGAGCTTTAAGCTCGTCAGATAGTTGGAATTCCATGTGCGTCCTATGCCTCGTAGTCGTAGAAACCGCGTCCGGTTTTTCTGCCTAAGCGTCCGGCGTCCACCATCTTCTTCAACAGAGGGCAAACGCGATACTTTGGATCTCCGAGTCCTTCGTGGAGAACCTGGAGGATGCTGACGCAGATATCGAGTCCAATGAAGTCTGCGAGTTGAATTGGTCCCATGGGATGTGCCATGCCGAGTTTCATGATCGAGTCAATCGACTCCTTAGTCGCGACACCTTCCATCAAGGCAAAGCAGGCTTCGTTGATCATTGGCATCAAGATGCGATTTGCCACGAAACCTGGGTAGTCGTTGGCGACGCATGGAATCTTGCCGAGTCTCTCACATGCATCCTGAACCGATGCATTGGTCTCATCCGATGTTTGGTCGCCGCGGATGACTTCCACCAGCTTCATGATCGGAACTGGATTCATGAAGTGCATGCCGATAACCTGGGACGGGCGCGCTGTCTGGGATGCCAAGACGGTGATCGAAATCGATGATGTGTTACTCGAGATGATGGCGTCTTTAGGCATCACTTCGTCGAGCTTCTTGAAGACTTGGGTTTTGACTTCCAAGCTTTCAAAGACAGCTTCGACGGCCAGTTGTGAGTCTGAAGCGGCATCGAGTTCGGTGGCATAAGTAATGCGACCAAGAGCTGCGTCAGCGTCAGCAGTGGTGATTTTTTCTTTCTTGACCAAGCGTGCCGTGTTCTTTTCGATCGTGCTTTGCGCGCGGTCCAAGAACTCTTGCTTCATGTCAATCAAGACCACGTCGAAGCCTGATATGGCGAAAACCTGGGCAATTCCATTGCCCATGGTACCGCCACCAATCACGCTTACTTTTTCAATCTTCATAGCTTACTCCCACCGTCGATTGGTTGACACGAAATCGACGGATTCGAATGCATGGTTGTTTGTTACGGACGTTTCAATTCGATTTTGAGGCCCTTGGCCCCCATCTTTGTTGGGCTTGAGAAGCCAACGAGAGCATTCTTGTCCATGGCATCACCTGACGGAGTCAGAATGGCCTTCACAACGATAGCTGAGCCTGATGGAACTGTCATGTTCATCTCACCTTCGCCGTTGTGGATCGAGAATTCATAAGGGAAAACCAACTTGGTTGCTTTGTGGAACATGAGTGGCTTGTTCGACTGGGCATCGCGGAAACTAATCCACAATGTTGCGCCTGCCGCCGCTGATGTCAGTTCTGTTGGCAACGTCACTGCTCCCTCAGCAACAAGTTCGCCCATAGCTGTTGGGCGAATCGTTTTGCTCGGTTGGCTCGTCGGACGGGATGTCGCGTTGCCAGAAGCAGTGCTTCGTGAAGTCGCGCCGCTCGCCGACTTGGCGCCGTTTGTCACAGTCAAGATTTCCCGCAGCTTCTTGCCGGGGAGTTTGAAGACGAGATCACCGGTGCCGACGGCCACTTGCTCTGCGGTTCCTACTACAACACGGTCTTCTTCTGTTTCTGTGACGCCGTCTTTGTCGAGGAAGACGACAATATATTTCGGATCAAGAATTGGCTCACTGCCACCCATGATGCGATGGTTCTGATGCAGGGAGAACGTCAACGGGAAGGTCGGTGACGGAATCGCCAAAATGAGTTCTGGGGCTCCTCGATTTTCGCGCTCACGTGCAATGATCTGCAGTTTCCAACCTTCGAAAGAGCGGTTGAGGTCATCAGGAACAATAATGTCGCCGGCGAACGCCATGGCACCAATCGGTCCTTGGTCTTTCGCCGGTGGCCTGGCTTCTTCCATAGCGGAAAGAGAACTCCAACCACCAATCGGTGCGCCAGGGCGCAGGTAGGTTTCGTCAGCGTTTGGATCGCAATCCAATGCCAGCTTGATGTGGTAAGTCCCAATTGGGACCGGGTTCGTTGTGAAGCCACAGGCCGCAAGTGGAAAGCTTGGTGACTTGCAGGTCAGCATCGCGGTGATGTAGACAGCATCCGCTTTCGACTTGAGCAGAGTCCCTCGACTCTTGCCAAGACCGAATTCGAATGGCATTTCTACATGGGCCCAACGTCGTTGAATCAAAATCTCGCTGGTCTTTGGCCCGGTTCGCGCCGTCATGACCAATTCAAATTCTAATCCGCGGCGGACATATTCTTCGACGCGGCCTTGCATCTGCGCCGGAACAGTCAGGGTGCCGGTTACGGCGTAATCTTGAGCTGGTTGTTTGTCGCTGCATCCAATGAGAAACAACATGACAGCGCAAGCAAACAGGGCATTTAATCGAGTCGTATTGGCCATCATTTGCACATCTCAACACTCAGAGCCACAGCGTTTCCGCCGCCAAGGCAAAGAGTAGCGATTCCTTTATTTAGGTCGCGTTGCTTCAAGGCATGAAGCAAGGTGACAAGGATCCTGCAACCCGATGCACCGATTGGGTGACCGAGTGCAACAGCACCACCATTAACGTTTACTTTTTCTGGGTCGACCCCGAGTTCTTTGGTCACTGCGACGGCTGCCGCAGAGAAGGCCTCGTTGATTTCCCAAAGATCGTAATCACCGATTGTCGTATTGGTCTTGGCCAACAGTTTGCCGACAGCATCGACTGGAGCCATCATGACCCACTCTGGAGCCATACCACCGGTAGCGTATCCAGTGATTCGCGCGAGTGGTTTCAGGTTATTCTTCTCGCAGAATTCACCGCTGGCAACGAAGCAAGCTGCGGCACCGTCGTTGATACTTGATGCATTCCCGGCGGTTACCGTGCCACCATCTCGCTTGAAGGCGGGACGTAGCCTGGCAAGAGCGGCGGCATCATTCTCAGCTCGAGGTCCTTCATCGCGATCGACGATGTTGACGGCGCCCTTGCGCCCCTTGACCTCGACGGCAGTGATTTCATCGTCAAAGTAGCCAGCGTCTGCGGCGGACGATGCGCGCCGATGGCTCTCGGCGGCGAATGCGTCTTGGGCTTCCCGGTCGACGCCGTATTTTTCGCTGACGAGTTCGCCGGTCATGCCCATGTGGAAGTCGTTATAGATGTCCCACAGTCCATCGTTGACCATGCTGTCCAACAACTGACCATTACCGAGACGCAAACCGTCACGAAGTCCTGGGACAATGTGAGGCGCTTGGGTCATGTTCTCCATGCCACCGGCGATGACGGCATGATGATCGCCAGCTCGGATGGCTTGGGCGGCAAGAGCCACTGCCTTCAGGCCACTGCCACAAACTTTGTTGATCGTCATGGCGCCAACGTCGTCCGGGATACCCGCAGCACGAAGAGACTGACGCGCAGGATTCTGGCCGAGCCCGCTCTGAAGAACGCACCCCATGATGACGTCTTCGACCACGTCAGGTGAAACACCGGCGCGTTCTAAAGCAGCATTGATTGCAGCAGCGCCCAACTCTGGTGCGCGTACCTTGCCAAATGCGCCCTGGAATTTTCCGATAGCGGTTCGTGCCGCCGAGACGATGAAGGCTTCGTTCATGATGACCTCGTAGAATGCGAAAACCGCGGATGGGCATACAAGGGTCCATCGTCGCGTTTGACATACTATCGAGAATGCCCCCTACTTTTCAACTCGACCATGGTGTCGCAGGGCACCTAAGTGTCTTATGCGCATGAGCTTAGGGGGTCGCTCGCTAAGGAATGAAGGATCTCGCTCTATCCGGGCGGAGATGACTATCAATGCGTGCGGAAATGGCATCCAGAATGAGGTTCAATGCTTGCTCGAATCCGGCCTGAACCGGGGAGGTTACGTCCACGTCTGATGCAAGGTCGGGTGGCAGAAAAGGAGGGATTAGGATGCGGTGATCGGCAATTTGTCCCAGTGGGGAGAGCAGGTTGCCTGTGATGGCGGTTAATTCGGCGGAGCGACGCTGCACCTCCTTCGCTGTGGCGAGGGTGGTCTCCGTTGTTCCAGAGCCAGAACCAATCAGGACAAGATCGCCTGCTTCGATGGGCGGAGCACTGGTTCCAAGGAGGACAAAGGTGGGTAGATTGAGACGATTCATGCGAACGGCAAAGGACTTAAGAATGAGCCCGGTCCGTCCGAATCCACCAACAAAGAGCTTCTGCCTCTTGGCCGCTTTGGCTGAGAATTCATTAATTGGTGCTACATCGAGGCTGTCAAAGATAACCCCTAGATGAAGCAGATATCGAGATAACTGCTCTTTCATGGCTTCTTTGGCGCTTCTTCTTCGACCCAATTTTCCAATTCAACGTGCTCTTCGATCGCTCGGGTAATCATATTGGATAACCGAAGGCGCGCTTGGATCTCGGTAGTCCCAAGCCCGAGGAAGTTGGTTCGATTTTGGGCCGAAGTTTGCCCCAGCCGTGGTCCAAGACGGAACGTAATCGCGTGGTAGTAGCTACCACTGGGGTCAGGTGTCTCAGCTTTTTGTCCAAACCAACCCAAATCGTCGATCTGCCGCCAAATCGCGGAGTATTCCTTCATCGGGAAAGGACCACTCCCCTTCAGCTTGCGTGCTCTGGATTCAAGGGAGCAGGTCAGGACGCCATCCTGCACTTGGATGGTCCGTACGTCGGGCGACTTATCGCCTTTGAGACGGCGCAACGTATCCATCCGGATTTCCGCGTCGAGCAAACTTGGCGGCTCCGAATCGTCGTACAGCCTCTTGCCACCAGGCGTACTGGTCGAACACGCCATCATCGACGTCAAAACACACAAGATTGCCGCAAGCTTGAATAGCTTCACCCTAATTCCCCCAATCGATTGATCGTATGGTCAATCTAACACGAATCCATGACAAGGTAGGAAGCGAGCAAAACGCCAAGTCATTGGTTATAGTCCGGCCATGTCAAAGCCCGTAAAAAAAGCAGCTGGATTCTTACTCTGGCGGATGACGCCAGAGGGCCATAAATATCTGCTCCTCAAGAACGCTGGTCATCAAACCTGGGGTTTTCCCAAAGGCCATCTGGAAGTCCACGAAACTGCCCATGATGGTGCATGCCGCGAGCTTCTTGAGGAAACAGGATTATCAGACATCGACATTGACTCGAGTTTCGAAGAAACGATGAGTTACGAGGTGCGCTATAAGAAGGGCGAGCTTTTTCAGAAAGTCGTCCACTATTTCTTGGCTCGTCTGAACAGTGGCGATATTACGCTCTCTACTGAGCATGACGCCGGGGATTGGTATGACTTTGACTCTGCCATGTCGCTTCTCCAACATGAAGACTCCAAAATGCTCCTCACCGCTGCCGAAACCCTTCTTGAGTTAGAACAGAACTAATGGTCATTATTGCTCTGAAGGAAGTTAGCAAAGCGCACGATGCTAGCGTGATCTTCGAAGACGTCACGTTCGAAATTGAATCCAATGAGCGCGTTGGAGTTGTCGGTCCAAATGGCAGCGGCAAATCGACACTGTGTTCTCTTTTCCTCGGAAAGGAGCAACCAGAGTCTGGCTCGATTATGCGCAGCCGTGATGCCACCATTGGCTATCTGGAACAGCACAACCATTACGAAGCCGATCACTCCGTCTTAGACGAAGGCCTTCGCGCCTTCACCGATGTCTTCGAACTCGAAGACCAGATGCGCGTGATCGAAGCGAACCTTGCTGAAGACCTGGGTGACGTTCAAATGACGCGTCAACTCAACCGACTTTCAGAACTTCAGGAAAAGTTTGATCAGCTCGGCGGCTATGGCATCCGCGCCAAAGTAGAGAGTGTTCTCATCGGCCTTGGTCTCACCAAGGAACTCCTTGAACGTCCTGTTGTCGAATTGTCTGGTGGCGAAGCCGGTCGATTGGCTCTGGGCAAACTCCTTCTCCGTGAACCAGATTTGATGATCTTGGACGAACCGACCAATCACCTTGATATCGCCGGGTGTGAATGGTTGGAAGCCTACCTGGAGAAGTACAGGGGCGCGTGCATGATCGTGTCTCATGATCGCTACTTCCTGGATCGCGTGACGAAGCGCACTTTGGAGGTCGCGGCTGGCGGCGTCACCGATTACGGTTGCGGCTACTCGGAATATGAGCAGCGCCAAATCGACGAAAGAACGCGGGCGCGAAAGATCTTCGGTGAGCAGCAGGGTTACATTCGTAAAGAACGCGAATTCATCCGCAAGCACATGGGCACCCAGAGAACCAAAGAAGCCAAGGGCCGACAGAGACGCCTGGCGAGGTTAGAGCAATTCGATGCACCTCGTCCAGAAGATCAAAAAATCAAACTGGCATTGAGCCCGAAGAAACGCTTGGGAACTGAGGTCGTTGATTTTGAAGAGTTGTTCGTCGGATACGGCGACAAGCCTCTCATCAAGGATCTGAACGTTCGAGTCGAACAAGAAGACCGCTTGGGTATCGTCGGCGCCAATGGTGCCGGCAAGTCGACTCTTCTCAAAGTCTTGATGGGCAAGGTCGAAGCACTTGGGGGCACGTTTGCAATCGGCAAGACTGCAGATATCGGCTATTTTGATCAGCTTCAATCGACCATCAACTTAGGACTCAGTCCTTACGAAGAGATTGCTACAGCCAATCTGCATCTCACAGATCTACAGATAAGAAGTTTTTTGGCTCGCTTCCTGTTTGGCGAAGATGACATCCACCGTCCTTTGTCAAGTTTCTCGGGCGGCGAGAAGAGTAAGTTAATGCTGGCCAAGATCATTCTCTCGCGTCCCAATGTCTTGGTGCTTGACGAACCAACCAATCACTTAGACATTCCGTCCCGCAAAGCACTGGAAGCAGTGCTGTCCGACTATCCTGGCGTGATCATTACGGTGAGCCATGATCGGTTCTTCCTCGACCGGATCTGCAATCGCATCTTGTGGCTCGAGAAAGACAGCCATGACCTTGGCGTTGGCAACTTCACTCAGCATCGTGAAAAGAGGTTGGCGCGAGCACGAGAGGCTCAGCAGCTAACCGCTCAAATCGCTGCAGAAGAGAAAGAAGCCAACAAGAGACGCCAAAGAGAAGAGCGAAAAGGCCCCAAGAAGAAGCCGACAAACAAGCGTAATCTCGCCAATGTCGAGGCTGATATCATGGCGCACGAGGCAGAGAAGGCGGCGATCTTGAAGTCAATGGAAGATCCAGAGACCTATCGCGACACAAGCTTGCTGAAAGGCCTGAATGAACGCCTACAGGTCGCAGAAAACAAGCTTAAAGGGTTAGAAAAAGAGTGGGAACAATTTATCTAACCGGCATGGACGGCAACCGAGTGCGGATTGCCCAGATAAGGAAACGGAATTAAGACATGAGTGACCAACGTTTAGACGCCATCAAGAGTTTGATTCGTGACGTCCCCGACTTCCCGAAGAAAGGCATCCTCTTCAAAGACATCACACCGTTGCTCAGCAATGCTGACGGTTTTCGTGATTCCATTGATTTGATTGCTGAATCATTAGCCGGCGTCGACTTTGATGTAATCGCAGGGCCAGAGGCCCGGGGATTCATCTTCGGCTGCCCCTTGGCAGTGAAATTGGGCAAGGGATTCGTACCGATTCGCAAGAAAGGCAAATTGCCCTACACCACCGTCGAGGAGAGCTATGCTCTCGAGTACGGTGAAGACACCGTCCAGATTCACTCCGATGCCGTCGAAAAGGGCCAAAAAGTGCTGTTGGTCGACGATCTTCTGGCCACAGGCGGCACCATGGGCGCTTGCCGGCGCCTGATTGAGAATCAGGGTGCCACCGTCGTGGCTTGCTCTTTCGTGATTGAATTAGGTTTTCTGAACGGACGAGAAATGTTGGGTGAAACTCTCCGAATCGAGAGCCTGATCAATTACTGATTGAGAGAATGGCCATGAATCGCTCCCTGATTGCCTTGTTTCTTGTTGTCGCCTCAACATGTGCTGTGACCAGCCATGGCCAAATTGACTTTATTCCCCCGCAAGTCCGGGAATTGACCAACATGCACCGCTCCTGTGATGTGTCCAAGGGCGGTCGATTTTACATGCTGGAGATTATCGCAGTCTATGGCGATTACGTCGATCGGATCGATAAGAGGATCGAGAAACTCACTGGCTCGAACGTCGATAAGGGGCAAAAGCCTACCCCAAACCTATGGTTCCGCGTTGCCCAAGCTCCGAGGGAGATCGGGCAAGATATCGTGGTCAAAGGTGGCTCCAACCATAATGGATTCAACGAATTTGGCCTGATTGAAGAAAATGGCACGCTGATGTGGGTGAATCGCAATGAGCGTTGGCGTTCCCAGGCATCCTCAGCAACTCTCATTGGTGAATCGCTTTCAGTCTTCAACTTCAAGAAATGGGGCTATTTCCGCGACCATCGGACCAAAGGCTATACGCACCGTCGCTACGGAATCTACCTTCAAGACAACGAAGAAAGCGCTCTTGTTGAAGGCGACGTCGACGAGAATGGTCTCTTGGAGATTTTGGTCAGAGAATTCGAAGAAACCAGGAACGCCAAGGTCGCTGCTATGATCCTCGACATCGCACGCTTTTTTCCCATCACATCGATCATGGAACCAGAAGCCGCCAAGCGAATCTTGCTTCAAATCCAACGGACTTCCGCCCGTTCAGGCTTCGTGTCCAACAACATCACTCGCCGTGGTCGACAAGAAACACCGCGAAAAAACAGCTTTGAGCAAGCGGTCCTGCGGGCGGGCCTTGAAGCCTCCATCGATACCAGCAACGACTTCTCTGCCGATCGGGGCGATGACGCTTATGCGGTCTATCGATATCTCGCCGAAGGCGATGCCACCCCTGGGCCATCGAGGACAATGGCATTCAAGCGCTGTATGGCCACCCCACGAGGCACAAGTTATCACGACAATTGGATCGCCTTGCTTCAGTCTGGTGAGCTGCCAATGCCAGCAGATGAACGAGATCAAATGATCGAGCAATTGAATATTGAGATTGACTCTCGTTCCATGGGAGCATTGACGATCTTGAGCTTGAGTCTTCTCGGCGCTTTTGCATTCGGGATCTTTTTGCTCCGAGTCATTTCACGCCGCGTTATGTTCCTTTCATAGGCTCGTCGGCGTCCCAACCAACAGCCCAAAGTAGAACGCCTTACGCGAAAACTTTTTCACGTAAGGCGTTTTCAATTTCAATTGTTTAATGCATCGCCCAACGGCGAGAAGATCATCTCATTACTTAGCGCTGGTGAACAAGACGGCGGTATCTTCTCTGCGGGAACCCTTTGCGTCGCCAACTCCATAGTTGGATGGGAACACCGAAGCCCCACCAACGTCTCCCTTGACGTTGACCGCATAGAAGTTGACTTGGAAATTAGGTTTACCATTGGCCCGCAGCACATTGGGCATTTTGTTCATTTCGACAACACGCTTCACGCCGAAGAGGCAAGCGTCCTTCGGGTGCATGCCCTGCCTCAGGCCTTCGACAACCGTGTGTGCCCCGCAAGCAATGATGACAGATTCGCCGCGCCCGGTGCTTCCTGCCGACCCGATCTTGCCGTCAACGTAAAGCCCGGCACCGATAATCGGAGAATCACCAATGCGTCCTGGGATCTTCCACGCTAAGCCGCTTGTGGTCGTGACGCCACTGACTTCACCCTTATCATTGCAGCAGTTGAAGTTGATGGTGCCGGTCTCCCGTTTACCATCTTTCTTCTTTGGTCCCTTTTGAGGACGTTTCTCATGTGGCATGAGCCAATCGTCGTTGTCGGAGTGACTGAGTTTCCACTGGAGCCACCTCTTGCGAGCCGCTTCGGTGAGGAGGTTTTCTTCTTTGTGGCCAAACATGCGTGCAAAACGAAGAGCACCTTCGCCAACAATCATGACGTGGTCGGTGTGCCACAACACATCGCGTGCAACACGGCTTGGGTTCTTGATGCTGCGCAACGAAGCGACTGACCCGGCGTTATTCGTGGGTCCGTGCATGCAGCATGAATCAAGTTCAACGATGCCTTCTGCATTTGGTAAACCACCGTAGCCAACGCTCATATCCTTCGGGTCGCTCTCGACATAGTTGACGGCCTCGACAGCGACGTCGAGCGTGTCCATGCCCTTGGCCAGCTTCTCCATGGCTTCAGCGATGTAGGGCAAGCCATTGCTGCTACATGCGATAGCATGGGTGGCTTTGCGACCAATGGCGAAAACTGGCTGTGCACCGGTGAGGACTACGCCTGCACCCGCTGCCAAAACTCCGCCCTTTAGAAATCCGCGTCGTGAAACTCGCTCGCTCATGTCTTGCTCCTGATGAATTGACCGACGGAGCCTATCAGGAAGCCCCCGTTCTGTCTTCAGTCAAGAGTGGGTTGAAGGAGATCGGCCATCAGCGCCTGCAGACCGTCAATATCGTCGGCAACGGTACGTACGCCCGCCCCCTTGGCCTTCAAGGAGTCGACAAGAGCTCGATCGTCAATGAGTTTTTGCATGGCAGCGAGAAGCGATTCGTGAGAATTCGCCTCGAAGGTGATGGCATTGCCAAAGTTATTGGCCAACTCCAGCATGCCACCGTGGCCGGTGGTGATCGTGGCGAGTCTTGCCATGACCGATTCGGCTAAAGTCAAAGGTGCATTCTCAAACCACCTGCTTGGAACAATGAGGACGTCAAAGCGACTCAGAATCTCAACAATGCGCTTGTTGTCGAATCGCCCATGAAAAGTCAGATCTTGGTGTTGATTGAGCTTCTTGAGCGAAGCATCGTAGCTTGCCGCATTGGGGCCCGCCGCAGAGCCATGGATTTCGAGGGTTGCCTGGCCTGGGGAGACGCTTTGAAAAGCGGATACCAGAAGATCGACGCCCTTGGAGGGAATGAGCGTGCCCACAAACCCGAATCTCAGGGGCCCGTCTTGTCGCGGTTCAGGTAAGCGGTCGGCTGAACCAAAACGGCCCTCATCCAAACCATAGGGCCAAATTCTGATCTTTTCTTCAGGGGTTCCCTCTTCGACATATCGATCGGCAATGAACTGGGCCGGCGCCAGAATGACATCTGCCTGCGCCAAAGACTCTTGCATCACCTCGTTCCGGCGGGTGATTGGCGACAAGGCCGTTTCATTCCAGACGTAGCCCACCAGTCGAAATGGGAACTTGACTAAGCCAGACAAACGCCCATCTGATCTTTGATCCCGGGTTTTGCCTTTGACTGAGTCGGTGACGTAGTTGATCAAGTAGCGCACACGTTTTTTGCCCACGCAGAGGGAACAGCGCCAAGGCTGCACCTCCGTGCACAGGTGGTTTCGGGGTGTCAACCTCTGTCCTCGGGCGCACTGAAACCAGAAATCATGAAGCGTCACGATGACCTTTGCCCCACTCTGCTTGGCAATGGCAATGTTGTTGGCTGTGGTGCCGATCGTGTGGTGGATGTGAACGACATCGGGTTTTTCTTGTCGAAGAAACTCTTCAAAAACCGCTTCGATATCGGGATTTGCGTAGGTCGACGCCAAATCGTGAAGATCGAGGAAATTGTTGTTGAGGCGCATCACCCGGAGACCATCGACGGTTTCTTCGACGATATCGTATTCAGCCGCATTGGGTCTGGAGCCGGGAGCAAAGACGGTCACGTCGACGCCACGGTCCTTGAGCCCAAGAGACACCTTGTAGGCGTAGATTTCAGCACCAGCCATCTGGTCAGGCGGGAATCCGTGGCTAACGGTGAGGACTTTCAAGCAACTTCCTATCTGTTTGGACCGATGTGCAAAGGCGTTATAGCACAGGTGAGGGCGCTTGTGTTATGTTTCCGCCATGCATGAGGTACCAGTAAGCATCGCCATCACGAACTGGAACGGTCGTCTTTACCTTGAAGACTGTATCCAGGCCGCCCTCGATCAGACTTATCGTCCTGATGAGGTGATTCTCGTTGACAATAATTCGGATGACGACGGTGTCGATTTTGTGCGTGAACGCTTTCCTGAGGTGCGAATCGTTCAATTGGAGACCAATGACGGTCCGAGCCCGGCTCGCAACGCCGGTTTGGAGGCCGCCCGTAACGAGTTGGTCTTCTCAATTGATAACGATGCCATGCTTCATCCAGAGTGCTTGGCCACTCTCATGGCTAATCTGGAAGACGACATCGTCATCGTCCACCCGCGCTCGGTCTTTGACGGCGAACGCAGTCGCATTCACTACGATGGCGCCTCAATGCACTACGTCGGCATGATGACCTTGCATCACTTCTATGCCGATTTGGCCACCGCTACCACAGAACCTTCGGACATTGACGCCGCCATCAGTGTCGCCTTACTCTTGAGGCGCAGCGTTGTTCTCGACTGTGACGGCTATGACGCAGCCCATTTCATCCTCTTTGAGGATCACGATCTTTCTTATCGGGTTCGCAGTCGCGGGTTTCGCATTCGCCATGTGCCCAACGCTATTGTCCATCATCGAGAAGGAACAGCTGGAATCTCCTTCCGCAAGAAGGGTTCTTATAGTGGCCGAAGAGTTTTTCTGCACAGCCGTAACCACTGGATCGTCATTCTGAAGAATCATGGGTGGCGGGCCATTCTCTTGGGCAGCCCAGGCCTCTTCCTCTACGAGCTGTCTTATCTTTTCTTCGCCACCAAGAACGGTTGTTTGGGCGCTTGGATTCGCGGCAAGTTCGACTTGGTCAAGATGCTCCCTGCTATCTGGCAGAAGCGAAGAAAAGTTCAGAATCATCGCCGCGTCTCCGATGCCAAATTACTTGGCTGCGACAACCTCACGATCTCTCCGCTCATTGAGCGCAAAGGACTCGTCGGCCGAGCTCAAGTCATCCTCGACAAGCTACTGCGAATTTGGTGGAAACTTGTGGGATGGATGGCATGACAGCCCAAGTCACGGTCTTCATTCCGACGCTCAATGGTGGGTCAAAACTCGGTGAAGTCTTGGATGCCGTACTCGCACAAGAATGTGATTTTGAATTCGACTTACTTGTTTTCGATTCTGAATCCACCGATGAGAAGACGCACCAAGCACTCAAAGATCGCAATGTTGAGTGGCGCACGATCAGGCGCACTGAATTCAATCATGGACAAACTCGCAATGAGGCAGCACAAGCTTCATCCAGTGAGGTGATGGCCTTTTTGTCCCAAGACGCTTGCCCGGCGAACAGGCGATGGTTGGCGAAGCTCGTGGACCCGATCCTCCGCAACAACGCGGTAGCAAGCTATGCAGCGCAGCAGCCCACGGCAGACTGCCACCCTTACCAACTGCTCAATCTCAATAAGCACATGGATGAGGCCGAAGAACTTGAGTTGCGCCAACCACTCACAGCCGCTGAGTTTGAAGCCATGGAACCACAGGAGCGAGTTGAACGCATTCGCTTCGACAATGTTTCAAGCGCCATCCGCCGGACCGTTCTTTTGGAGTTACCTTTCCCGGTTACAGATTTTGGCGAAGACTTAGAATGGTCTCGCAATATTCTGCTGGCTGGTGAGAGCACGGCCTTTGTGAAGAACGCCGTTGTCTTCCACTCACATGCCGTGTCAAAGGGCGAGTTCTTCGATCGAGTCATGGCCGTTCACAAGAGCCTCAGAGAACTCTGCGACTTTGTTCCTATTGACAATCGACGGCTTCAATTGCGGCGCATCCTTGGGACTACTTTGAGGTTTCAGCAGGCATGCTTGGCCACCAAGACAGCCGGTTTTGCCACCCGATTCTTGGGTTTCGTCATGGCTCCCGTTTTTGCAACGATGCAAATGGAAGCGATGTATCGAGGCTGTCATCAGGCTGAATACCAGGCCCCGGAGACCGGCGCTTAAGCTCGATAAATCTTCAAGAGCTCATCGATGTGTTCGGTGATGGCCGGCACTTGAGGGATGGTTGCTCGAAGGCTTTGCAAAAGCTCTGGCTCATCAACGACCGATTGCATCTTTGAGCGCCAATCCTCAATATCCCCAACCTGAGCCCGCAAGCCCCCAACTCGATCGTGGACCAGTTCCTTCATGCCGCCTAAATCCGAGGCGATCACTGGCACTCCTGCCATGAATGCCTCTTGGATGGTGAGCGGGCAGCATTCGTTCCACAACGAAGGCACACAGAGGACATCCGTTCGATCGAAGATCCCTGGCAAAGCGCTCGGATCAACTGGTCCATGTAACGTGATTTGCTTGTGGTCCTGCGCCAGGAGCTCCAATTCTCGCCAATACTCGCGCTGTTGTGCGTAAGGACCATAGACATCCAATGACCAGGTCTTGCCCGTCACCCCTGATGCCGCCTGGATCAACTCTTTCACGCCTTTGTGCGGTGCGATTGTCCCGAGGAAGATAAACCTGACATGGCCGTCTGCTTCTCGCTGCTGGCAATCGGCAAAAGAGGAAGCATCTCGGCCCTGAGGCAAATGAATGAAGCGATCGCCCGGCAGTCCCCAGTCAATGAACCTGCGGCGGAGGTCGCTGGAGGGCGAAATGAACTGATCGACATGGTTGGCTACATCGAGAAAAGCGGCCTTCCGCTGATCGAACATGCTCAGCCAAGGCTCGGTCGCCTCAGGAAGCGTTTCAGGCTTCTTGGCGGGTGAATGATTCGCGCCGCGCAGGCTGGCTGCCCATCTCATGGGGTCATCCAAGGGAATCCTGGTCAGGTTACGTATCTTGATCAGGCGTTTGACCCATTTCTTGGCGGATTCGGGCTGGGAATATGAGGTCAACGACATGCAGGACGCACAGCGCTCGCGGTCGGGCGAATCGCAAAGAGAACCAGTCGGATCGACGAGTTGCCCCATTCGGGAGCACATCAGCCAGAAGTCATGAAGGGTGCAAAACACTTTGGCACCCGATTCTCGGGCGATTTGGGCCAAATTTGCCGACCAATACATCAAGTGTTGGAAGTGAACCACATCCGGTTGAAATTCGTTGACCACTTGGCGGAACGATTCCTCCATGCGGCTATGGTTCCATGTGTCCTCGATCGAATCATTGCAGAGGTTGTTCACAACCTCCCAAAGTGGCACATCATTTAGGGAGCATTTGTTGATGTGACCCGTTTCCCGGGAAATGACTTTACGTGTTGTCACCACGGCAGTCTCAACTTGAGGTCTGAGACGGCTGGCAAGTTGAGCGGTATAGAGCTCAACTCCTGCGTGGTGCGCCGGGAGATAGATGTGGACAGGAAACAAAACTTTCATGATCGGGTAGACTCTCACCACTGCTTGTATGTGGCAAAGACATTACATAAATCAGAAGCAAAATGGGTGGGTTGCATCTCAACCCCAGTATTTCAGCAAGTGACTCTAAGCAATAAACATGATTGAACTTACAGCCGTCTCGAAAAGCTATGGCGCGTTTAGGGCGGTCCGAGATCTTACATTTTCTGTGTCAAGCGGCGAGATCATTGGGCTG
>JBLINQ010000040.1:0-32725 GCA_047639315.1 Planctomycetota bacterium
ACAGCCCTTGGCCCATTAGCCATAGGAGTCTCATTTGGCTCCCCCAGAAATCATCGAGAACTCTGAAGAAGACCACCCTTTGGTGACTAAGTCGAACCACGCGGTAGTAAACTTCGACCGATCAGGCGTCAAGAATCCAAGCGGAGACTAAGATATGAGAACAAATCAAGATGGCTTCGGCATGACTGGGATGAGCGTGGTTCTGTCGACGATGATTATCATCGTCTCGGCGGCGGCCCCAATTTATCAAGGCGCTGTCGATGTCGCTCAAGAAACGACGGCTATTGAAGACATCAAAGCCATTGCCGACGCAGTCGACACGTTTCGATTAACGAAGGGTGTTCTCCCGGATACTCTTGTTGAAGTCGGTATGAACAATCGTGTCGATCCATGGGGCAATTTTTACATCTACAAGAACGTCTCAAGCCCCAGGGCAGTTGATCTCAATAAACCGGTTCCGGAAACAGAGTCAACCTATACGAAGAATGGCGATGGCTCCTATTCGCTTGACTTTGATGGGGACGGTAAGATGGACATGCGATCCAAAGAGATTAACCCAGTGATGATCGAGAAACTCAAGGCAATTGCCAAGCGCCTTGATGCCAACAGGGAAGCGCTCAACACGGACTATGATCTGTTCAGCTTCGGTGAAGATGGTGATACCGAAGCGACTCTCGATTCAGTGCCTTGCAAAGATGATATCCTTCGCGGTCGCAACGGTGATTTTGTAGATCGAGGCGACAAGTACAAGTAGCCCGTGGCCTCATTGACTTGTTGCCAATCAGCTACGCTCGGAAGTGAGGCGCGCCCTGGGGTGATTCTCGAGATAGACTTCTCTCATCCGTTCGGGCGAGATCTTCGTGTAAATTTGAGTCGTGTTGACCGACGCGTGCCCTAAGAGCTCTTGAACTTCACGAAGCCCGGCCCCGCCATGTAAAAGGTGAGTCGCAAAAGAGTGGCGAAGTGAATGTGGGCTAATCGAAACCGGTAGGTCTGCTTCCAACAGCCGCTTCTTCAAGATCCTTCTCACACTTCGATCTGAAAGTGGGCCCCCGCGATCATTGAGGAAGACATGAGAGTTCGTGTCGTTCTTCCTTTTGATTTTTTGAAGGGGCAAATACTCGTCCAGGGCTTCTCTTGCGTAGCGCCCTAATGCTGCCAGGCGCTCTTTGTTTCCCTTACCCCATAGACGGGCGATTCCTTGTTCCAAGTCAAGGTCGGCCAGCTTAAGCCCACACGCTTCACTGACACGTGCGCCGGTGCTGTACAGGAATTCGAAAAGCGCACGATCTCTGATGCTGATGAACCCATTGCCGTCCATGACATCAAAAAGGGTCGCGATTTGTTCCGCCGAGAGAACTGTTGGAATTCCTCTTGGACCCGCTGACGCTTTGAGCAGTCCCGCTGGGTTTTCCGCGACGTGCCCCTCTCGATGCATGTAAGAGAAAAATGCACGGAGTGCAGCCGTTTTTCTCGCTACCGTCGATCGGGCATATCCTTGGGCAATGAGGTTGGACAAGAATTGGCGCAAGTGATGCAGTTCAATTTCTGCCAGCGCTGGATTACCACGATTCTCGGCCAAATCCGTGAAGAAGCTGTGTAAATCGCTACGATAGGCCTTCAGTGTGTGCTTGGAAACACCACGACCTTCTTCGATGATCTTGAGAAATTCGTCAAATTCAACCATGGTAATAGTGTATCCGGAACGGGGACGGTTTTTGTCGGAGCTTCGATGCTGCAACATGTGATCAAAACGCATCTCAACGCCAGCCAGATTTACGCGCGCTTGGCGTCGATCCCAGGCAAGGTTCTCTTAGATGATAGTTCGCGTGAACACGGGCACCGCTATGCGATTCTTGGCGTTGATCCGCGCGTCACCTTAAGCCTGACGGGCGACCGAAAGCTCCTTCGGCGCCGCGGCGGCGGACTTGAAGTGGCGGCCGATGTCTTTGCCGCGGCTCGGTCCATGCTTTCAGAAATACGGGAACTGAGTGATCCACCCATCGCCGAATCCGTTTTTGCTGGCGGCATCATGGGCTATCTCGGGTATGAGCTGAATCGTCACTTCGAAGACGTCCCAACCAGTAACCCGCCAGATTCAACGCTTCCCGACGCAATCCTCGCTGGCTTTGATACTTGGTTCGAAATCGATGAAAGTCGCGTCGGTGAAATACGCCTCATCAGCCTCGATGCGACAGAATCTTGGCAGAATCGAATCGGTCAAATGGTTGACTTGATCGCGGATGGACCCGAATTGGAGGAGTATCGGCCTCCTGCATCTCGGCGAGTTGCCTACTCAAATCTCGACAAAGCTGAATATCTCAATTCTGTCGGTCGAATTCATGACTACATCCGCGAGGGAGAGGCCTACCAGGTCAACCTGACTCAGAGGTTCTTGCTTGCTCTTGAAGAGTCGCCGATTGCGGCTTTTGAGAGGATTCGTGCGAATCATCCAGCGCCATTCGGCGCACTCCTCGAATACGGCAAGAGCGCAATTCTCTCGCACTCACCGGAGAGCTTCGTTCGTATCGATGGCTCGTTAGTCGAGTCTCGTCCGATCAAAGGGACGATTCATCGCTCATCAGATCCCACAGAAGATGAACGTCTCAAAAAGACGCTTCTTGAGAGCAAGAAGGACCAGGCCGAATTGGCCATGATTGTCGACCTGATTCGCAATGACATGTCCCGTGTGTGCCGACCAATGTCAGTAAACGTAACGGAACACGCAGTGATTAAGTCGGCGCCCACGGTTCATCATCTGGTGTCGACGGTCGAAGGACGTCTAAAGGACGGGATGGACTTCTTTGACCTGCTTCAGGCTTCCTGGCCTGGGGGGTCGATCACCGGCGTTCCCAAAATCAGCGCCATGCATATCATCAATGAACTCGAAAATCTTCGACGCGGTCCCTATACCGGGAGTGTCGGTTATGTCGGGATCGATGGTAGGAGTGAGTGGTCAATTGCCATCCGAACAATGATATTAGAGAATGGTTATGCTCGTGTTCACGGTGGCGGTGGTATTGTCATCGATTCTGATCCTGAGAGCGAATTCGAAGAATCAGTAGTGAAGGTCGCGGGTATCTTGGATGCACTTGATGCGGACATAGTGAGCTGATGGCATACGTACTAAACGGCAAATTTCACTCCGACGACAACCTTGTGATTTCATGGCGTGATCCTTTTTTCGCCACGGGGTTGGGCGTTTTTGAAACACTGCGGACGATAAATAGTGCACCGATGTTTTTGGCGCGCCACTATGATCGACTCATGGGTGGGGCTGCGACCCTGCAGCTTAAGTCCGAGCTCACTTTGACCGAGCTCCGCGATCAAGTTGATCGGCTCATGAAAGCCATGCCTACCGGAGATGCGCGGATCAAGATATGCCTTCTCTTGGCCGAAGGAGGAGTTGATGTCTTGGTGACGGGAGAGGAAGCCCCGCCTTTTACTCCCAGAACAGAAGCGAGGAGCATTGTAGTTCAAGATTCGCCCTTTGCTGACGGTTGCGACCTTCCGCGCACCAAATTGTGGAATCGAATGCCGTATGCCCTGGCTCGTCGCACGGCAGAGGAAGAGGGCTTCGACGACGCCCTTTTTATGTCGCCCCAGGGATTGTTGACCGAAACCACGCGCGCAAACCTCTTTTTTGTCAAAGACGGCCGCCTCTGTACGCCCAAGCTGGGGGATGGAATTCTCCCTGGAGTGACCCGAGCGGTCATCATTAATCTGGCAAAAAAGTCCAGTTTGACTCTGGAGGAGGGAGATTTTCCGCTTCAAAGCCTCTTAGAGGCCGAAGAGGTGTTTTTGACCGGATCTTTCTCGGGAATCCAGCCAGTTTACCGTATTGAAGAGCAGAGATTCGACCCCGCCCCGGGTCCGAAGACTCTTGAGGTCATCCGTCTGTATGAGCGGGAAGCCCGGGAATCAATATGTTAAAGTCTGGGCATCAGGAGCCGGCAAGAATTGGCCGGCTCAACGATCGCCAAAGTGAGGAAAGCCATGAGATTTGTCTGCATCCTTCTGCTTAGTATTTTCGCCTTCGCTATTGTAGCTCCCAGCTCCCATGCCGGTTGCCAAGACCCGAAGAAACAAGACGAGCCGAAAAAAGAACCGACCGAAGAATCGAAGGCCGCTTTGCAGGAAGCCATCGATGGACTCGCCGAAGCACTCAAAGACAAAGAAGAGTCTACGATCAAGGAAATGATCGACAAGATTACCACGAAGTACGAAGGCGGTGACGCCTCGCTTCAGGGTAAGGCTGTTTCCGCTTTGAAGAAATGTCTGAAGAACAAAGTAAAGTCTATTCGCAATGCGGCCATCGTCGGTCTTAGCAACACCGGTGGCAGCGCCATTAAGATCTTGCTGAAGGGTGCCAAGACGGCGAAGAAAGATGCGGGCCTTCAACAGCGATACATCAATGCCGCCGGAAAACTCCGGGATGAGAAAGCCATTGGGGACATCACCAAGTACCTCAACAACAAGAATAATAATACGATCAAATCTGCGATCTATGCTCTCGGTTATTACAACGAAAGCAGCACAAAAGTTCGTAAGGATATCGTGAAGTCTTTGTTGAAGGTTTACGCTTCAGTGGCAAGTGCATTCTCAAAGCCGAATCCAGATACCTCGGACAAAGAAAAGTACGAAGCACTCTTTAATCCCTTCGAGTCAACTCTCAAGAAGCTGACCAAGCAAGAAATGCAAGGGGCTGATGTCTGGAATCGTTGGTTTCGCAAGGACGGTAAGAAACGGAAGGAGTGGTAAGTCGGTTTCGATTTGCCAAACGTGAGTTCTCAGGAAACCGATGGTGAGGTGGTATCCGGGAATCGCCTGTGGCGACTTCTCTATCTCAAACTCATCAAACCCGTCCTTACTGTAAAAGATACTCCCCATGCTTTGGCATTGGGGATTTCTGTTGGTTTGTGGGTAAGTCTTACGCCAACAGTTGGCATTCAAATGACGATCGTTTTTGTGATCGGGACTTTGATTAAGGCCAACCGGATTGCCGGTGTAGCGATGACTTGGATCTCGAACCCTGCAACATTCTTGCCGATGTATTACGGGTACTATCGCATCGGCATCCTTATGACCGGTGAAGACCCCATCAGTTTTGCTGCTCTCAAGAGTGATGTGGCTGAATACGCTGGATGGGACTTGGTCGTCTACTTCTTCGAATTCGTCGGGAAACCGATGTGGTTGGGTAGTATTCTCGTCGCGACCGTCATTTCTGTCCCAGCATACCCCCTGTGCCGACGGTTCTTTGAGAACCGTGAGAAGAAAAGATTGAGTCTGTTGCAAGTTCAAGCTCCGGTAGATCGTCCTAATAACAAAGCAGGGATAAATTGATGCGCGTTTGGATGATTCTACTCCTCCTCATTACGACCTCAGCCGCCCTTGGGCTCGGGATCTGGTACATGGGGAATCGTAATCAGATCGAGATCGACCCCGCTATTGAGCTGCCTGAGCCTGACGAATTTGTCCAAGTCTACTACGGGACTGCTGGCGAACTTGAGATCCTCTTGCGTCCCTATTACGGCGACACAGTCGAAGATCAATTTCATGACGAGCAGCTGAATCGCATGATTGAACCCACTGATGACAGATCATATGGGAGAGTCTGGTTGGTTAATCACGGCAAGACCGCTCTGCCTTTTGATGCCAGGCTTGAGTCTGAGATCCTCTTGGTGAAAGAGGGTGGTGAATCAGCTCGCGCGATGTCGCTCCGGTCTCTGACTGATGCCAAAGGCGGACTCGAAAAATTGGATTCGTCTACAGCCATGATTCTTCGAGCGCTCGGAAGCTTTGATCGTCAGAATCTCGACAGCAACGAATTCGTAGACTTGACCATCGCCCTACCATTTCGCTTGGGATCATGTCCGCTGAACGATGTGATCGCGACCAATCACAAGGTGTCCTTGAAGGTGGCCAAAGCAAGACGCGAAGACTTACGCGCCTACGTTTCCGGGCCCGAAGGAAAAATGAGCGAATTGTTGATCAGATCAGCCGATCAAGAGACCGAACAAGAACAAGCCAGTCGCAAGTGAGGAATTGATTGATGACCCGACGATCAACCAAACACGGCGATAATTCGCCCTATAAACGTAAGAAAACTGCAGAGGTTGTCGAAGAAGTCGCTCCGACTGATGAGGCGGTGGGCGTGAATGATGAGCCGAACCAGGGTTCTTTAGAGCCTGGGCAAATGGCACAGCTGATCGTCGATATGCGCAATGGTGTGGTTGACCGGCAGGCTGCCAACTCCATCTCAGGTCCGCTGAACGATCTCGCGAAAGCATTTGCCATGCAGGCAGAAATCTTGCGAGGCGTGCATGAAACGCAAGTCGAACTTAAGAACACCCTCAAGGAAGACGGCAAAGCGGAGATGATGGTCAACGCGACCGACTCTCTCAATTCAACCTTCAAAGGGGTTAAGTCTGTCCAGCAGAAACTCCTCGACGAACTCGACGCTCGTGGGCGGCATTCAAGATTTAATATGGTTTGGGTGGTCGCGGCCAGCGTCGTGATCTTAGTGACAATTCTCGGTCTGTTTTGGTGGAACAACAATCTTGCCGACTCCAAGACGAAGGAGTTGAAAAAGGAAATGACCGCCGAGTTCGCCAATCAATTGGACGCCCGATATGAAGAGATTTCGAATTCTGATACGACGGTCGATGAATGGAAAGATCTGGCTGACGATGCGCGCAAGAACTTGAGGACCGTTGAGAACAACCGTAACGAACTCAAGGCACGGGTCAGTGATCTTGAGCGTGTTGCCAAGAAAGCTGAAGATCAAGCGAAAGCCGATGCCAGCGAACTCGAACGTCTGCGGACGGAGTCGTCCATGTCGAAACCTGAGAACGAGCGCCTGACTGCCAAGGTTGATGACCTTCAGGAGCAACTGACGAAGACTCTGGAGAGACTGGAAGCATCTCGCACAGAAGCCAACCATCTACGTCTTGAGGTTATCGCCAAACTCAATCGAGTCGGCGCCGAAAGAATGGCGGACAAAGAGGAAGCGAGCAACGCCAAGACCACGATCATTGATCGTGAAGAAGCCGCCGCGGCTAAGGCCATTCTTGCCAAGGATCCCGAGACCAAGGTCGCCGTAGCTGCATCTTCAAGCGAGAAGGTCATCGACGACATCAACGACCTACTTAGTAATCACCGTGGTCGAAGCGTTTTCCGCATCGAAAGTGTCGGCAAAGTCGGCAAGCACGACTTGGAGAACGTCGTTTTGACTGAATCCTCGGTCGGGCGGGGCATCGTCAAGCGGATTCGTGCAGAAAAGCTGTCGGTCTCGATCTCAAGTCGTGGCGACATCGTTGAGTTTAATTTTCAAAAGGGCGATGTGCAGCAGAAGCGCCCTGGGGGCGCGATGGGGCCGTGGGCCAGCTTTTATAATGACCGCTACCGTATGACCATCTACTGCCTCAATGGCGAGAAATGGATGGCCAGGAGTTATGGCTTCTTCATCGTCAATTAATGACAATGCAGACAACGGGACATGCTTGAATACAGTCGCCGCATTCGGTGCAGTGTTCTTGATCGACTTCAAATTGGTCGAATCCCTCGACGATGCAATTTTCGGGACAGGGTTCGACGCAAAGGGCACAAGCCACGCATTCTTCAAGTATCGTGATAGACATGTCCTAAGAATAACCCCGGATTGATGTGCGGGTCGGCACAATCGTGAGGCTTTGTTATTCTGAGGTCCCTGATATGCAGATGGCCTTCAAGTTAAAAAAATCACTGGAAAGCACAGAGTTGTGACAGGCAAACGCCGTTCATTATTTGGTTATGACCCCAATGCTGGCCAGGAGCAGGACTTGGGGGCTGATGACGGCGGTAAGTCCCTCACGGTTACCCAGGTCAATTCCATGGTGCGGCAGCGCCTGGAGCGGGAATTCTCCCAAATCAGCGTCCGTGGCGAATTGAGCAATGTCGTCATTGCCGCCAGCGGGCATCTCTACGCCAATTTGAAAGACGGGAAATCCCAAATCTCAATGGTCATGTGGCGTGGCCAACGGGCTCGCCTCAACTTCAAGGTTGAAGATGGCGTTCAAGTTGTTGTCAAAGCCCGCCTCAGCCTCTACGAGGCGAGGGGTAGTTTTCAGATGATCGCTTCCTTCATGAGCGCTGAAGGGACCGGCAGTCTTGAGGCCCAATTCCGGGCTTTGAAAGCTCGCTTCGAAGAACAGGGCTACTTTGACCCAGAGACCAAGAAGCCACTTCCTTTCTTGCCAAAAACAATTGGCGTCGTGACCTCATCGGCGGGTGCAGCCATCCACGATATTCTAACGACAATTCTCAATCGCTTTTCGAGGCCTCATGTCGTCCTCCTACCTGTTCGTGTGCAAGGGACTGGGGCGGCGACGGAAATAGCCGATGCCATCGACCGTTGCTGCGCCGAATCGATCTGCGATGTCCTCATTGTCGGTCGAGGTGGAGGCAGCATCGAAGACCTTTGGGCTTTCAATGAAGCTGAAGTGGTCGAAGCGATTCACCGTGCAGATATCCCGATTATCTCAGCCGTTGGACATGAGACCGACGTAACGCTTTCCGACATGGTGGCAGACTACCGCGCTTTGACGCCCACAGCTGGAGCTGAGGCAGCCATCCCCATTTTGGTCGATTTGGAAGATCACCTTCATAGCTTTCAAGGGCGCTTGGGTCGAACCATCGATAACCGTATCGCCAACGCGAGAACCGAACTCAATTCCTTGGGGCGCAGTTGGGCGCTCAAGGAGCCTCTGAATTATTTGCGCCGCGTTGAGCAACGTCTGGATGAACTTGGGCGCAGTCTTGCGCGTTCGAGCGATGAGCAGATGCGACAGGCCAAGCAAAGATTTGAACGTTTAGGAAAAGAACCAGGACGAAGCGGCCTATTGTCGCGTTTGCAACGGTCCCAGGAAAAGCTGGCACACGCTCGTGATCGCCTGGATATCCACATCGCTGATTCGCTCAAGACAGCTGATTTGGAACTTGAGAAACAACGACGACTACTGGCAGGGTTGTCACCTTTGGCGGTCTTGGATCGCGGTTATAGTCTGACAAGGCGGGCGGATGGCAGCATTATTCGGGATGCTGCAGATTTAGATCCCGGAGAAGTGATCACGACGAGATTTGCCCAAGGCACTGCCGAGTCTGAAGTGCGGAAAGACCACGACGGGTCTAAGCAATAAAGTCAATCTTCCGGGAAGTGAGTCCCAGCATTGGAGAATGAAAAGTCATGGCTAAGAAAGTAGGCTTCGAGCAGAAAATGATGGATCTTGAAAAGATCGTCAGTGACTTGGAAGTCGGTGAGCTGAGCTTAGAAGAGGCCGTCGCGCACTACCAGAAAGGTGTGAAACTTCACCAGGACGCTCAGCGTATGTTGAATGTCATGGAGAAAAAAATCGAGGCGGTCACTGCAACGGGTGAACGAATCGATCTTGATGCTCCTGAAGCAGAGGATGAGGAGTAATTCAGTGAGCGATCACCTCAAAGAACTTCTTGCTGGTCATAAGGCAACCATTGAGGAAGCCATGGGCAGCATCTTGCCGATGTGCCCACCTGCGGCATCGATCATCGATGAAGCCATGCGCTATAGCCTCTTGGCTGGCGGAAAACGACTTCGACCCGGTATGATGTTGGCCGTTGCAGACGCTCTTGGCGGCAAGAGAGAGAACGTCTTACCAGTGGCGTGTGCCATTGAGATGATTCACACTTACTCTCTCATTCACGACGACTTGCCATGCATGGACGATGATGCTCTTCGTCGAGGCAAACCGACATGCCATGTGAAATACGGTGAAGGAATGGCCGTACTCGCCGGTGATGCCCTCTCGAACGCGGCATTTTGGGTCATTGCGACTCATACCGAAGACAAAGACCTGGTCGCACCTCTCATCGCTGAGTTGGCAACGGCTGCAGGAACCAGCGGCATGATTGGGGGGCAGGTCCTCGATATCGTGAGCGAAGGGGCGGAGCCTGAAATTGAGGCTGTTCGTGAAATCCACCGCCGTAAGACCGGCGCGCTCTTTGTCGCAGCCCTTCAGTTGGGGGCTATTGCCTCGCGGGCGACTGAGGACCAATTGGCGCGTATTTGCGAGTTTGGCCGCCGTGTCGGGCTGGCCTTCCAAATCATGGATGACATTCTTGATTTGGAAAGCGATGCTGCAACATTAGGAAAGACTGCCGGGAAAGACTTAGAACAGGGTAAGATGACCTATCCTGCTTGCATCGGTGTTGAAGCCTCCCGTTCGGAAGCGAAAGAACTCATCGATGGCGGGCGGGCACTCTTGGATGGCTTGGATCCCAAAGGCGACCTTGAGGCGCTGGCTGGATTCATTTACTCGAGGCTTAACTGACCATGTCCGGACTTTTGCAGTCCATCCGCAATCCCCGCGATCTAAGGCAGGTGCCGATCGCTCGATTGCCGCACCTCGCCGAAGAGTTGCGTCATCGTATCCTTGATCGATTTGCGATGAAGGATGCCTACCTTAAGAGTGCCTTGGGCATGGTAGACTTGACCATTGCCCTGCACTATGTTTTTGACTTCGCCCACGACAAACTCATCTTTGATCTCGCTCATCAGGCCGCGGCTCATCTCGTCTTAACTCGTGGCGAGTCTTCTGACGGTGCCGATGTGGCTGAACGCCCAGTGCCGGTTTCGCCGGGTGATGAGCGTGAGCCCTATGACCACTTCTTTGCGTTGCACCCAGGCACCTCGATTTCGAAAGCCCTCGGTGTGGCACAAGCCGCTGATGATGGCTCGAAAACGGTGGCTGTCATTGGCGATGGAGCGGTGGTCTCCGGTATTGCTCTTGAGGCACTGAACAACGGCCACGGATTGGACAGCAATGTTCTGGTGATCCTTAACGACAACGAAATGAGCGTTTCGAAAGTCGTTGGTGCCATGGGTGAATACTTGTCGAAAGTTCGTGCCGGCAAGACTTACAACGAACTCAAGAAAGACGCTCACAAGCTTCTCCAAGCGATCCCTATTATCGGCTCTGGCTTGGACAAGGCAGCTGAACAACTCAAGGACGCCGTTGCCAAAGCACTCGTTCCCGGGTCGATTTTTGAGAAACTCGGGCCCAGATACTTTGGCCCAGTGGACGGCCACAACGTCGGCCATCTCGCTCAACTTATGGACGAGATCAAAGATCAAAAGGGCTTTAATCTTCTGCACGTGATTACGCGGCGTGAAGAGAATATCGACTCGAACCACGAAAGACTTGTCTTTCCGGTTTCCTCGAAACGAGATGAAGACGGGCTCGATGCCGATCTCAATCGTGGTATCGAGTTTGAACGGCAAGGGGAAGAAGCCTGGAACGACGTCTTCGTAAGTAGCATTTTGAAAGCGGCTAAGGGTGATCCCAAATTGCGGATTCTCCTTTTGGCCGCGCCAGATGTTCGGGGCATTGGGCGAGCGAGTTCGCATTTCGAAAATGAACTCCCGGGCCGTGTTTTCGATATGCAGCTCAACGAACAGCATGGAGTCGCTTTTGCAGCTGGCTTGGCCCATGCTGGGTTGAAGCCTGTGATTGTGGCTCCGGCCTCTGTTCTGCAGCGTGCCCAAGACCAGATCTTTCAAGATGTTGCTCTGAGCGGGCTACCAGTGGTCTTGGCTCTCTGCTACTCGGGATTGGTCGATGCCCGAGCGGGGCTCTATCATGGCACCCAAGATATCGCCTCTCTCCGCATCATGCCCGGAATTGACATCATGGCGCCCCGGGACGGAAGAGAGTTAGACAGCATGCTCGACATGGCTCTTCAACTGAATGGGCCCTCGGCGTTACGTATTTCTCATTCCTTCGCACCGGATGCGGATCGGCTCTATCCTGAGCAGCAAGAATTCGTTCGCGCCCGCCCCGAGATTCTCCGGCGCGGCACTGATATTGCCATCTTCGCTCTGGGAAGCCTCGTTTACCCGGCCATGGAAGCGGCGGAGCTCTTGGCGCAAAAGGGACTGGAGTCGACAGTCATCAATGCTCGCTTCGCACGGCCGCTAGACTCAGACTTCTTAGAAAGTATGTTGGACGAGCATACGATCCTCTTCACTTTGGAAGAGCATGGAGTTGCCGGTGGATTTGGGTCTGCCGTCTTAGAGTTGGCAGCGCGGGAACGGCTTGGCGCTGACAAAATTGTGCCGATCGGTGTGCCGGAGGGGCCGATTAGTCGTGCCTCTCGATCACGCCTGCTTCGCCGTATGGGCTTAGATCGCCAAGGTTTGGCCGATCGAATGCTGCATGCCTATCGGCGACACGTGAGATCGACGAAACGTTGAACCAATTGGGTGGCGAATCGTTCAGGAGCAGATGATGACATCCCTTCGGAGCCGTAATGAAGCCTCTCGTATTTGACCCAGAAACTCGCAAGAAGATCAGTGCCATGCACTTGCGGGTTAAGCGTGTCTTCTCTGGAGAGGGCGGCGGGGCGGTCCGCGCCAAGGGAATCGGGACCGGTCACGAATTTCATGACCACCGGGCCTACGCAGAAGGGGATGATTTTCGTCATATCGATTGGAATCTCTTCGGTCGCCACGGCGATCTCTTCATCAAGCGCTTTCGCCAGGAGACAGATCTCGAGTTTATGATCATCCTGGATCGATCTGCTTCCATGTCTGTGGGTTCACCACCCAAGGACGTCTTTGCCCGCCGGTTAGCTTGCGCCCTCGCGGCGTGTTTTGCCAACCAAGCTCAACCATTTGAAATTCGAATTGCTACTTCCGGATTTCCTGGGTGCGGCCCGCGCATTCGAAACGAATCAGATCTGGAAATCGCGATGAAGGCGCTGGAGGACTTGGATGCACCCCAAGGCCAAGCCCATCTTGATTTGAGGCAAGAATTCAAGCTCCACGCACGCAACCGGGTGGTCATTTTCCTGGGCGACTTCCTCGACTCGCGCGGCATCTATCCCTATCTCGCTGCCCTCAAGAATGACAAGACTGAGGTGATCGGGGTTCTTTTATGTGCCGAAGAAGAACGAGCCCCCGCACTCAAGGGGAAGGTCGACTTTAAGGACATTGAAGGAGCAGGGCACTTACGCTTTTCGATCACACCAGCACTCTTGGATCGTTACATGCAACGGTTTGATGCTCACTTAGAGGAATGCCGAAAAAATGCTGTCGGTCATGGCTTGCGCTTGAGCATCATTGATGCCGAGAGCGCACTTGATCGAGCGGTCATGGAGATCGCGAGCCGGGGAGCCTTAGTGCAATGACATTCCTGGCCCCTCATTTCTTTTGGCTTTTCCTCCCATTCTTAGCTTTGCTTCTGTGGCGTTTATGGCGTTCAAACGAGCACCGAGCTGAGATCAGTACGAGCCAGATTTGGCAAGATGTGTTGGCCGAAGGATTGCATCTTGAACCAAGTAAGCGGCAAATTTCAATGCGTGTTCTCGTCGAAGGCCTTGCTGGAAGCCTTCTCATTTTGGCTCTCGCCCAACCCATACAAATAGATCAAGAGGCCCTACTCATCGTTGTCGATCGGCGAGGCTCGATGCTTGCTCCATTGCGAGTGATGGCCGCAAACAAGCGGGCTTCAGACTTAGCAGATGAGAATGCTGGCTCATCGTCTATTGTTGAACTGAATGGCGGTCGTTTGGGGCATGCAACTTCTTGGCAAGAAGCAATTGCCAAAATGGAATGGAATGGCGAGAAGGTCGAGTTGATCACTGATCATGTCCCTTCAGCTGAGTCTCTCCCGGATGACTGGGGCCTGTCCGTTGTTTCCGCACCGGTGAGAAATGTGGGGATCGTAGCGGCGAGCGGTGAAACTCGAGGCCAAGGAATAGTCGAGGTTTTTCTTGCTCTTGGAAGAACCCCTTCTGCAGCTCAGCAATCGTGCACGGTAGAGATGAGCAGCGGTGGCACTAAGATCCTTCGATCTTTGCCCGGTGATGGTTCTGAGCGTCCGACGCTCACCGCTATGGTTGCCGTCCCATCAGATGCCGAATTTCTTCTGATCAAGGTGATGGGCCGTGACGACTTGAGTCTTGACGACCAAGTGAAACTTTGGCGACCGTCCTTTGATCGTCGCCTTGTGATCTCATCAAGTTTGACGGGGACTCAGGGGGTGAATGCAATCCATGACGCCGCCACCGCACTTGGAGTTCGGGCTTGGAGCGGGCGCGACTCCGATCAGATCGATGTTGAAACGGTGGTTTCCTACGGTCAACCTCAACCATCTGCTGGCGGTCAACTCGTTTTCGCAAGTTCGGCTATTCCAAGCGATCCGATTGCCGCTCCGTTGAAGCTCAAATCGGCAATGGGAGAGTTTCAAGACGTTCCTGGCCTTGAGGATTGGCGCTTCTCCCGTGTCTTCGGGGTGCCACTCGCCAAGGAATACGAGATACTCGTTGAGACGAACCAAGGGCCGGTGATCGTCATGAATCGCGAGAGAAATATCATTCATGTCGTCGATGAACCAGCCATGGCCGGTTGGACCGAGCAGCCTAGTTTTCCCTTGTTCCTGCGCGCCGCATTGGCCTCCGTAGATTTCAAGATCGCTGGTGATGCCATCTCATGGTGTTCACGTTCCGGCGATCTTTCCACGAGCGGGTTACTCCAGCACTTTGCTCCCACTGAGACCTTGGCGACAACATCCCTTGACTTGCAGAGGGCGAGCGTACGTGGGGCAACCACCTTTCGCCATCGGAGTTCGGTGTTTGCCGGGATCGCTGCACTCCTTCTCTTGGGGCTCGCCTTTGTGGGCAAACGCCCCTAATTTCACGATGAACCAAGCGTTGGGTCCATGTGCATTTCTATGCACTGAGTGAATACTTATGACTCCTATGGGGTGAACCCCCTATACGCCGATTCTTAAGAGATCCTTTATCTTGATTCCCCTCAAGAGAGTTTCATAGGTGGCGTAGAATGGCACATACAGATTCAGCAGACCATGCCAAGTTGGCCAGTGAAATTGCATCCGAGTTCGTGGAGGTCCCACGGCGCCGGGCGTTGTTTTTCGTTCCCAAGATAGACCCGCGTTTTCTCAAGTTTTTCTCTGTTAGCTATGGTTGCGGAGCCATCGCAGTCGTTCTGCTCTTTACCACCGGCGCGCTCTATGACATGCTTTTCAATGGCGAAGATGCTGACATGGCGGCTCAAGATGTGCTCAATCAAGGAGCGCAGTTTTGGCTGTTGCTTCTGGCCGGTACCTTGCTTCAAATCTATCTCACCTTGTCATTTGCGAGCCGACTTTCAGGGATGATTGTCCCTTTTCGCCGGACAGTCGCTATCGTCAATCAAGGGGGAACCCCGCCCTACATAAAGCTGCGGCATGATGATTTCTTGAATGAAGAAGTGAACCTGGTGAACATCGCCATTTTCAACTTAGAGGAAGCAAAGTGCCGCGAGGGTGAGAGACGAAAGGAGCTCATTCTTCTGAGGGAAGAACTGCGTGCTGAGGGCTTGGAGCAGCACGCTCAGTCGATTGAAGCCATCCTCGAGATTACGGCAAGGCGCACAATATCTGAGTCCAACCCGGTCGTATTCGGGGCCTAATTCTTGAGAATTCCGAGACCCCGAAATGCGATTTGATCGGCAGGATTTTTACTGCTCAGCGTCGTCGTGCATCTCCTGGATTCGTTCTTCATTCCAGAATCGTTGAAATAGTTTCGGGAATTCAGAAGCCAGCACATCCTTGGACGGCCATTCTTCAGTAATGTCCTGCACTTCTTCGTAGACGACTGCTTTTTCTATTTCCTCAAATTTACCCGACCAGGCATTTTCGCAGGCGAACAAGAGCGGTTCTCCATTGATCTCTTCAAATGCATCCTCAGCGCTCATGAATTCTGCCAGTCGATCAGGCTTCAAGGTGGCTTCGTAAAACCGTTTGCGGCCGTTGAGGATGATCCAATGGCGAAAATCTTCAAACACATCGTCACTGGTGTAGCTCAGAACAATGAAGCTCGCTTTGATCATCGGCCAGGTGTAGGCCTTCACCAGAAGTTGATGCCTTAAACTCTCGAACGCGACCAAATCTGCTTTATGCAGAGGCTTGAGCGCGGCCGTGATGCGTTCACATTGTTCTTCGATTGGGCACAAATCGGGGCAACCGGCCTTTTCTATGATGCCCCAAAAAGTCTCTTCGTTCATCTGTTTAGCTTTCTTCCGGTTGGGGGCTGCTTAGCTGCCACCCAACTCTTTCGATTTTTCTGTGGCTGTCACCACGGCAGAGATCAACATGGGGCGTAGCCCGTGGTCTTCCAAGTCGTGGATGGCGGCGATCGCCGTCCCGCCCGGCGTGGTCACTTGATCCCGGAGGATCGCTGGGTGAAGTCCGGTTTCTTTGACCAATTTGGCAGATCCCATGACCGTTTGAGTGGCCAACTTGATGGCCTTGTCACGGGGAAGCCCCATCTTGACCCCGCCGTCAGTCAGAGCCTCAATGATCATGTAGATGTATGCTGGCCCCGATCCAGAGAGTCCGGTGACGGCATCCATTTGGTCTTCTGAAACATCGACGACATCACCGACGGCGTCAAAAATCAAGGTCGCGATGCGCATGTGTTCTTCTGAGGCATAGGAGCCGCCGCAAATGGCAGTGGCACCGGCATCGACCATGCACGGGATATTGGGCATAGCTCGCACAACTGGGACTGTTGTTCCGAAGAGCTCTTCGAGGTTTTGGGTGGTACGACCGGCAAGGATCGAAATCAGCATTTTGTCATTGTCAAAGACCGGTTGAAGCTCTTTGGCCAAGGACTCCACGCCCTGAGGTTTGGTGCACAAAAGCACGATGTCGGCAAATTCCACCGCTTTGGCGTTGTTTTTTGTGCTGCCAACGCCAAATTCTTCACGAGCCGCGACTAAGCGCGAATCGGTCCGGGCAGTCACAATGACGTCCTTGGCGGCCACTGGGCTGGCTTTCAGGATTCCTTGGAGAAGGGCGTTTCCCATGCTTCCAACACCGAGAATCGCTAATTTCTTATCTTTCAGGGGCATCTATCGTCCTTTCGGCCTTGAGCCATCTTGGCAGGCACGGAGGCATCCTATCCACTTCATCCTTCCGCTTCGAGATTGAGAGTCCCGCTGTCCCTGATAGAATCCGCCAGCACCCCCGCAGTGGGATGATGAGCCGAACCGGATAACCAAGAGGAAATAGTATGAGCCAGGTATATCTCTGTGACCTGAAAGATCACGTAGACGAAGAAGTCGAAATCAAGGGCTGGCTGGCCAATCGCCGTTCCAAGGGCAAACTTCACTTCTTGACTGTGCGCGATGGCTCGGCCTTCACGCAGGGCATCATGAGCAAGAAGGAAGTGACCGAGGAAGAATTTGACCTCTGTGGCCGGGTTGGCATCGAATCGTCGATTATCGTGCGCGGTAAAGTCTCCGCAGATGATCGTGCTCCCGGTGGGTTCGAGCTTCACGTCACCGGCGTAGACTTGGTCAACGAAGCTGTTGACTATCCAATCGCCAAGCAGAGTGGCGACCAGACTGGCCCAGGTCCAGACTTCTTGCTCGACCGTCGCCACCTTTGGCTCAGGTCGACGAAACAGCACGCGATCATTCGTGTTCGTAACCGCATCATCAAAGCGATTCGTGATTTCTTTGACGATCGTGATTTCATCAACGTTGACGCGCCCATCTTTACGCCAGCTGCGTGCGAAGGAACGTCGACGTTGTTCGAAACAAAGTACTTCGACAACCAAGCCTATCTCACACAGAGTGGCCAGCTCTATATGGAAGCTGCTGCCATGGCTCACGGGCGGGCCTTTTGTTTTGGCCCGACCTTCCGGGCTGAGAAAAGCAAGACGCGTCGCCATCTCACTGAATTCTGGATGATTGAGCCTGAAATTGCTTACGCAAAGCTCGACGATGTCATGCAGTTGGCGGAGGAGTTCCTGTGCTACATCGTTCAGGATGTCTTGGCCAAGAACCGCGCCGATTTGGAAGTTCTCGACCGCGACATCTCGAAGCTCGAAAACATCACCGGCCCGTTCCTCAAGATGACCTACACCGAGGCGGTCGAACGCTTGCAGAAGGAAGGTCACGACTTCGAATGGGGCAAAGATTTTGGTGCGCCAGATGAAACCGCTATTGGTGAATGGTCAGACAAACCGATCATGATCCATCGCTGGCCAAAGGGCATCAAGGCCTTCTACATGGCACCAGACCCAGAAGACGACCGTGTTGTTTTGGGGGTTGATGTCATCGCACCTGAAGGCAAGGGCGAGTTGATTGGTGGAGCGCAACGGGCCGACAGCCTTGAGTACTTGGAATCCCAAATTGAAGCGCACGGATTGCCCAAAGACGCCTTCGAGTGGTATCTCGATTTGCGTCGTTTCGGCGGTTGCCCAACAGGTGGCTTCGGTCTTGGACTCGAACGCTGTGTCGCCTGGATTACTGGCACCGATCACGTGCGCGAGTGCATCCCATTCCCACGAACGATCTATCGCATCAATCCATAGTCTGCGATCGTTGACAGTTTGAAACGAAGCAAGCCCCGGCATCTCAGATGCCGGGGCTTGCTGCGTTCTGATTACAGTCGATCATCTCGCTTTTAGCGGATTCGACCTGATATTGCTCCATCTCAACTGTGCCAAGTGTTACAATCCTCCCTGGATGCGGCAGGTGATTCACCACAACGAAATACACGAATCTCGTGACAGTGCGCGAGGTTAAGATAGAAGCGCATTGCGGAGAATATTGTGAATCGATTCATGTTGGTGGTATTCACTTTTGTCTTAGGGGCGGCAAGTGCTTTTCTGTGGCAATCCTACCAGCAGGAAGACGATACCATCGAGGTCGGCCAAACCGAGGCGGAGCTCGTTACGCAACGAACTCAACCTGAACGCAACGCTACGATCCCGGCGCTTCCCAAAAGCACTTTTTTGCCCAGCGCTCATAGCGAGCCAGAGAAACCGAAGCTGAAATTCGAATCAACAGAAGGGCTGCTTGAAACGAATAGTCTGAGCGTTGAGATTGTAGATCAGGATGGCAATGCGCCTGGCGCCGGATGCGTGCTGCATGTCTTACAGCTGTCAATCGTTCAGGACCTAAAATCGCGTACGGCTCTCATGCAAGACATGATCTCGTTTCTTGCAGATCAAGGGAAACACCATGCGGTTCCCGAATCTGGCAAGTTGCTGATTCCATATCCAGAAGAAGATCTCATCTTGGGCGCTCACTCGAAGAGTGGCTTCGCGTTCGCCATGGTCAAGGTGAATGGCGAGAGCCCTGTGAAGCTGCAGTTGAAACCAATTATTCACTTGCGGGCCCGTGTCCTGGATGAGCACGGCACACCCGTCCCGGATGCCAATGTTTCGTTTGGCGTTCGGCATGTCGGTCCCAATGCCCGGACTGCAATGCAAGAGATTTTTGTTCGCAAGACCAACAGCCAGGGCATCGCGCACATCGAAGCGATCCACGACGTCATCGCCCGAATGAAGGACGAAGGAGTTCCTTATTTGGGGCTTCAATGCGTGGCCGATCCTATGGTGGCGGTTCAAATCGACTTTGAAAAACCGCCGACTGAGGTCGTCGATTTGCAAATGCCGAAAATGGGTTTGCTCACGGTCATAGTCAGAGACCTGGATGGCAATGTGACCAACAACACACTGGGCATTGTCATTGATGTCGATGATGGTGACGACGATGAAGAGAAAAACCGCCGCGAGGGTGGACTCCTGACCAAAGTTTTTGAGGGAGGAACGATCAAGTTGCCCTACATTGCGTGTGGCCTGAAGCTCAAAATTCGTGTTGAAAGCGTGATCGGCAAGTCTTTCGCTCCGCTTCGCAAGACTATCAACGGACCGCTCTCGGCCGGTGATAATGTTGACGTCGAGTTTCAATTTGCAGAGGCCTTTCCAACAGTCAGCGGAAGGCTCTTAGGCCCGGATGGCAAGCCGCTCAAAAACAAGAATGTCTATGTCGCTTGGAAAACTCGCGTCGATGGGCAACCGAAAATGCGGGGCTGGAACCTGAAGACCGATGGGGAGGGCCGGTATCACATGGCACTCCGCGACAAGTTCGCTCAGGGCGCAGAGTACCGCTACATCGTTTTCGAAGTGAAACCCACGAAGACGCAGAAGTCGATCAGCGCCCAACACAAATTGCCGATCGCGGCTTATGCCGTTCACAGTCAAGACCTCGAAGACATTCAACTTGAGCTGACCCCGCCTCTCGTTTCTGGGGTGGTCTTCGACCGAAAAGGAAATCTCGTCAAAGGAGCGATGGTTCGCATTATTTCGGCCAGCGATGACCGCCAAGAAAAGCGCAAGTTCAAGACCGAGTTTGTCGGGAAACTTCTGACCAGCGACACCGGCGAATTTACTGCCAATGGAATTTGCAACGAAGATGAGTTCTGCGTCTCTCTCAAAGCGGAAGGTTTCTTGAGCACACAGGTCAAGGTCAAGAAGGGGGCCCGGGGTGTTCGGATCACGATGGATGAGGCTTGTTTCCTCACCGGCACCTTAGCGTTACCCGAGAAACTGCCCCTCTCTTCGATGAAGGGTTCTTTGGAATCGGCCGACGGAGAATTTCGCCGGCAGATTCGTCTGCGCAAGAAGCCTGCCTTCAAATCCCGTCCTTTGCCGCCCGGCAAATACAAAGTCTCCTTCATGAGTAAATTGTGTGGTACTGCTCCGATCTGGGAGTCAGAGCTCATTGACTTGACGAGCGGTGAGACGTTTGATTTCGGAACGATCAAGGTTCGCTTCGACGCTGTCGCCGTCAAGTTCATCCTCCGGGCTCCGAAGTTCAATCGTTTTGAGACCGTAGCGATCATTCGCTCACGAGATCCCCAGAGTGGCAAGAGACTCTCGGAGCACTATCTGAACGAAGAAAGCCAGGAATTCCTGTTGCCCGTCGATGGCTGTGACTTGTCCGTGGTGATGCACGACTATCGAGAGAAGTTCTTCACCAATGTGCACAAAGGCACAATTGAATTAGAGCTTTCACGAGGGTATCCGATCAAATTCAATATCAAGAATCCTGAGGTCTTGCCTGAAGGCATGTCCATTGGTGTACTCTTGAGAAAAGGCGATGAATGGGTGCGGGCCTTCATGCCAGGTCATGGCAAGATCGACAAGGACACTCATTACATTGAGGTCAAGGGGGATTACACCATAAAGGGTTTCGTTGTCTCCCAAAACGATCGGGCCACCTTGCCCACGGAGCTTGGTCGGGTCGACATCTTGGGAACGGATGACTTGCAGACGATCGACATTCAGCTTGATCCAGAAGAAGTGAAGAAAGCCATCGCGGAAATGAATGAATAACTGACAGCCAGAAACAGCGAAAACTTGCACCAATAGAGTCAATCCTTGAGTTGGGTGCGTCATCAGAAATGAACAGGGAGCTTGGCGACAAGAAAGGGTGCAAAGGCGATGAGGACCGGACTCAAGAAAACTATCGGGCTAACATTGGTGTTGATTGCGATCTTAATCACCGGTTGGAAAATGTTGGGCGACGAAAAAGATCAGCCCCAAGAAGACCCCATTGTTCTCAGCCCCCGGGGGGCCCTCCCAACTGTCGAGAGCGTTGGCATCTCAGAGATCGTGCCTCGAGATGTCGTTTCTACACCGGCTTCTGCCCCCAAAACTTCCGTCCAAAGAAAGGGCACCTCAGCCATTGTGCCGCGCGACTTTGTTCGCGTCCCAGCGGCGGTGAATGTCTCGTTGGGAGTTTCCACCGACCAGATCAAGGAAATATCCAGGCAAGCCGGCGAAGAACCGAAACGAAACTTCCTGCTGCTCTGGTCAACTCCACTTCGGCCCACATCGATAGAGTCATTCATGATGGGGAGGCACGAGGTCACGAATCTTGCCTATTGGTATTTTTGCCAGCAAACAGGTTATCCGACGCCAAGCTACCTGTCGGGCTACGAAATCGCGGCCGCCAGTACCCAACGTTCATTCTCAGATCCCAAGGTCGTGAAGAAAGCGGTTTGGCGAGATGTCTATCCGAATGACATATTGCCAAAGGGCGCCGAACAACTTGCAGTCACCTGGGTGAGCCGCGAGGATGCTGAGGCTTATTGCCGTTGGACTCACTCACGTTTGCCCACGGAGTTCGAGTGGGAAGTAGCAGCACGTTCGGGTGAACATGGTTTTGACGGGAGGCTCTGGCCTTGGGGTGAGAAGTACATGCCGGGCATGTCCAATGACGCCTCGACCTCCGCCAAGACCACAGCGACCAAGGATGCTCGGAGCGACCGTGGATTCAATCCAACTCCAAAATTGTTCCCACAGGGTTCATTCGGCCAGGGTGCGACGCCTCTTGGTATCTATGACCTTGTCGGCTCGGTTGCTGAACTGACGACTTCTCCCTTTGTGCCGTATCCAGGGTATACCGGAGAAATGGTTGACGGTTCCGGCGTGCTCGGGGCCAACAACGATTTCGGTCCGAAGAAAGTCGTGATCCGAGGTGGGCATTGCGACAGCCGTGGAGTCATCGCGTCGACGATCTTCAGGCATGCGGTTCAATCCGGATCTCGACGGAAAAAGTACGTAGGTTTTCGGAGTGTGCGGTCCATGACCGCTGGGCTTGATCAATTGGAAAGCACCAAACGTCATGCGGCTCTCGATAGCCGTTTTGAAGCGCTGAGCGCGGGCAGTCTCGAATCTTCTGTCGGGCGCATCGATTTAAGGGTCGGAACGTATTCGATTCTCGAGCGGCTTGGGTGGAACAAGGAACTCAATGTCCCCGGAAAAGGAGAGTCGATTCTTATCGCCAATTGCGTGACTGATTCTTCTCGGGCACTTGCCTGGCCACGATCGAATGACGGTGACCAGCAAGGGGAAGGAGGAGGGCGATTCGTCGGTCTCATTCAAACCGATATTTCAGTAGTAACGCCAGCTCTGCGTCCTGGAACGTGGATTGTCACACTCTCCAAGGACCTCCCAAATTTGATCTTATTTGAACCCTTCGATCGCAGCATGAAGCCAGTCGAATTCGCTGTCAGCGCCGACGTTCTACAAATTCGTGATCGAGCACCAGCAAGTACCACGAAGATTGAAGTTCTTTCGGGCCCGATCGCACGAGGCGAAAAACTCGCTGAATTGGGACTCGCGTGGGTCTTCGACCATCCTGACGACTCTAAGGTCTCTGTCTTGCATTTGGAGTTCGCCGTGCAAAAAGCCGATCTCAAGGATTTTCAATAACAGAATTTTGCCCATGTCAATGGGTTGACCTACGATTGGTCATCGTTGACGGTGAGCCAATCGTGAAGTAGTTTGCCTCTTGCGCCGACAGATTTAGAGGGATCAAACGATGAATCGATCAGTCCTTTTTGGGATTGCTATCTTCTTGGTTGTCATCGTCTCTGTCGCTGGTTGGATGATTGGCGTATCAGAGGACGCCCAACTGAGTGAGTTTGAAATCGCCGAGCAAGGCGAAGTCGACCGCCGCACGCCTGAGCGCAATGCCAGGATTCCCGAAACCAACCAAGACGATAATTCTGCAGCGGAACCAGAGGATTCACAGCTGCCCCCATCTGTCATCACTCACATCAGGTCCACTGAGGGACTAACGGAGGAGAACACGACAGCGGTTCTCGTCGTTGGTGTTAACGGCAAAGAGCCTGGGGCAGGGTGCATCTTAAGTGTCGTCGACGCGGAAAAAATGAATGTGGTCGCCCAAGAAGCAGCGGGAGATCTCGTTAGTTTCCTAAAGAATCATGGCGTCCATTATCGTGTTCCGGATAACGGCGAGTTGAGGATCCATAGGCTCGATCATGACGTCTTGGTCGGCGCATTCAATGGCCTTGCCTTTGCCTTTGACCAATGGCGGCCAGATCAAACGAAGAAACTTGAATTGAGACTTCAGGTCATGACCGAAGTTGCGGTCCGGATTCTTGATCACGACGGAAACCCGGTTGCAAACAGTGCTGCTGTGTTAGGAAGAAGACGAGACCCAAGTCATCGCGGTCATGGGCGCATTTTTGCTGTCAAGAAGGTCGATGGTAATGGCGTGGCTAAACTCAATCTTCTGGATCAAGTGATTGAGGCGGCATCGGAGGAGTTACCACTTTATTCCGGTGTGCGGGGTCTCCTCGTTCCACCCTTACGGCGAGAATTCGACGCCAAGAATCCGCCAAAAGATGTCGTCGAATTTCGTGTCCCTGAGTCTGGTTCCATGACAGTTAAGATCTTGGACACAGACGGTAAGGTCATGGAATCTCAAGTCTCCTTATCCATCACTAGGACGAGTGGAGCAGGCTTGTCCAAAGGCGAGACCATCCAGACAAGCAAGCCGTCTTACAGTGAAATCGTCAATCATGGGACGACCAAGATTCCTTTTGTGACCTGTGGATTGAGTCTCGACTTCGAAGTGTATGGCCGACGAGGCCAGGTTGTGAAGCCGCTTCGGGAGACTTACCGGGGACCTAATTCGCCTGATGAAGAACGAATCGTCATCTTGCAGTTCAAGGAAAAATGGCCTCTCCTAACGGCCCGAATTCTGAATGAAGAAGGCCGACCTTTGCAGAATGAGGAAATCTCCGTCCTGATTTCCTTCCTCAAGGGAGGTGGCAGTTCTTCTAACACGCTGCAAGGGAAAACGAATGCCGATGGTGTAATCGAATTGCCTCTTATGAAAGAGGTGAAGGCGGACCTCACATCGGTCATGGCGAAATTTAGCACCAAGGCTACGAAGGCAAGCGTGGGACGGAGCGCTGAATACTCACTTCCGTTGGATTCTTTGTTGCTTGACGTGGTCGATGCCGGCGATCTAATTGTGGCAGAATCGCCTCTTTTAGTCTCTGGCACCGTGGTCGATGTTGATGGCAATCCGATTCCGAAAGCGCGGGTCACACCAATTTCAACCTCCGACAGCTGGCAGGAACAGCGAAAATTCAAAGCTCAAATCGAGTTCAATACGAAGACAAATGAGAAGGGCGAGTTCCTCATTCGTGGCACGACCAATCAGCCCGAATTCCGTCTTCAAGTAAGTGCCAAGGAATATCTACGCCAGACCCAGTTGTCATCGCGGGGCTCAGAAGGCGTTCGAGTCATTTTGACTCCAGCAGGGTTCATTACTGGGCGAATTGTTGCGAATGCAAGTCTGCGAATGGACGACATCTATGTCATGGTTAGCGAAGAAGGCGATAATATCTGGCGAGGAAACCAGCCCCAGACGGATGGCACATTCAAATCGGAGCCACTTCAACCAGGTCGCTATGATGTTCACTTCTCACTTGATGGGCACGATCGTGAACCGATCCGGACGATTGCTGGGTTAGAAGTCCTGGCAGCACAAACTGTCGATGTCGGTGAGGTCGAGGTTGAGCTTAAGGGCATGAAGATAGAGCTTGTTCTGACCGAGCCGGCCCCGACAAGACGCCCCCAAAGGATCCGAATCAAAGCCGTCAGGCCTGGCACCAATGACCTGCTTGCGACTGCCACGATGTTTCGCCCGAAGAAGACTCTCATTGTCTCAGAGGCAAGGTGCGATCTCATTTGTAATTTAGATGGCTATCGCGAATTACGTCTCAACAATGTCCAAGCCGGTAAGGTTGAGATCAAGTTCAAGTCGGGCATTCCGGTCGGGTTTGAGATCACCAATAAGAAGATCATCCCAGAGGGTATGACCGTTCGGTTTTCCCCCTACTTGGCAAACAGCCCGATCACGAGCCTTAGAGGTGGCATGTCACGAAAAGGACAGCCAACAAGCGTGCCGGCCGCCGGAACCTACAAAATACGGTGCATGCTCGGCACAAGCTCGAACGGCAGAAACTCCTTCTCCGAAATCCAGGTAACTCCCAGCGCCATCAAAGTAGACGACAGTGACCTTGAACAGGTATTCCAGATCACCTTAGATGCGGACTCAGTGAAGGAAGTTTCTGATAGGATTAAGAAGTGACCCTTAGACTTCTTTGCGGGATGGCTCTTACTTGAAGAATCTGCTCCTCATATTTTCCGTTGTGGCCGCGATTCTCGGTGCCTTTATCTGGATGTTCCTGGCACCAGAGGAGGATGACTTCCTTGACGAAGTTCAGATTACGACGACCGATAGTGAAGTCGACCGGGTCCCACGGCGGGCCAGTGGTAGCGCTCGAGAGATCGAACCTGAACCACGTGTCGTGCGTCGAGCGAAGGTCAATCTCGATCAACCCATAGTCTTTGCAAACACGACTGGACTCGACGATTCGAATAGCACGATCGTCACGGTGGTCGACAATCTGACCAACGAAAGTCTGGCCGGTGCCGTCGTTGCAGTTGTTGAAAAAGACGCGCAAGCTGGATTTGTGCAAGAACGTCTGATTCGTTCAGACTTTCTTGGTTTCTTCCGAACCTTCGGGAGCCACTATCAAACTTCGGAAGACGGAACGGTCCGCATCCCCGACCGTCTCACTGGCTGCATTATCGCTGCTTTTACCGACAACCTCTTCGTTCGCCAAACGCAGGATGCCCCCTTGCCGTTGGCCTTCGAGCTTCGTGCCAGCCCGATTCTCAAAATAAAAGCGCGGGTCTTGGATGGTAGTGGTCAACCTGTTGTTGATGCTAGTGTTCGACTGGGTTTGTTTTCTTCTTCCAATCGCGGCCGAACCGGTGAGCGGTATATTGGCATTCAGACCGCGAGAACAGGAGAGGATGGCATTGCGTTACTTCGTGGGATTGGCGGTGAGTTGTACTCGGCACAACGTGGTCTGAGTAACGCCAAAGGTTTTGTCGACATCGACGGACTGTTCATTCCCCGGGTGAAAGAATTTGTCGATCTTGAAAATCCGCCGAAGGGCTTGATCGATCTTCGCCTTCCAGAGTTGGGGTCCATTGACTTACGGATATTGATGACCGACGGCACGCCTCTCCGAAAACTAGGACGCGTTGAGATCGTTGGGTATGATCGAAGCAACGCCCCTGGTTTCGCGAATAGCCACAACCAAGTCTTGTACTTAGGTCATATAGAAGACGGCCGCCTACTGATTCCCCATGTGACATGTGGCAAGAAGTTTCGGATTATTGTCTGGGCTGACGTGCTCGGCGATGTGACCCTGAGCGATGTGAAAAGTGGACCGACGAAGCCCGGAGAAACCAAGGAGATCACGCTCCGAATCCCGATGAAGATTCCTGCACTTCGAGGGCGAGTTTTGGATTCGGCCCAAGTGCCGTTGGTCAATCAGAAGATCGAAGTTGTAGTGAGGGGACGGTTCTCGTGGAACTTCATGATGCGGGGTCTCCTGAGAACCGACGAGAAAGGCCACTTCGAGCTGCCCATGGGATTTGGGCTTTACCCTGAGAAACGATGTTCGAAACGCACTCTTACCATTAGGGATTTGGACACAAACGCCACGACACCCGCAATGGTTCAAGTGGCGCTGACGTTAGACCCCATCACGAATGATCTGGAACTGGGTGACTTGGTCCTCAAGGATGCTGATTGTTTGGCCAGCGGGCGTGTTGTGAATGCAAATGGCCTCCCTGTCTATCGAGCCAAGATCGCAGTCAATCTCATGAACTATGAGCAAGCTGTTCGGAACGAGAATAAGATTGAGGCCGTGTTTCCTCCGCGGGTTGGGCGAGATGGCGAGTTCCGAATATTTGGCACATCAACCACAGAGGAATTGCGAATCACAATTTCCGCCGATGACTATTTGACCCAGAGTATCGACGTCAAGAAGGGGCAGGAGAACGTTGAAGTTGAATTGATTGAGCCTGCCAGGATTCGTGGTCGGCTCGTCCTTGCGAATGGGGCGGACGCAAAAGACTTGTTTTGCACTTTGATAAACGTACAGAGCGATGACAAAAAGAAGCTGAATTTGAAAGCCGATGGAGCCTTCTCGCAAAGTGAAATCTCGGCCGGAACGTATCGTCTTTTCGTTACTGGGCACAAGTCACAAGATGAGGCGCTTCTGGAGGAGACGATTACCTTGGCCCCAGGTCAGAACTATGACTTTGGTGACTTAAGGATTGAGTTCTCAGGGGCACGATTGGACTTGACGCTGATTCAGCCTAAGCGAGTGCCGCGTGGCCTATTGGTGGTCGTGCGGGACCCAGCAAGCGACAAAGAAATTACGCGCTTCGTGATGGGTTACAAACAAGAGACGATCTATGTGCCGGTGAAGATCTGCGATCTCCTACTCACCACTGCAGGGTATCGCCAAACGACCATCTCTGGCGTGTCGGGGGGAGATGTCCAGCTCCGTTTGCTCCCGGGAATTCCGGTGACCTTCGAATTCATGAATTCTGAGGTGGTCCCGAAAGATCATATGATTGAATTCTGGGTAAATCCCAATCTTGGGACGGGCCCGTTTTGGCTCAAGGAAATTGGACCGAATCACGTGGTTCCTTTTCATTCACCCGGCACTTATCGGATGTCTGCGACGATTGCCAAGGTCGGTAAATTGTCCAAACGAGAACGTTTCCCGGTTTCGCCAAGACGAGTCGAGGTGCTTGATTCTACTTCAACACAGAACTTTCGATTACGCTTGGACCCAGAAGACATCAAACGAGCACTCAAGAAGTTAGCTGGACGTTAAGCGGAACCGGCCAGTAGGAGGCAGCAAGACTACAGGCATGCACACAACGAATGCAAAACTACTTGCTCTTGCCGTGATCCTTCTGGTCACAGCGGTCTCCTTTAGCTGGAGTGTCTTCCAAGACGAGGATTTCGAAGAACTCGTGCCAGCTGAGGTCGAAATTGAATCAGCCGACCGTCCATTCGTGCGTCGCGCCAAGAAAGCGCCAAGAGCTACCGACGAAGAGCAAACTGGCAACTCGTCTCGTGAAGAGGTGCTTGATGTCGGCGACCAGGTCGACCCTAATTTGACCTTGATTGAGATCACGGGGGGAGGGCACTCTGATGCATCGATCCGTCTTATTCGCACCGACGCACGTTGCCTTGGAATCAAGCGTCTCACTGAAGAACGTAAGGTTGATCCCGTTGGTTTCTTTCGAACCTATGGCACGCATTTCAAAGCGGATCAGTTTGGGCGTGTGCGCATCCCAAGAATCAAAGAAAGTTACCATGTTGCCGCAATCTCGAAATTCGGTTTCGTCGACACCCTGATCGGCCCCTATTCTCAACCCAAAGTGACGATGAATTTAGCTCCGATCAGCCGCATGTCTGTTCGGGTTCTCGATTTGGACGGCAAACCGGTTTCTGATGTTGAAGTCGTCTGCGGATGCCTTCTTTCGCCTTCTTGGAATGAACCCAAAGTGCGCCGTGAGATCTTTCGGTCCTCAACTCAGGATGATGGATCCGCTGTTCTCAACGTCACAGCAAATTTGACTTTCGCTCGAGACCGGTGGAGTGACCCATTCCTTGGCTTGCGTGGTCTTCTAAAGCCCCGAGTCTTCGTTCCCTTTGATCCTGACAATATCCCGACTGAGATCGTCGACTTACAACTCGGACCGGTGGGAGCGATTGACCTGACCTTCCTAAATCCGGATGGATCGGTGTGCCACCAAGACATTCGCGTTTCGATTCGGATTATGGGCAAGGGGGAACAAAATCCGCCAACGAGCTCTGATGTCGATGAGGAAATCGATGGCTCTACGCCTTGGAGATCGAAGAAAGGGGAATTCGAGTTAGGCGGCAAGAATGAGAGATGGCAAAAAATTAAGAAGGAGGTGGGCGCAGCCAAGAAGCCTGACTGGCAAGGATGGGCCAAAGAAGGGCGCCTTCGTATTCCCTGTGTCTCACCCGATCTCACCTTGGCGGTGACCGCTCAAGGCGGCGAGAGCTCGGGCCTAAGTTTCGTTTCCAAAACAGTGCAAGGACCAACTGCGGCGAAGCAAAGCGTTCCCATTTCTATTGCTTTTGAGACGAAGCATAGCGAAACGACAGGAAGGCTCTTAGACGCCCTTGGTAGTCATCTTGGGCGGCGGAAGGCCCAAGGGCAATTTCTAAAAGGTGGCTTAGGAGCGAAGTTGACCTTCTGGACCGACAATGATGGGCGGTTTCGGGTCTTTACCGACAGGTCATTTCGCGAGCCTCATTCGGCTGACTTTTTTCGGATCACTGTTGCTGGGCGGCAATCCGGTTTGCCTTTAATGGCGTCGGTTCCTCTTTCAACCTCGCGCAGCGAAGCCGATGACTACGTGCTCGGTGCCGTTACCATGGCTCCAGTTTCAATTCTCGCCATGGGCAAAATTGTCGATTCGAATGGTACTCCCGTGTCCGGGGCAAGTATCTATGTCGAACTCGGGCATCTGCCGGTAGAACAGCGTACCACGCAAGAACTGCACGTCATTCACTGGCCCAATTGGCCGCGCTCTGACGAAGATGGTAACTTTGTGCTTTTCGGTACATGCCATGCCTCGTCAATTCAGCTCAACGTCTTCTGTGAAGGATATGCGCCGGCGCTGGTTTTGGCTGCCAAAGGCGAAACGGGTGTCCGCATCCCTATGCGACGCGCCTCGAAAGTCACCGGGCGCTTGGTTCTGCCGACTGATCTTAAGGGCCTCAACTTTGAGGTGGAATTTGCTCCATCCGAGTCTCCCATGCCCAAAGTCGTACTCACAGGTCGGAGTTGGAACTTTGAAGCGAGGCAAGTGCCGCCCGGGCGTTTTCGCCTCATCGTGAAGACCACTGATGTTCTTCCCTACGTCCTTTTCGAGACTCATGATTTTGTCGTCGTCGAAGGGGAGAACCTCAACCTCGGCGATCTTGCCGTGCCTGACATGACACGGTGGGTTGAGTTCAACCGCAAAGGAGGGTCGGGTTACCTTTACACTCATATCACATTGAAGGACTCCATGAGTGGTGAAGTACTCACGAAATTCTCAATGGTTGAAGGGAGCAAAAAATTTCTTCTGCGACCGGGGTCAATCGATGTGCATGTTCACGCGAAAGGGAAACGAGAGATCATTCTTCGCAATCAAACTGGAACGAGAATCGAATTTGAATTTCAGGCAGGGATTCCCATTCAACTGGTATTCGAAACCCCTCAAGAGATCCCCGCAGGTTATTCGTTTTCGATTGAGGTCGGAGGATTGGAGGCTTTTAACGAGAATGAGCTCGTGTCAAAGACAGGCTCTCACGAGTTCTTCTTGCCGAGACCGGGCACTTTCAAAGTGTCTGGGCGCCTCTTGACCGGGCAGCATATTCGCCAGTCCGAAACAGACCTCATTGAGTCCAATATTGAAGTCAAAGACCAAAGCGAAGTGCAGGTCTTTCGGGTGCGTCTCAAAGATGGTGGAATCGAGGATGTGGTTCGTGAATTGAAAAAACTGGGGTGGCCGCCGACTCGCCTTAAGATCGATCGCATTCGTCGGGCACTCTTGAAATGAAGAAACCCCGGTGAGCTTGGATTAAGCCACACCGGGGTTTCTTTGATTCAATAATAACAGTCGAACTTAGACTGGTTGCTCTTGTTCCGACTCCGATGGAATCTCAATCTTGTTGAAGCAGACTTCTCCATCTTCCACGTCCATCAGGATGATGTCACCGTCTTCAACGGTCTCATTGAGAATGAGCTCGGTGAGAGGGTTTTCGATCAACCTCTTGATCGTGCGACGGATTTCACGAGCGCCCCATTCGTCTTTGAAGCCTTCTTCGGCAATGTGACGGTTGAGCTTCTCGGTGGCTTTCACCCGCAATCCAGCGCGTTCAGCGATGATTTCTAACTCGGCCATCATCTTCTCAACAATCGTGATGCTGTTTTCCAGTGTCAAAGTGTTGAACACGACGACTTCATCGAGACGGTTGATGAATTCAGGACGAAACGCCTTCTTCAGGGCATCGTTGATTTCATTGCGCATCAACTCGTAAGGAATCTTCTCTTCCTTACCTCCTTGGCGGAAACCAAGAGCACTGCGTGCTTCTTCAACTTCTTTCACACCGAGGTTACTGGTCATCAGAACCAGCGAGTTGCGGAAAGAGACCTTAAAGCCTTTGCTGTCCGTGACCATGCCCTCATCAAGTAGTTGAAGAAGGATGTTGTGCATTTTTGAATGAGCCTTGTCGATTTCATCGAAGAGAACGACAAAGTCTTTCATTTCCTTCGCTGCTTCCGTCAAGTAGCCACCTTCATTGTGGCCAATGTAGCCGGGAGGTGAACCAATCAACTTGGCGTATTCGTGGGGCAGGGCATATTCAGAACAATCAACTCGGATGAGTCGGCTCTGACTACCATAGAGGTAGTTGGCGATAGACTTAGCCAACTCTGTTTTGCCAACCCCTGGTTGACCGGCAAAGAGATAGGCGCCAATTGGCTTTTCAAGATCGCGCATTCCGACAACCGATTTCTTGATCGATTGGCAGACCGACTTAACGGCGTGTTCTTGGCCGATGACTTCTTTGCAGATTTGTTCTTCGATGTTGGCGATGCGGCGGAGGTTCTTCTTGCTCTTTTGCTTCATACGAGCAGTGAGCTTGGGGTCATTTTCAGACTCGACCTCGTTCGAACTCATCTGAACACTCACTTGATGAATGTCGAGAGCTGGATTTACGTCAACGCACAAGAGGTAGAGCATTTCCTCGATGTCAACGATGCCTGTGGCTTCATCGAGCTCACGGATACGCGGTAATACGTTGTCGTTATAATCCGCGATGCAAACACGGATAATCTCTTCTTGGAAACCTGCCTTATCGCCGCTCGACGCTTTCTTGATCAATTGGCGCGCTTCTTCTTCCGAATAAACGCGAATCTTGATGAACTCGTCGAGGACTTCGCAGTACTTCAGTACCAAATTGAAGTCGCTGTGAATCATCCGGGTAATCTCCCATTCTTCAGTCTTATTTCCCGCTACTGTGATCGGCATAGGCCGACCAAAACCTTGGCGAAAAAACACTTTTCACTTTATTAGCGCGCGAGTTACGACGCCTTATGGACGGAGCTGATGTGTCAATGTC
>JBLINQ010000041.1:0-32194 GCA_047639315.1 Planctomycetota bacterium
GGGTCTATGCCGCTGAGATAGAGGCGTAGTTCGCCCTCGTTTTCTTCGTGGGAGGTGAACAAGGTGCCGTAGAAAGCACCAACAAAAATGTCGTCCTTGCCGTCATTGTTGACGTCACCAACTGCTGAGACCCGTTGAGTGTAAGGGAGTGAGGTTTGCGGCCCTGGTAGCTCCGCAGCAAGTTGGTGGGTTGCACCTGAAAAAACGCGAATCACAGGAAAGGTCTCATCGGCTTGTGATACCGCATAGTCACCGACGCCGTCACCGTCAAAGTCGCCGAGACCAGCGACGGAATGCCCCAATCCTCTTGTTTCACTTGTTCCGAAGACCGTGTTCAGCACCGATGCATCGGATCCGGAGAAGACCCGCGCACGGCTGAACATCTGATTTGCTTGAATGTGTCCAATCTCGCCAATAATGAAATCGTCGAAGCCATCATTATTGATGTCACCAATGCCATCGACCGAGGTCCCCGAATTTTCGTTTTGGATCTCGCCGTAGATGGTGTGAATCACATCGCCATTAGCACCTGAATAAACTCTCGTGAGACCGGTTTGGATATCTAATGGCGAACGGGCCACCGGTAGTCCAACGATAATATCAGTTGTCCCGTCGCCATTGACATCTCCGGCATTGGCGATTTCTTGAATATAAAAGCTACTATTTGGAGCCTGAAGACTGAAAATGAGCGTGCCGTCAACGCCCGAGATGACCCGGACGAATGGCGAACCAACTCCGTTGGTGTCCTTTTCGACTTCGGTGAATGCAAAATCAGAAAACCCATCGTTGTTGATGTCATCTAAGCCGGCGACCGACTGGCCGGCCTCATTTAACAGTGCGCTCCCCAGAATCTTGTACAGCGTGCTCCCATCGCTGCCGGAGATCACTTTAACAGCACCGGCTTGGGGACCTATCGCGAGACCACCGCCGCCTGGGAAATTTAACGTGGCATCATGTGGCATTCCAATGATGATGTCGTCGTAACCATCGGCGTTGACATCACCAGCTTCATTGACAGAGAAACCGAACAAGTCACCAGGAGTGTCACCATTTGATTGGAAGAGAATTGATCCGTCGATACCAGACAAAACTTGCACGGTACTATGCCTAAGATTGCCGAGCGGATTGCCGAACGGATATTCAAACGATCCAACGATAACATCGGGCACTCCGTCAGCATTGAAGTCGCCGGCTTTATTGATTTGAGTTTCGGTTGAATAGAGGCCGCCAGTAGACGCCTCGCGATAGAAAGTCGTCGTGAATTGTGCCTTGATCGATAATGTCAGGAGAAGCACTAAGGAAGTCGTAGTGATGAGTGATTTCATGGGGCAGACCTTTTGATTAAATGAGAGAGGGCTCACAGCTCGTTTCATCGGTGCCAGTTACTAATGGCGAGGCGACTTCTTCAAGATAATGTCGTCTTGCCGCAATGGCTCCAATGGACATCGAGTCCAATTTCCATGGGCTCGATGTATTTCTCAGACATTCAGATGATGATCACTGATACAGCATTCGAGATGAAGAATTGCCCACTTGGGTTAATGACAAATTGAAAAGTCGCGAGATAGCCAGGGAGAAAGTTAGCTCTGAAGGTAAAACCACCGATGCCATAGCATTCGCTAGGGATTTGTGGCCCCGTCCAATGCATTAGGTCGAGCAGGGTGGGCACGCTGGCGGCACCGTTGGCAAGAATGAAAATATTACCTGGAATGCCAGTGGCATAGATGGGAAGCGAACCGATGTCCAATTGCCCTACGCCAGGAAAAGTTGCAATCTGGCAGTTCAACGGTCCGAAAAGCATGACAAGTGGATTGAGCGGCTGCCCTTGCCAACGAAAGACTATATTTTCGTCACGGGGCACCTTCACTGTGTAGGGACCAGCAGCCCCGGAAGGAACCAGTTCTCCTAGTGCATTCGAGGCACGGTCAAGGACCGTACCCGGGCTGGCAAACAACTCAGCACTAATGTCCAACACGGCCTCACAAGATTGAGGTGCTTGTCCGCAAAGCCCAGTGGGCGGGCACCCAATAAACTTGACGTCGTCAATCGCCACATCGTCGGTGAAATCTGCATTGTTGTTGTTGGTACGCCACTGGGGCCTCACCAAATCTGGCAAGAATGCAGACAAGTCGATCTTAGCAAGGTGCCACGAGTCATCCCCACTTCCGGGGAAACTACCGACTGACATGGTGACGGTCCCTCCCGTCGTAACGTTAATGATGTCCACCACCAAGAGATTATCGTCAGAAGCGCCGGGGAGCACATGGCTGAAGTAATGGAACGCCAACGCAGGAATTTCATTAGCTGGAGTGGTGGAGAGATCAAGAACCGGTCCCTTCAAACTAATGTCGCCCGGTTGACTTGGAGAATCTTCAATGTACATATAAATGCCCGACTGGCTACCTGTCGTGTGATCAGCAGACGGCCCTTGATTCGAACCAGTCGGACCATTATTTGGACCCCAATCTGGCTCCGTATTCAAATTGATACTTGCCGTGTCGTCGCTGACGTTTTCCCAGCCCTCGGGAACTTCCTTTACAGAAATCGAAGAGGCCCCATTGTTGCTCGGGAGATCGTCAAAGGTCTCACAGTAGCCAACCGAAACAGTCGGTGGAGTGCATTCAAAGATGCATGTGTTGTTGGCAGGCGTTAGGTCAATGAGGGACAACGGTAACCGTCGAATTGTCACTTCCAATGTGCATGGAAATGAACTCAAGTCCACTGTTCCTAAAGTAGAGTAAGAAAAGACGGCTCCTATGGGGAAGGCTGGCAGAACAAAAAGTTCGGAAAGGACCGCCGAATTATTGACAGTTATGTCAACCTGGTAAAGGGAGTTCGCGGGGATAGGATGACAGTCGTCGTTGGTAAATTCAACAGACACGGTTTCCGAAGAACCCAAAGGACCGGTATTCACAGTTGGACTGGTAATGGCAAGGCAACGAAGGTCGCCTTGAGGAGTTGAAGCGTTGCCAAGAATGAAAAATGCCATGTCACTCATAGTCCCCGAACACCCCGGCCTTGGGCTCCAGGCCGTGCCACCTACATTAATGACATAGTGATCTCCTCGCGTATAAGAACCTCCACCACTTACGACCCGATGCGACATGGTGCCGGCAGTTGTTGGTTCAAATATGAGAGCATAAGTGCAGCCAGAAGAGATGCTCAATCCTACCCCCACCGGGATATTGACAGTGCCACCAATGCCCCCGATATTCGCAAACGACGTTTGGTTAAACGCGACATAAAGAGGATCATTAGAATAGTCAACAGGGGGAAGCCCGTTAGAATCTGTTTGGGTTATGTATAGGTTGTATGCTGTGATCGATGATCCGCTGCCGCGCACCCCATGCCGCACCTGAGTGACTATTCCTGAAACCAATGGACTGAAAGTCTGTGCCATCGACCTAGTATCAGAGAGAATACACGAGGCACTCTGAAGACCAGGATCGAGTTGGATTTGAGCCCTTAGTACACTCGCGAGTAATACGATGCTAAGCGTGAACTTGATTGTCTTGGCTGCTACCATGATTTTTCTCCTGCCATGAATGTGGCTCGTGCTAATGTGCTATCGATAGTCATTCTCAACGTCGGCGCAGCTGCATGAGGCCCTGCACAGACTTCACCGGAAGACGCGACACATTGGCTCGCGACTTGTCGGTTCGACGCTACCCCTATGACTAGAGCGCTACCGACAAGAACAAGAAGCCACACCAAATTAAGAATTACGGACGCCATCAGACTCTCCAGAAAAGATGAAATTTCGAATTCAGGCAGAGATCCGAACTATGTCGGCTAGCACAGTAGAGCTTGTATGAGCTCGAGATTGACCTTTTAAGGCCGCTTCGTGCCCTCTGCCACTTTCACCATCCCGTGAGATTTCATTTCATTACACGGTTCGCCATTTTTTTTGGGCCTCGATCCAAAATAGGCGGCGTTGGATTTTCGGTGCCACTCATAACGCTGCTGATCGGACCCATTGGGTGAGTCCACAGGGCGTTGTAGATTATGAGAATGTAGGTATTGGCTCGATGATAGTGGGGGGTGGGGGTGATGGTTATGCACGTCTTAAGAACCACGGGAATTCCTACCAAACCCACAAGTTTTTATACGAGTCCTTTACCGGGGCACTTCCACTGAAGTCGAGGTTTGACCGTATCGGTTGCGACATCTTCGCCTTATCCTCACATTGTGAGATTGATACAGGCAACTAACCAGGTCCGAACTTCAGATTCGAATATGCCTCAATCAACTTAGGCGGCACCACCTTCTTGATGTACCGGAGAATTGCAAGAGGTAATACTTGCACTCGCCCTTTCTTGGTACCCACGATCAAGATCTCGGCATTAGGCGAAAAGTCGATAGAGGTGATTTTTGACCCCAGTTCGACAAAGGCTTGCGACTTTCTCTTCGACAAATCAATAATATTTAGAGTCCCATCCCAAGTTCCTCTTGCGCCGAACTTGCGGTTCGCGGAAATGCTAAGACAGGAGCTGAGATTACCTCTTTCTCCGACTATGACGGAAGGCTCGTTCGAGGTTGCTGGATAGATAAGGACTTCGTTGCCCCAGATATTCATCCCCATGATATCTCCATTGACTGTCCACTCGAGCCTTTCCAGCGTCGAGCCCGGCCCCAACTTAATTTCACCTTCGTCCTTGATGGACCATACACTTCCTTTATCGCCTGCTACTGCTATGCGTGATCCGTCTTCATTCCAAGCCAAAGAATTTACTTCAGGATCATTCACTTTCCATGATGACAAAACGGTGAGGCGCGTATCATTATCCAGGGCGTATTGCAGAACTTTCCCACCACGTCCACCAAGGGCCAATTTCTCTCCTTCATGATCGACGGCGACGCAATTCGTCACGAATCCAGAAGGAACATCCAACGGTGTAGAAACGATTCGGTTGCTTCGTAGCCTCCATGCATTTACTTGTCTAACTTGATCCAAACGCGAAAGCGACACGAGCCAGTCTTTGCGTGCTATCAGCTCAATGATCGATCCTTCTCCAATATTCCCAATAAACTCGGCGTCTTCATTCTTACATCGCCAACGAAGAATCTCCCCCTTGTCGGTTCCCAAAAACACGACATTGCCATCCTTCGACCAAATGGCTTTCGTTATGCGTTTCTTGAGCTCGAAACTCGCCTCAACGGCCCCCATCTTAATTTGATTGTCCCTGACTTCGCATGGCCTTATCGATACTCTTCCACTCGCGGTCGCAATCAGGACATCACTCGAACCTTGTACTGGACGAAAGGCTGTTGTCACAACTTCGTTGTGCTGGTTTGCGGCAGCGTGTTCAGACTGGGGCGAAACGTCAATTTGTTGGATGCCACGGCCAGCGAGGCTCCAGAATCGGGAGCTCGTGGAATCCCATATCGTTTTAGAATGACGCGTGACAGTCAATTCCGCTTCTTTGTTGATCTCACCATCGCCGATAATCTTCCAGAGAATCAACTTCGCGTCCCTGCCTGCCGTTGTAAACCATTGGCTGTTGGGCGAGAAATTCGCCTGTTGAACCATGCGAGGAGAATGGGCGCCCTCGCAGAATTTTGTCTTAACGTATCGAGATTCCTCTCGTCTCCAGACCACCAGACCAGGCCCGCAAAATTTGTCCTTTGTTACGATGGGATCAGCCGTGGACACCATCCACTTGCCGTCTGGAGACCATGCCACACTCCTTAGATGAGCTCCCTCAGAATGAAGAATTGAATTTTTTATGTCCCCCGAACTAACGGAAATTAAATGAACTTTGCCTGCCGCATCGCCAACTGCGATTCGGGGTTCATCAGCTGAATTAAGCATCCAATCGGCGGAAGTGGCCTCGAGATCCAGTTCGGCCCAATCACTGCGTTTTCCCGTTCTCGATTCAAATACATGGCATTGGCATTTTTTCCCTTTTATGCTCTTTAGGACGACAATCGTCGAGCCATCTGGTGACATGCACATGCGCCACGATCCGCTGTCACCAAGATCATCTTCCCAGATGACGTTCTTCGAGGTTTCGGTAGCTATCCTGGGGTCATTGGCGTCGATGTCCAATTGGACATTCCGAGTTGGTAAACGAAGGTTCCTAACTAGCCCGTTCTTGCCTAAGACAATCAAGGATCTTTCGTCAGGCGAAATACTTGCCAGATGCACGTTTGTCAGTTTGCCTATGCACTGGCGAATCGACGGGGCCCAAATGTACGCTGTACCATTTGGGGTCCAAGTGAGCGCAACTTTATGATGCGACCCCATCTGACAACCAGACCATTCCTTCTTGGTTATTGGTTTCCACTGATTTCCCAGATCATCGAAAAAGATGATGTTGGAACTCCGTCCGACGGCAACTTTCCAAAGACTCTTGTTGTCTTGGGAGAGATCTACAAATGCTCCCATGTGAAATGAAGAAACTCGAGACTCCATCCACTTCGTGTAAGCCAATGTTCTCGTCGTTTCGCCGGGATCCATATCGAGACGGCGAAAGCGTGCGTCGGCATCCACGCAGGTAGCCAAACTCTCCGAACCGGTGAACGACCTCGCTTTTTCAACAAGCAACAACGTTTCCGTGTACTTTCGTCGGTGTTCCTCTTTTCGTGAATTCTCTCGTTCTATTGTCGTCAACAATCGTTCTCTGCGCGCCAACTCAAGAGGGACAAGAGCGACCAGAAGAAGAAGCAAGAGAGACAACGCCATGAATGGCTTCTTTTTCCCCCATCGCCAAGTCCGCGTCAATGGTCCCAACGGTCTCGCGAGGACTGGCTTCGCTAGCCGGGCGTTGTTCAGGTCCAGAGCGAAATCAACTGCACTGGCGTAGCGATGTCTCGGGTCTGTCTCCAAAGCCATCCGCAGGATCGACGATATGTCTAATGACAGATTCGGATTTAGGACACGTGGGTCTATAGCTCTCTCTTCGAGAATTGCCCGCTGCAAGCCCGCCACGGTGGTCGCTTCAAAGGGGCGTCGCCCGGTTAGGCACTCAAACAGAATAACACCTAGGGAAAAAACGTCGGATCGACCGTCAACGAATCTTGAGTCTGAAATCAATTCCGGCGCCATATAGGCTGGCGTCCCCAATTGATCTTGTGTGCCCGTTAACGCTAATGATGCTTGGGCTACATGAGCCAAGCCGAAGTCAATCAACACCGGCCTACCATTGGGCTGAACAATGACATTGCCTGGTTTCACATCACGATGCACTATTCCAACATCATGGGCCGCCTGGAGTGCAACCGCAATGCGTTCGACAAGCTCAAGGGCTCGATGTGTTGGATTCAATCTCCTTCGAGACCCGTCCGACGGTGAATTGCTAGAACTCAACAAATCAACGGCTGGAAGATCAACTACTGCGCAACCTGCTGCCTTAGACTCCGCGATCAATTGATCTAAAGGATGCCCAGTGATATGTTCCATAGCGATGAAAACGCTGTTGCCATCTTCGCCTATTTCGTGAATTCGGCAAACTCCAGGATCACTGATCTTTGATGCCGATTCCGCCTCCCGCGCGAACCTCATCCTCATCGTTGTGCTGTTGCGTGATGGTTGAAGAACTTTTAGTGCGACCTTGCGCCGCAATCTATTGTCTTCCGCCAAATAGACGACTCCGAATCCTCCGCGGCCGATTTCTTCCAAGACAGAATAGGAGCCAAATTTCGTTCGTTCGTCCAAAAGTGTTGAGGCTGGCTCTTCACTGTTGAGTGAATCAGCATACCTCTCAGCGATCATGAAATCGTGGCCAGGAAACTCCGCGATGTATTCCAATAATGGACGAAGAGATCCCAGTGCTTTGTCTTCGGCAAGTCGAAGTTCAAATGCTGCAATACCATCGGGAACCTTCGAGGCGTCTTGTGGTTCATTCTTTGATGTCATCGAAGACCGTCCCCGGGATTAGTTGTTGGAGCTTGCTTAGTGCCCGATGAAATCGTGTGGCGACTGTTCCAGTAGATTCACCGATCAAGATAGCGACCTCCTCAAGCGATCTCTGTTCAATCCCTCGCAGAATGAGCACCTCGCGATCCATGTCGCCAAGTTGGTCGATTGCTGAGTGAACTGTCCCGATCAACTCCTTGCGAACTGCTCGACTGACCACGTCAGAAACACCATCCGCAACGTTCCAATGCGAACCAGGACTCGACTCGGCTCCCGGAGCAATTCTCTTGCGACGCTGATTCTTTTCGGCCTGTCTTCGGATCACGTTCTTTAAGGCGCTTGATAGGAACTTAAACACGACCGGCGTAAAACGCCCGTCCCGTGGGGATAGTCCCGCGAGGCTCGGTAAGGCAATGAGCCATACCTCCGCCACCAAATCCTCAGGACTCGTTTTGGATAAGAAGTTCCCTTGCATGATTCGATAGCGGGCCGTAGCCAAGAGGCCCGGAGAGAACCGCGAGACGACCCATTCGAGTGATAATTCGTCACCGTCGCGCGCGCCGCGCACATGATAGGATGTCGCTGTCGGATCTCGTTCTTCTTCATTTGAGTGCGCCATGGCTGAATGCTAACGGTCGCCCTTCAACTACGCCAAGACATTTCGAGGATCTGTAGTCGAAACCACTTTTGCGAAAAGAAAACCACTCGTACCTCCTTTGGTAGATGCAAGTGCTCCCTCCCCACACTCAATGTGGATGCATAGATTTGCGTGTGTCTCGGGCGACCTGGAACGCGAAGCGTTCACAGGGAGCGCCGATATTTGGAACCGTTGGCGGGAAAGATGACCAAGTCACCGAATTTGGAACTCGTCTCAACGAAACTGAGACATATAGAAGAACTGGCCAGGCAATCTTCTGAGATGGATACTATGGTACCTTGGGCTTCTTCGATGCTCCGGATCTGTGGGGGGCTGGTGAGAGTGACCTCCCTGGTTCACCCGACCTCTTTCTATGGCAGTTTCCTCGGCTATTCGCCGGTCCAAAGGCTCATGAATCGGCGACTTCTAAATGAACAGCATGGCTGACAGTGGCGATGAAACAGCAAAGAGCGGCCAAGGCAGCCAGAGAGATCCTTCGTCTTCGATGGCTGGGCGCGATATCGGAGACTACCGCATCAAGAAGGAGCTTGGTGGGGAGGGCAAGCGACGGTTTATCTTGCTCAGGATCTTAACTTGTCCAGAGATGTCGCCTTGAAGCTTCTGCCACCTGGATACAGCACAGGGGCCAGAGCTCGATTTCAACGTGAAGCGAAAGCACTGAGCAGTCTTGATCATTCTGGCATCTGTTCAATCTGTGAGTCTTCATTTTGATTTTGATGATCTTGAAGAAACAACAGCAGCCACGCCCGCCGGGAAAGACTCGATTACGGAATCACTTCAAAGCAAGTCGGAAATCAATGCTGTCCTAAGAACAATAGAGAGCGCTGGGAGGGCGCTCCATGTTGCCCATGAGAAAGGAATGATTCACCGCGACATCAAGCCAGCGAATTATTTGCCCCATGTGCACGACCCATACTGCTCGACTCATGGTTAACTTGGGAGAGTTTGAGGCGAGGGGGGTCCATGTCGAGATGTTATATCCAGGAACATCCAACGACAGAGAACTGTGGAGCGAGGCTCGCTCGGAGATTGGGAGCATCGGCACTCGAGCGCAAACAAAGGCGCTCTATGAGAAGCTTTTTTTCGACAAGGGAATAGACTTTGTCGACAACCGGACGATCTCAACCGACTTCAGCGGGCAAACTTATAAGAAACTCAACCTCCCCACGTCAAAACAGGAAACCTATTTATTCGACGCACGAGGTGAGATGGTCTGGTCCTATGTCGGCAAAGGGCCTAAAGATTACGCACCGCTCATTCTTTCCAATGATCTCATAATCGATCACCGTCAAGGACAAGACATTGAGCTCTTGGTGTCGGATAGGCGTTGGTTATCCCCTGGTTGGTTTGCCACCATCAAAGTAGTTCAAAACGTCCCATGCTTGACACTCGTGCCTTGCTATCGAGCAAACAAGGTGGCCCACGTGGGCCACCTTGAGACGTCAATGAATCAAGCCGCCTGGATTTGCCAAACGAGGGGCGGTTCTCCCACCATGGATGCAACGTTATGAATTGCAATACCCCTTGGTGTGACGTCAATAAGCTGAAGACGTAAAAGGTCAGGTTGGATGGTGGTTCGGAAGACGTCGCGATCGAGTCCCATGAGGCATGCCAGTCTTGCTTGGCCCATGGGCTGGTATTGCTGACGGAGAATGGTCAGGGCTTGATTGTGCCGTGGGCCCAAACCTTGGAAATCCAAACGTTTCCGTTTGAGGGTTTCTCGAACAAGTTCGGATGTGATTGACTCTTGGTCTCGTGCTAACCGTAGGTCATCAACAGAGGCCAACAGGGCAAGGGCTTTCCTTGGTGTGCCCATGGATGCTGCCGCGATGATCTGGCTTGCGGCATCGCTTATGTTCCCATTGGCCGCACGGGTGACGATCTCTGACAGCTGATTCTCGTCATAGTCGAGCAGTTCTTCCTGCACGACGAAACGATCTCGGAGGGGTTTGGGCATCAAGTCCGGGTTGGTTGTGGCGCCAACGACGCAGATCTGTTTCTGATCCATGGTGTCATAGAAGATCTCCGCCACTTGTCGTGGCAAACCATGAATCTCGTCAATGAACAGGACGCTGCCTTTGGCAACAAAAAGATCGTCGATGGATGTGACTGCAGGGCCTGTTTTTTCAACAAAGGGAGCCTCACTCTCGACAGCGAGCGCTCTGGCCAAAGTTGTCTTGCCCAATCCGGGAGGACCCTGCAAAAGAACATGGCGCACAGGGCGGTTTTCTCTTTTCGCTGCCAGGCACGCGATTTCCAAGCTCTCCCTGACATGATCTTGCCCCGTGAGATCCTTGAGTCTCTTGCCCGTGGCAATTTCGCCTTGGGATGGCCCACGTGGGCCACCCTCAGTGGCATCGATGACAACTTCCGGGCCGCATCTCTTAAGACTTCCATCGATAGGGCGCCCGTTTCGATCTGTGATTCTGAGATCGTGGGGTGCTTTGCCTTGGATGTTGAGGAAACCTTCGTGAAGCAGACCATGACAATGTTTGCAAAGGCTGGCTAAATTCGAAAGTTCATGGCCGCCGCCGTCTTGCCGGAAGACAATGTGATGAACCTGGACGTCTCGGCCACCATGACAATGAACACAGCGATGACCATCCCGGGCCAATATCCGCTTCCGGATGTTTGGTGGGGTGGGTGAGTTATTCTTGTCGCCAACAACCTCACCATCGCACAGGACGAGCTCGCGCTCACTTTGAGAGAGCTCGATGGGGCCATCTGCTGAATTGACTTGGGTTGTCGCGCATGAGGAACAGTGTCCAATCGCGATTTGGTAGCGGGATGAGCTGCCTTTCACATCTTCGCCATGCTGCAAGTAGGAATCGACCAGGATCTGGAGCAGCTCGGCGTCATCGCATTCGCCGCCAATTTCATCGAAGAACTTCCTTCGCGCCTTCTCCAGGCCCTCGTGTGCTAACGATCCCAACTTGGCTGTAAACTTGAACTTCACTGTTGGCAAGCCCTTGCCATCTTCTCGGGGCAGCTTTCCTTTCTCAGCACCGCGAATTTCAGCTTCCAGCCGTTCGCAGGAATTTGTTTCTGCTCTTGCCAACCAAGCCTTCTCAACTTCTGGTGTCGCAACCCCAATGAGCAATCGCACTTTCGACCACGAGATCCGGCCTTGGCAAAAGGCCTCGTCGATAAGTGGGAGGTCACGGAGGGCGCTGCCGACGGCAATCAACGTGCGCGCTAACCGGCGACTCATATCCAATCTTTGACAGGCAAATTGAACTGCACTGACAAACCCTAATGACTGATGAAGCCCTCGGCTGTGCATGTCATCGAGATAAAAAGCAAGGGCACGACGAGCCACATCACTCTTACGATTGTAGGAAACGAGGGCGCATTCAAGGGCTTCAGCATCGAGACCAAAATGAAGGTGAATGGTGTCAATTTCGTTCGTGGGGTTTGGCAAAACACTCATGTGATTCTTCCTTTTGAAGGTAAAGGTTGAACCAGAATTATAGCGCCTAAGGGGGTCAAAATTCGTGTTGTGCAACACGCCGAATGACTTAGCTTCGATGGAAATTTGCGACGTTGTTGCAGGGATCAATTTGAAGCCAAAGCTGTAGCTCCCAACACCCAATGTCTACGGTACCAGGTCCAATTCCGTCGCTTTCGATGACCACACTGCTATCAGTATGTCGGATTCATGGTGATCGAAGATCAAAAAAAGATGTCAGTCTACTCGAATCAAGGACTGAAGAACGCCAAGAAAGACAGTGGTGCAGAACGATCACAAGTAGGAGTCATTGTCCCTTGTCTCATTGAATCAGGAGTTGATCAACACCGTGATGTGGTGGTGGAGTCATGAGCCTATGTCTCGTGTTGAACCAAGCTTGGATCATTTGGTTTTCGCAATGGATAGAGCTTCAGCTCTTCACTGCGCAGCCTGCGTATGCTGCAAATGCTGGTAGGTATTCCTTGTTTTGCATCCGGTCACGATGATGTGGTCTCTTGACACTCGCAGTCAGTCAAGGTTAAATTGCCAAGATTAGACTCTTCACGGCAGTAGGGGCAGGGCGCCCCCCCCCCCAATTTTGACTTCGCCTAACGCAGCATGGCATTGCCTCAGGAATCTCTATCGTCATTTGACACCCTATGACGCCGATCCGGCGCGCTAATCTTTTTTGGAGTACGTTATGAGACTTTTCTCTTCTTCTTTGGTTGTGCTCGCTCTTGGTGCTGTCCTACTTCTCAGCCGCACATCACAAGGGCAACTCCTGTCGCGGTTTGTTGTTCATGGTGACAGTCAATCTGATCTGTTGGGTAATTCGGTCGGCGCCTTTGGCGATGCAAACGGAGACGGATTGGGTGACGTATGGGTGGAGGTTCCTGGCGACGGGAATGGGAGCACACAGATTCTCTCAGGTCTCGATGGCAGCTTGATCTACAAGTTGGTGGACCCGTGCAATGCAGGTTTTCTTCCTGGCGTTGTTTCCGGATTGAGTGATGTGAACGGAGATGGCATTGGCGATTTTATTGCTGGTAAGCCTTTTAATGTCAATAGTGGTGGATTGACCACTGGCGTTGCCTGCGTGTATTCCGGAATCGACGGCGCAATTCTCTACTCACTCGAAGGAAATATTCCCGGAGATCAATTCGGCTTTGCTGTGAGCGGTGCAGGACATGTCAACAACGACGGGGTCGAAGATTTCATTATTGGCGTGCGCTTCGGTAGTAGTAATGGATTGTCGTCTGGAAGTGCCCGTGTGTTTTCGGGAATTGATGGAAGCCTTCTTCATTCATTCGACGGCGATGGCACGAATGACCAGTTCGGTTCTTCCGTGAGCGGTGCGGGCGATGTGAATAATGACGGCTTCGACGATGTCATTGTGGGGGCAACCTTTGACGACAACAACTTCGATGCGTCGGGCAGTGTTCGGGTCTTCTCGGGTCTTGATGGCAGCATCCTCTATACCCGGAATGGTGACGCGATCGGTGACCTTCTTGGCAACGCTGTGTGCGGCTTGGGAGATACAAATGGTGACGGATTCGCTGAGTTCTGCGCCGGCGCTGCATCGGGTAACGGCAGTGGCGCCTTCTCTGGCTTTGTTCGCATCTACTCTGGCGTTGACGGCAGCGTTCTGGCGACGGTGGATGGCGCTATCGCCGGAGACCGATTCGGCACTTCCATGGCGAATGCGGGTGACATCAACCAGGATGGCATTTCGGATCTGATCATCGGTGCCCCTGATGCCAGCTTTAGTGGGAGCGCCACTGTTGTTTCGGGGCTTGACGGGAGCCTCATTCAGCTGTTCTTGGGAAGTGGTTCCGGAAGTGATTTCGGGCGAACCGTCAGCAGTGCTGGAGATGTCAATGGCGATGGTCGTGCGGACATCATTGTTGGAGACACCTTGTCAGACGTGAATGGGACGAATTCAGGATCTGTGCACGTTTTTGCCGCCGAAATCGCCCCATCTTTTTGTCCGGTCGGAACTGCGGCGAACAATCAGTTCGGTGTTCATGTCAGCACCGCCGGAGACGTGAACGACGATGGCTTTGATGACGTCATCGTGGGGGCTCATCTCGCTGATACGAATGGTATTGATGCCGGACATGCTCGAGTCATTTCAGGTGTCGATGGCACCGTTCTTCATTCTCTAAGTGGCATCAAGCCCGGCGACCATTTTGGCCGTGTTGTCGGGGCCGCTGGCGACATCAACGGCGATGGTTTCGCCGATGTGATTGTTGGCGCGTCCGAAGATGACAACAATGGACTAAACGCGGGGAGCGCTCTCATCTTCTCGGGTGTCGATGGCACCATCCTTTTTACTTTCAACGGTGGCAGCGACGGTGATTTTCTTGGCTTCTGTGTCGGTGGTGCCGGAGATGTCAATGGCGATGGCCACGATGACGTCATCGCTGGCGCCTATGGCGACGACGATAACGGTCTCGATTGTGGCAGCGCGACAGTCTATTCCGGTGCCGATGGCAGCATCCTCCATCTTATTCTTGGGGCCAACTCCGGTGATGAGTTTGGGCGCGCGGTGGACGGAGCCGGGGATGCCAACGGTGATGGCTTTGCCGACTTCATTGTCGGGGCCCACCTCGAAGACACAAATGGTGTTGACGCTGGTGCTGCAACGATCTACTCCGGTGCCGATGGAAGTGTCCTCAATTCGTTTCTTGGTGATAATGCGGGAGATGGGTTCGGCCGCTCGGTAAGTGGGGCCGGAGACTTCAACGGCGATGGCTTTGCCGACGTCGTCATTGGTGCCCACTTGGATGACAACAACGGAGTTGACGCTGGCAGCGTGAGGGTCATCTCAGGATTCGACGGCGTCACCATCTATACCTTCAACGGTCAGGACGCCGGTGACAACTTCGGGTTCTCCGCGAGCGGAGCCGGCGACATCGACGGTGATGACGTAGATGACCTTATTGTGGGGGCATTCCAAGACGACAACGCGGGGGCTGAATCCGGTAGCGCGAAGATTTATCGTTCGACCTTCACCCAAACGCCAATCACACTCGGCCAAATCCCTCAACCAGGTCTGGCCATCTTCGACATCAATAACGCCACAAACAGTCGTGGGTTTGCCACCGACTCTGGTGTCGTGAATTCTGCTGCTCGTGGCCCCTACGCCTCCTCCGTAGCTGTTGGAGGCACGATCACCTTCAGTTGGAGCGGTGTGCCTTTCTCGGGACTTTTCTGCCTGTTCGGACCGGCTAATGACGCTGTCGTTCTCTTTCCCGGTGTTGGGCAATTGGATATTGGAGGACCACCTTTCGTTGGCGGCTTGCCAAGCCTGCTGTTTGTCTTTGGCAGTTACCTGGAGACAGCGACATCATTCCACCATTCCCAATTCTACTGCGGGGCCAACGGCCAGGGATTTGTCAGCTATCAACTCTCACCAGTCTATGTGCCTGGTTACCTGACGCGCTTCCAATGTGCCATGAATCCAAGTGGCTCATTCTACATATCCAATGCGGTCGATCTCACCATCGAGTAGCAGAGGATGAGAGGGTCATGCGGTTCCGTATGTGTGCTACCGGCGGATTAGGAAGGTGCGGAGGGGGGATTTGGTTTGGGCGGGGGCGTTGTGGTCGATTTGGCCGACTAAGCCTTCGATGGTGAAGCGGATCTTGAGTTCGCGGGTGGCGCCTTGGTCTAGGGTGCGCAGGGCGATCTTCTTGAATTCGTTCCACGGGATTGGGGGTTCGGTTGGGAAGGTGCCGGGGTTCGAGAGGCGGAAGGCGAAGGTGCCGCCCGGTTGTTTGAGTTTGTTTGCGGGCAGGGTCCAAGACTGTTCGAAGTCGCTGTAGAAGGTGCGAATGCGATACCAGGGGAGTGGGTTGGGCGCTTTGAATGCGAATGTTGGTTCCGGATCCGTCAGCTTGAAGACTTTGTTTTCGGGTTCGACGAGCTCAATCGCTGGTGGGGCGGCGTCAAAGTCAAACGATTGAATGGCCGGTGCCTGGCCGCCGATAGCTTGGACGCTGATCTTGGTGATTGCGCCTTTGAAGATCCAGTCTTTCACTTCGGTCATCACAAAGAACGCCTGCTTGGCGCTGCCGAATTTCTCTGGGTTCCAGTGAAGCGTCCGGTGATAGGGACCAGTCTCGTCGTGCAAGCCAATCTTGATGGCAAATTCTTCCTTAGGCGTTTGGTCAAAACGAATGGCGAATGACGGGACGTCTCTGGGGTGGATGCTCTTTTTCAAGTTGAGCTCCGTGGCATTCGTCGGCCATGAAATGTTCGGGCGGTAGCCAGTCGGCCCAGGCAAGACGAGGCTCAAGTTAACCAAGCGACCACCACCGTCATTGCCATCGGGAACCCATTTCAAAAACTGCGCGCTCTCTGGGCGTTCGAAGAGTTTGACGCTTCGGAGATCTGAATCTAAGTCGGAGTCCCAAGTTTGAAAGACAACGGCCGGTTTGTCGGTGAAGGCTCGGTGAAAAGCGTCGGTCATGTAGACGCCGTAGAGCGGGATCTTGTCGATCTTGTGAGGCAGGCCAGCAATGATGAAGATATGAGAGATTTCGTTGATGTCGACGATGCGGGCATCAAGCTCTTGGCGCACGGTACGAATGATGTGGGAGGCTTCGCCTTGCAAGCGAGCATGGTGATAACCGCCGTAGGCCCAGCTGCCGAGGCTCCCGATCAGAACAACGACAGAGATGACTTTGAGAATCTTCTGCGAGCTGATGAGCCCCGTGAGCGCGCAGGCAATGAGCAACGAGACGAAGGGAAAACCAAAGTAGAAGAGCCTTGATGGTACGAGTTCTGAGGCCGCGGGGTAGACGCTCATGGAAGGGCCCATGGCCAACCCAAAGCAGAAGAACAAAATGACGAGGGCTGTGTAGCGTCCGCCCTTACTTCTTACCACCCAGTTCAAAAGCAAGATGCCGAGAGCCGACATGACGCCAACTTGCATCCAAAACAAGGACGAGTCGGGCGCGTAGTCGAAGGAACCACCAAAGACTTGTGACAGGCTCTGGGCGAATGACCATAAGCTTGACTTGAAGACTTCGAGGTTGATGACACGAGCAGCACCACCATAGAGGCTGGCGTCTTGGCCAAAGAAAGCACTTCTCGCCATGGTGTAGACGATGGGAATGGCCACCAGGATCGTCGGCGCACCAAACTTCAAAGCTTGAGCGGTTGCTGGGCGTCTCGGACGCAGAACCAAGATGTCGGCAAGAAGCAAGAGAATGGGCGACACCACCGCACCTTCTTTTGCTGCGATGGCAGCGATGCAGCCGAAGCAGACCAAGGAGAAGCGCACGTTGCTTGGTTTATCACGCCAACGAATGAGCGCCCAGAACGACAGCAGAGAAAGTAACGTGGCGAGCACGTCACCTCGCGCCGTCACCCAGCTAACCGCACCAAAACAGGATGGGTGGCCGGCGAAGATCAGGGCTGCGGCAATGGCAATGAACTTGCCTTGTTTCTTTTCACCGCCAACGTCGACAAACTTCTGGAATCTCTTGATGACCAAGTAAAACACGAGGCACGTGATGATGTGATAGAAGAGCGAGATTGCGTGGAGTGCTCGCGGATTTGTGCCAAACAATTTCACGTCAGCGAGAAATGAGAGATGGAGGAGCGGTCGAAAGAACGACACGAATTGCGGCGCAAGCTTGTCGCCACTGATGGCGCGTCCACCCAGAAGGGCCGGCGTGCGAGCCGGGTCTGATGCGTCACATAGTTGAACCCAGTCGTCTAACTGGTATTCCAGATCTAACATCCAGTAGTGTGTTGAGATGGCGACAGCGATGATCGCTAAGAAAATCAAAGTGAGTTTGCCGGCGCTTTCCTTGTCGTCTGGCTGGTTGCTCACGTTGGAATTCATAATCACAAATCCGGCTTGAGGCGCTACTTGGTAAAGGTAAATGAAGCTTCTTGAGACACAGCTTGGGGTTGGCTCCCTGGATCAATCTGTCCCCGGAGTCCTTCGAGCTTATAGCGAATCTTGAATTCTGTGAGACCCTGAAGATCGAGGATCGAATTCAAGTATTGCCTGAGCGCATCCCATCCCATGGCGAACTCTTGTGGGAAGTATCCTTGTCGTGACAGCTGAAAGCGCAGCTCACCGTTGTCGTGGATGAGCATTTGCCGAGGCAGAGTCCAGGTGCGTTCCTTCATGCCAAAGAATAGCCGACAGCGATACCATGGGCATGGTTCGATTTCTTTGAACGTCAAGACCGGTTCGGTACCACTGGCACGAAAGACCGTATTGTCCGGCAGCGTCGAGAGAATCTTTGGGAGTTCCTGGCCAAAGTCTAAGGAGCTGAGCTTTGGAACTTCACCGGCGACAGGCACCAGCTCAATCGTTTTGATCTTGCCCAAGAATAGCCATTCTGGCGCTTCCAAGAAGTGCATGAAGACGTGGTCGGCGGCACCATATTTCTTGGGGTTCCACTTGATCGTGAGCTCTTGATCAGAGCTGATGTCACTAAAGACGAGCTTAAATTCAAAGGGCGCAATCGGAGCCTCCTTGAAGTTGATGCGCAAAGTCTTCACATCACGAGGATGCAGTTTCTGTTCCAACTCCATCTTGTTGCCAGCGTCCGGCCAATCAAGTTTTGGGCGATAGCCAATAGGGCCGGGAAGAATCTTGGTGTAGGGCGTCAGGTGCCCGATGTCACGCTCGTCACTTTTCCATTCGAGAACTTGCACGTCGTAGTCATGAGCATGAAGTCCTCCTTGGCGCAACTCCCATTTGATGTCATCGCTGGTGGTCGAGAAGACCATCAGTGGATCGTCCATAAAGTCTTTAGAGAAAGCGATGGGGAGGAAGGTGCCATAGAGCGGGATGTTTCCGACTTCGACCGGCAACCGGAAGATGACAAATGCCGGAGGGTTCTCACCGGAACTTTGGGCGAAGGCCCGAACATCTTGCCGTACTCGTGCTGTGATTTTCGATGCGCGAACTTGTGTCGTCGAGGCGTAGTAAATGCCGATGCCCCAGGTGACGAAGCTAAATATCAACCAGACCCAAGCGGCCAAGCGAATCGTCTTGAGACGAGCCATGAACAGTTGCATCGGGATGGCGATGATCACCGATACGAATACGAATGGCAGATAGAACAATCTAGATGCGTCGAATCCAGAGGCTTCCCGATAGAAGCGCATCGCCGGAGCCACAGCGATGGTGTAGAGGGCAAGCAGGAACAAGAAACCCATCGACCGTTTCACTGGCTTCCTTAGAATCCACAGCGATGCCATGACAAACATGAATCCTGCTGAAGCGCGCTGCAAGATTTCTAAATACTTGATTTCGGCGCAATAGAAGTAACCCCCAGTCATGTGAGGGAAGCACCGAAAGAAGTCGTGGAATGTTCGCTTCAGAATCTCAATGTTGATGACGCGCACATGACCAGCATAGAGATTGGCGTAGGGGCCAAACTTCCATACGCGGAAATACATGTAGGCGGGCACTGCAGCAATGAGTGGGAGCGCTAACCAGAACGTGTTCCAGTTCTTGAGATCTGTGCCGCGTTTTCTGAGGACGAAGAAATCAAAGACGGCCAAGACTGGGCCACAAATGATCGCTCCTTCTTTGGCCATCAAAGCCAGGAATAGACACACGAAGAGGGCTGCCATCTTCCTGGGGTGTGGACTGGCGCGGTGTGCGACCAAGGCCCGAGCGGCACCGAGAAAGAAAATGGTGGCGATCACATCACCGCGGGCGGCAACCCAGCTGACGGCACCCCAGCAACCTGGATGAGCGGCAAAGACGAGGGCCGAAGTAAACGCCAAAAATGCGATTTGCTTGGTTGGCGTCGCCGTCATCATCAGCGGCAATACGCGGAGCAAGGTCAGATAGAATAGGACCACGCAGAACAGGTGATAAAGCAAACTCGAGAGGTGGTGCCCCCAAGGATCGGCGCCAAATATCTGCACGTCAAGCCACATTGCGGCGAAAAGTAGTGGTCGATAAAATGCGACAAAAGTCGCAGGAGCCTCCTCGCCATCGACATTTCTTGAATCTTTACCCAGGAGGACGGCATCTTTCGAAGGGTTGATGGCATCGCTGATTTGCTCCCAATCGTCCATCTGGAATTCCAGATCGAGCATCCAGCTGTGGCTCGCAAGTGCCGCAAGCACGATGAGGAGCACCGCTGACGGCTTTTTGAGCCACCATGGCAAATTGCTGAGGTCCATTCTCATTGACGTGTCCGGGGTTGCGCTCATGGTCTCCATTCTGTCTTGTCCCAGTATCGACCCGCCTGTATGGTAACTTTCGGTGACTGGGCCAAAAAAGTACCTCGTGACTTTGTGCGGAACGCATGCCCGTGTCTACGACAAAAGAAGTATCTTTGGTGCTGAAGTAAGAACGGATTGAGGGGGTCATCGGCTCTATTGAGTTAGAGCGGTCGATACCATGAGAATTACCATTCTTGGGGCCGGCGAAGTTGGCAAGCATTTGGCAAAAGCTCTCATCGGCGATGGCCATGCTGTTGTGCTGATTGACTCTGACCGAAATGTCGTCCAGAAGGCCCGCGATTCCCTCGATATCGAGGTTGTTCTTGGTCACGGCGGAAATGTCGACGTCCTCGACCAGGCTATGGTCGGGACCTGCGATCTCTTCTGCGCAGTCACCTTCAATGACGAATTGAACATGCTGGCTTCTCTTTTGGCCAAGAAATTGGGTGCCAAGCAAACAGCCGTTCGTGTTCACGGGCTTTCTCATATCACCAAGAGAAGGTTCTTCTACCGAAAAACACTCGAATTCGACCTGACGATCAGTCCTGAAGAAATGACGGCCTCGGCAATTTCTGGTCAAGTCCGTGGGCAAGACTTAGTCAGCGTCGAAACTGTGGCAGACGGCAAGATCCAGCTGCATCGTTTTGAGTTGACTGGTCGGTTTGATGCCGCTGGCAAGAAGATTAAAGATATTAAGCTGCCGAGGCAGTGTTTGATCACAGCCTTGGTCCGTGGCACGTCCATCCTCATTCCGACCGGAGAGGATGAGGTCCGGATGGGCGATGAGGTTTTGCTCATCGGTGCCACCGAAACCATGGAGCGGGTCGACAAGATCCTCGGCGGTCGTATCTCGATGCCAAGGAAGGTCATGATCGTTGGCGGTGGACGAACTGGGCGTGCTGTGGCGCGAACCTTAGAGCGACTTCGCCTGAAACTCAAAATCCTCGATATTAATCGTGATCATTGTGAGGTTTTGGCTGGACTGCTGCCGAACGCAGAAATCGAACATGGTGACGGCACGAAAATTCAGCACTTGATGGAAGCGAATGTTGAGAAGGTCGATCTTTTCCTCGCACTGACTGATAACGATGAAGTCAATTTGATTTCTTGCCAGTTGGCAAAAGAGATCGGCGCGGCCAAGACCATGGCCATCGTGAGTAAGCCAGACTATCAAGACCTTTATAAACGATTGAATGTGAACGCGATCGTTTCGCCGCGCACCTTGGTTGCCGAGCGAATCTTGCGATTTGTTCGTTCTGGTGGTGACTCACGTATTACATCGATTGAACATGGTCGAGCCGAAGTGATTGAGCTGGGGCTCGGCGAAAATAGCAAGTTGATTGGCAAGGCCTTGAAGGACATTGATTTTCCTCGGGGCGCCTTGGTTGGCGCTATCGTTCGTGAAGAAGGTGTTTTTGTTCCACGAGGCAATGATGTGATTGAGGCCGACGACATGCTGATTGTCTTCGCTTTGACACAAGCACGTAAGAACGTTGAGGCGCTGTTTGAATGAATCTTCGGCGCGTTCTTCACGTTATCGGTATGTTGGTCGTCACGATTTCGCTGACCATGTTGGCGCCATTGGCCGTCGCTGTCGGTTATTGGGAAGTCGACGCGATCCAAGCATTTGTTGTGGCCATCGTTGTTGGTCTTGTCGTTGGTGGCATTCCGGCCTTTGTCTGGCGTCAAGCGCCGGATTCCTTTTATCGCCGTGAGGGGCTCACTGTTGTCGGCCTTGCGTGGCTGGTATGTGCTCTCATTGGATGTTTGCCTTACGTCCTAACCTCAGTGATCCCCGATTTCGTTGGTGCCTATTTCGAGACGATGAGTGGGTTTACCACGACTGGCGCTAGCGTCATGCCGTCGATGGAGACCTATGGCGCTGGTTTAACCATGCCCCGGTCAATCCTCTTCTGGCGCTGTATGACGAACTGGCTGGGCGGGGTTGGGATTGTCGTTTTGCTTGTAGCTCTACTGCCAGCCTTGGGGGTCGGCTCTCGAATCATGTTCCATTTCGAGGTTCCTGGCGTCGGCGAAAAAGGCTTCAAGCCTCAGATTCGGCAGACTGCTAAGACCCTGTGGACCATCTATGCCGCCTTCACGTTAGTCGAATCTCTCCTATTGATGCTCGCCGGGATGGATTGGTTTTCGGCTCTATGCCACAGTTTTGCCACCATGGCGACAGGTGGCTTCTCGGTGCATACCGCTAGTATTGGCTTCTACAATTCAACGTGGATCCACATCATTATCACGGTCTTCATGTTCTTTGCGGGCATTAACTTCACGCTCTACCATCGATTAGCCGGTGGGCAGTGGCGGAACTTCTTTCGGGATACCGAGTTTCGGGTCTATTCAGGCGTGATGGCGGCGGTGATTGCGCTCATCTCTTTGAACCTGTATCTGACAGGAACCGAGACGTCGTTTGGTACCGCAGTCCGCGACTCTGCCTTCCAGGTGGTCTCCATCGGAACCACCACTGGATTTGCGACGACCGACTACGATTTGTGGCCGTCATTCTCGAAGGTTCTGTTGTGCATTTGCATGTTCATCGGTGGTTCGGCTGGGTCGACTGCTGGTGGCTTGAAGATGATTCGCGTCATCTTGATTTTGAAATTTATGGCCAGTCAACTCCGCCGACATGTACGGCCAAGGAGTGTGACGCCAGTTCGACTCGGTGGTAACCCAATCTTAGAAGAGCTCCTGCAACCAATCTTGGGAGTGGGTTTGCTGTTCATTTTCACCTTTGTCTTAGGTGGAATTTGCTTGTCGGCCCTGGGTGTGGAGATGGATACGGCTTTCGCGGCCTCCATCGCGACACTCGGCAATATCGGCCCTGGATTTGCCGGGGTAGGGCCGACGTGCAATTACGCCGAGATTCCCGATGCCGGGAAGTTCGTCTGTTCTTTGTTGATGCTCATTGGACGATTAGAAATCATGACGGCTCTAAGCCTGCTGACAACGGTACTTTGGCGTGACTGAATTGAATCTTGAAGAAATCAAAGCGCGGGAAGCAGAGAACGGTCTGAGACGGCCAGTTCGAATTCTCTACGTGCTCGACGGCACTCAACCGAGCTATGGGCACAAACAACTTGTTCGCCTCTTAGGGCAATTCACTCGCATGCAATTGCGCGCGGCTGTTGCTTCGATTGAGAACTATGGCGATGCCGTTGAGAAGATCCAGGGCAAGAATGTCCCGGTTGTGAGCTTGGAACTGGACCCAGCGAAATCTGAGAAACTCTCTGAACGGCTGGGTGCTTTGATACGTCTCCGAACTTTCATCGCTCACAATAATCCAGAGGTACTCCACCTCATCGGCGATAATGCCCGGTCATTGGGTGTCTTGGCAGCCTCGAGTTTTCGGTCCTTACCGGTTGTTTGCTCGACGCGCCCCCACGGACGGCGCAGTATCTCGTCGCGGTTTCTGGATGCCATGGGCTCTATGATTGCCAATCGCCCTGTGCATCTATTCTTGGATACCGACGAGCTGAAACTGGCTGAAGGAAGGCTGGGCGATCAATCTCCTTATGAAGTGATTGGCCACGGTATCGATTTCGCTGCCGCTCAGACCGCTCCGCTCCTCGATTTTGAGGTTCTGCCTCCAGGAACTTTCGATATCGGTATGCCGGTATCCACGGTAAGATGCCAAGCCATTCGCGAAGGACTTTCAGCCTTCAAGGTGTTCCTTGGACACTGCCCTCAAGCCCGTCTGATCCTCTTTGGTGACGTGAAGGAGTTAGACATTGAGCCCTGGGCCACCGATTTAGGTGTGGCCGATCAAGTCCTCAGTTTGCCGCTCCCACAAGAGCCGGGTGCGCTACTGGGGCGTTTGAACGTCTTATGGGCCCACGATGAGGTGCTACCAGATCAGGAAATGATCTTGCAAGCGATGGCTATTGGTTTGCCCGTCGTCGTCGACCACACAACAGGACTCGCTGATGGGATTCGCGAAATTGGTGGGGCGATGATGAGAGATGGTGCCTGGCCTCAACAATTCGCCGAAGCAACTCGCGACTTCATGAACGATGCGACACTCGCCCAGAACGTCGGCAATGCCGGTAAGGCTTTGGTGAAAGCCCGATTCCGGTTCCGCACTCAAGCAGAGAAATTGCGTTCGATCTATGCTCGATTAGTTCATGGAGCGGATGTTTAGGCGGAGTTCTTCGGCCATGGCCGGATCGAATTGAGCCAAGTGAGCGATGCGACCTTCCGTTGACCTTCGATGCGAAAGACTTCGGATGACGTCAAGTGTCCTCAAGTCTTCCTTAAGTCGTCGATAGAATTCTGCAGTTGGCCTTAGGCGACGATTGACAACAAGCCCGGTGACAACTTGTTGAGTTCCTTGCTTCATGAAAGCCTCCTTCTCTGGGTGCAACGTGAAGCCAGCGCTTAAGCAGTGATTGGCGATGGGCCCTCGAAGTTCTCGGAAGTCTTGGTCGCCTGAAATGGCGAGATCATCTAAATAGCGGGTATAGCTCAGGCCCCGCTTTCGAGTCAGGCGAAGAATCCTCTGGTCGACGGCATCTAAGGCGAGGTTGGCCAAGAAGGGGCTTGTTGGCGCGCCCTGTGGCAAAACTCCACCGACAAAGCAGAGTGTCAAGATGGCTTGAACGACCGTGTCGGGAACCCCTAATTCGGTGAAGAGCGGGGCCAGATTCCCTGGCTTTACATGACCAAAGAAGTCGCGAATGTCGAATGTGGCGACCCAATTCTTGCCAACGTGAGGTTGAGCGTGTTTGCGAATCGACCCAGCTGGAATGCCTCCTGTTAGATGTTTAGGCACCTTGAATGTCTCGTAGAACGAGCCCAGTAGACGCCGCTGTGCGCCCATGAGAACTTGATCAGGGACCAGCAATTCTCGATGGCCACTTCTACGTTTGGGGATGAGAACCCTGCGGTAGTGATGCGGGATTTCCAGTTTCCATGTGCGCCAGTCTTCGGCGCAAAGACCAATGACGGAGAGAAACTCGCTGACACTGGCGATTGTTTGTTGTTTACGTTTCCACATAAGAAAACAGAACAGGGTGGCTCTAACGAGCGGGCTCCAGCTCAGATTCCCAGTGAATCTAAGCGTATATCTTGCGGCTCTTCAAAGTGGCGAGGGAACACCACTTTTTCTGAACACGACCTTTCCATCGTCGAACCCGGTGAGCGCACAAGATTCAGGGGAGCCCCCGATGACGCGTCTTGTGAGACGTGCCGTCGGCACCCAATCCTTTTGATATTTCTGGTCTGTGTTGAAGGGATGATCGCACGGTGGCGAGTCATTCAACGTGTGACTTTGGTCATAGGATCGATGGGGCGGTCAACTCGGTGTCCGAGTTCTCGGCGATGCCGATGAAAAGAATATGCCAACCTCACTGCGTGAATGGAATAGGGCACAGGCGCTGTCGCCGCTGCGAACACGCGGCGTGAAATTCGTGCGAGGCAGCGTTGGTCAAGTGAAGTGTCTCTGACTTCGACTTCATAGTCATCGGAGTTTGTTGCGATGGTCTTTTGAAAGAGCCGTTACGCTTCCCTCCTTGAGGCGCGAGTGCGCTTTCACAAAGAGTGCCTTGCCAATGCCATTTCAACTCTGTCGTTACTTCGTTCCAAACTCGGCCGTCTTAGAGATGGGCTGTGTGTGAGAGGGCTGGATTTCGATGAATTGTTTTTGGAATCGACAAATCTCTCGTCATCTCGGCTTGTAGACAGCAAGATTGTCAGTCGCCCCCCAATGGGGAGGAAACCAAAAAGTGGAGCATCAAATGAACGCAAAGTTCAAAGCGAAATCAGTCCCTTTGCCGATCGCCATGATTCTGGTCGCTGCATTTTTCCTATTCGGATTAACTGCCGACCGATCTTGGAGCCGTGCTGACGCTTCGGCTCAGAAGCCTTTGGCGCTCGGTATCAGCGCATCCAAGGCCTTGGAGATTTTGGGGACACCAAAGAACATTAGCTACGACGCAGACGTCCAAACTTGGTTCTATCGAACCAAGGACAACACGGTGAAAAAGCGTTGTATTATCAATCAGGGGCTTGTCGTCAGGGTCTTCTGAGTCGACTCGTGCTATTCCTTGATGATCGGAATTGGATTGCGGTCTTTGTCGACATGGACGTAGGTGGCTTCGGCTTCAGTCACCCAAACGCATTGCCTTGGCGCTTCAAAGCGCTCGGCCCAGACATCGACCTTGACGGTGATTGATGTGCGCCCAATGCGAATGGTCTCACAAAAGAGGCTGACGATATCGCCGACAAAAACTGGGTTCTTGAAGACAATGGCTTCCATCGCGATCGTGACACTACGACCGAGATTCTCGGAGCGGCAGTGAGCCGCTCCAGCAAGGTCAATGTGTGAAAGAAGAACGCCACCAAAGATGGTGTTATGGACATTGGTGTCGCGTGGCATCATCGACACTTTCAGGGCTGGTTCCCGCGCCGGCTTAGAAATATTAGTCATCGAGAGTTCTCTTTTCCTTTTGGTGACGCTGCAGTTTGCCAAAAAGCACGGCCATTCACCCGAATTTGACGTCCAATGTGGTGTGGAACCCAAAACAGACAACAAAAGACATCGAATGGCGATGAGTCGCTTAGAGACCCTCGGGCCTTCTGCGCTCGCAGATCACGAACTCCTGGGTTTGATTACCGGGACGATGAACGATGATCGGTGGCGCACCATTCTCTTATCGGAGCCCCTGGGCTTGGCCATGCTCTTCAGGCTTACGTCCAAAGAGCTCGCTGACCTTTCTGGCTTAGGGGCGAGCCGTGCGGCTCGGATCGAAGCGTCTTTTGAACTCGGAAGACGGGTAGCGCTGGCAAAATCTGAGCTACGTCCCCGTTTCATCAATAGCCAACAGATCTTTCAATACGTTGAACCCGAGCTTCGAGGGATCCAACAGGAAGCATTTGAGGTCCTCGTGTTGGACGCGCGCAATCGACTCTTACGTCGGGAGCGGATTTCCTTGGGCACCCTGACCGGAAGCTTGGTTCATCCCCGCGAGGTCTTTCGCGTGGCACTCCGAGTGAGCGCTTGCGCTATTGTTCTGGTCCACAATCACCCAAGCGGTGACCCAAGCCCGAGTACCGAGGATATTCAGGTCACTGACCGCTTAAGACGGGCTGGCGACCTTCTCGGAATCCGCGTTCTTGACCATGTCATCGTCGGGGACGGTCGCTATGTTTCAATGGCTGACCGTGGACACTTGGCTACGGCATCTTGAAAGGGGCTCATCACTATGGTGAAGCAAAAAGAGAAGACGAGCTTTCGCATCTTTCCGGCACCTGGCGGTTACGGCTTTATCGTTGCCGGCGAAAAGGGGCTTAAGCGAAGTGGCTTGCCTCGAAAGAAAAAGTCGACGGCGCGCGCCATTATCAAGGAAGAATTCCCGGATGCAAAGGAAGATGCCGCGCTTCTACCAGACCTGATCGACTCGCTGTTGAATTTCTATCAAGGGGACAAAGTTCAATGGCGCGTGACGTTGGATATGTGCGATTTGACGCCGTTTTCAGCCGCGGTCTATGGGCGCCTTCAAGGGATCCGACGAGGGACCACGGTGACTTATGGGGAGTTGGCGGAACTGGCAGGCAGCCCCAAGGCTGCTCGAGGGGTCGGTGTCGCCATGCGTAAGAACCCTTTTCCTCCCATCGTGCCATGACATCGAGTCTTGGGCGCCGGTGGCGCCCTCACAGGATTCAGTTCGGAGGGGGGAGTCGAGATGAAGCGTAGGATGTTGCTGGCAGAAGGTCTCGATGTCCCTGTCGCAAAATGATGTAAATCGTTTTGTATCATTGGCTTGTGCCGAATAAATTCGACTCAAAGGCGGGGTCTGCTTCTTGTTCCGAGGCCTTCCATGTGCTATGAGCGAGCCATGATCGATCCGGAATTCTTGAAACTCTTGGCCTGCCCGGCATGCAAATCTCCCTTGGCTATCCAAGGGGACATGCTCCAGTGCCAAGGTGAAGCGTCTTGTTCACGACTTTATCGTGTCGAAAACGAAATCCCGGTGCTTTTGATCGAAGAGTCATTAGACCCATCCGACACGGAGTCGGATCCGGCAAAAGAACCGAGCTGAAGGATCGCCACAGACGTGTACGCAATCGTATCCGACCTCCACAGCAACATTGAAGCGCTCGAAGCCGTCATGGACGACATGGCGCAATTCGATGTCGACTCAATTTACTGTCTTGGCGATGTCATTGGTTATGGGCCTGACCCATTGCCAGTTCTCGAAATTGCCAAACAATTCAAATTCGCGTTGATGGGAAATCACGAAGAGGGCCTGCTCTTCTTCGCTGAGGACTTTAATCCACGGGCGCGCCAAGCTCTCGAATGGACCAAGTCGCAAATCACCAATGGCGACATTTCCATGGAAGAGAAGAACGATATCTGGATGCGCATCGACGGCATGAAGAAGAGTCAGGTGACTGACCACGCCCAGTTCGTTCATGGCTCACTGCGCCAGGAAACGCGCGATTACGTGATGCCCGCCGATACCGAAGACATTCAAAAAATGAGCGAGATCTGGTCTTTGATGGACCGCAATGTTTGCTTCTTCGGCCATACTCACATTCCAGGTGTATGGACTCAGAGTGGCAGCTATATCCATCCAGAAGATCTCGATTACGAATTCAATTTGCCAGACGAAAAAGTCCTCATCAACGTTGGCTCGGTTGGCCAGCCACGGGATGGTGACAATCGTTCTTCCTACGTCATCGTCGATGGCGACCACGTTCAATTCCGTCGTGTGGCATACGACTTTGAGTCAACGATGAAAAAGATCATGCAAATTGATGACCTTTCCAACACTCTGGCGGCCCGATTGAAGGTGGGGCGCTAAGCGGTCGCCTCCCTTGGGAGCGAGCCAATCTTGAAACAAATACCGCAACACACATCCAGTGTTGCTTTTGCGATTAGACATTAGAAAGCGAACCGATGCAGAATCGATTCCTCGTGGCCATGATTCTCTCCTTAGTGATTCTCTCCGTTTGGGGAGCATTTAACGAGAAGAAGATCGAGGCAGAGCGCAGCCAGGCAGAAGCTGAAGCCGCCAAAGAAGAAGCGTTGACAAATCCGGAGGGGATTAAAGACCCTGCTACCGCCGGGGTAAACGTGGCCAATACCACGGGCACAGCCAAAGCCGAAACGGAAGTCGAGAAGAAGCTCAATTCAGTCGATGAGGCCACACCCATTAGTGGCGATATCTTCCTTCAGAGCGAGAAACTGCGTTTCGAATTTGATCAACGTGGTGCGGCTTTGAGGTCTGTCTATCTTCTCGATCAATTCGAGACTGTTGAGGACAAGAAGAATGTCGCGAACCTAAAGGAAGGTTCCAAAGAAGGTCGGCTCGAATTCGTCCGGGTCTACGACGGTGGTGAGCGCGCATTCGAGCTGTTTGATCGGGGGCTTCCAAAAGAAACAGCTGGTTGGGCCAACACTCCGTTGTGGAAGACCGTTGGGCAGAGTGCCGATGGTAAGTCTGTCAGCTTTGAGCTTTCTGTTGTCCGTAATGGGCAGTCTTTTGTCCTGCGCAAGATCTTCAAGTTGAATGACGCAAGTCGCCGACTCGACGTCTCCGTTGAGCTTGTTTCAGGTGATGATACCGGGATCACCAAGGGCTTTTGGATGAACACGACGGGCGGTGTCTTTCCTGCGGACCGTTCTTACTTGTTGCCCAATGACCCCAGTAGCTACGGACATTCAACCGTGGCCTCCAAAGACGCTGGTGAAATCGAACTCTTGCAGATCAAAGTCTCTGATGTGCTCGACGCGAAGGATCAATTTAAGGTCGTATCGTCAGATATTCTTGCCTGTGACATGGGGGTCTATTTTGGTGCCTACTTGTGGCCGAAGAACCATGAGCCAATCAAGGATGTTCGTCTTCGCGCCATCGACACAATCGAAGATCTGAACATCGAGAAAGCCAGCCTTGAGGATTTGCGTAAGTACGGTCCTCTTCGGATTTGGAGCCAAATGGGCATGTTCCTTTCGTCCAGCAAGAAAGACGAAGTCGCGAAAGCTGACTTTGACTACTACGTTGGCCCGAAAGATCACCGTGTGATCGAGGAGGCGTTTGGCAACGACGCCGATATGCTTGAGACCTACTTGATGGTGGCAGACTCTGAGCTCACCGCTCAGTCCATTGCCTGCTGTACCAGCGGCCCACTCGGTTGGTTGATCCAGTCGGTGTCGAAGGCGGTCATCTGGACCCTGAACTTCTTCACCAAGCTTATTGGCAGCATGGGTGCAGCCATCATCCTTTTGACGATCTGCGTCAAGACGATCATGTTCCCGATCACGCGGAAGTCGCAAACTGCCATGCACATTCATGGCAAGAAGATGGCGAAGCTGAAGCCACAGATCGAGGCTCTTAAACTTAAGTACAAAAAAGACCCTCAGAAATTCCAAAAAGCCCATATGGCGCTTTTGAAGGAGACGAACACCAAGTTGTTGCCTTTAGGGGGCTGCCTCCCGATGTTGCTCAACATCCCGGTTTTCTTTGGGCTCTTCTCGGCGATTCGATTCGACTATGAACTCCGCCATGCATCTTTCTTGTGGTGTACTGACTTGTCGATGCCGGACCGCATCATTCCGTGCGATCCATTCGCTTTGCCATGTTTCTGTGGCCCTGGCCTCGTGGTGGCGGGTCTTAACATCCTGCCACTCCTGATGATTGCTGCCATGTTCTTCCAACAATTGGGCATGCCAAAGTCACCAGATCCTCAGATGCAACAGCAACAGAAAATGATGATGTTCATGCCGCTCATGTTCGGTGTGTTCATGTATGCCTATGCCGCTGGACTCTCGGTTTACTGGTTGTCGAGCAGCCTCTTCGGCATCTTCGAACAGCGAGTGATTAAGAAGCTCTTCCCGATCGACAAGGGTGACTTAGACGTGACCGGCAAAGTCGAGGTTATCGGTAAGAAGGGTTAATAAATGGCGAATGCCAGCCAGGTCACACGGGGAATGGATGAGACGATCATCGCCATCTCCACTCCCCGTGGATCTGGCAGACGAGGGATCGTGCGTCTTTCCGGCACGGAATCGATCGCGTTAGTTGAAGCCGCTTTTGAACGATATCCTGGCTCAGTCAACCTCGCTGAGGCGAATTGGCAAGCCATCGATGGACGTCTCATAGTCGGGCGTGCGGGTGTCTCAACGCCAGTGACTGTCTATGTCATGCGCGGACCACGCTCGTTCACCGGAGAAGATCAGGTCGAGCTGCACTTGCCCGGTTCGCCCACACTCTTAGAAATGGTGGTCGAAGTCTTGAGGCGAGGGGGTGCTCGTCTCGCTTTGGCCGGCGAATTTACTCAGCGGGCTTTCTTAAACGGTCGCATTGATCTGACCCGTGCCGAAGCTGTAGCTGCCACCATCCATGCTCGTTCGGAAGGGGAGCGAATCGCCGCCTTGGGTGTGCTCTCAGGAAATCGAGCTTCCCAGATCGAAAAATCAGGCGATCGTATTGCTGAGCTCTTAGCAGGGGTTGAGTTGGACATCGACTTCTCAGATCAGGATATCGACATCGTTGAACCAGACGGCCTTAGTCAGTCGCTTGCGGCCTTGGCGGCTGAGCTTGAAAAGTCGTCAGAGCAACCTGGTGCAGATCGCAGATCAATGTCACGCCGCAGGGTTCTTCTCAGCGGGCCCGCCAACGCCGGCAAGAGTAGCCTGTTCAATGCGCTGGCAGGAGCCGAGCATGCCATCGTCTCAGGCCTGCAGGGAACAACGCGAGATTTCTTGGAAGTCGAGATTGAAGTCGACGGCATGATTCTTGTGATTGTCGACACGGCTGGCGATGATTTTCATGAGAGTGAAGTAGACAAAGAGGCACACCGCTTGCGGGAAAGAGAAAAGGACCTCGCTGACCACGTGGTTGCGGTTCGTTGTGGCATCTCTCACGAAGAGACCACAAATGACGCAGCATTCGACACGATATTCCTCAGTCACGCGGATCTCGTACCACTGAGCGCGCGTCCTGATTTCGGCAAAAGAGCCATTTGGTTTAGTTCAGAATCTGGGGAAGGATTGGACGAAGCCCGC
>JBLINQ010000042.1:0-32092 GCA_047639315.1 Planctomycetota bacterium
GCGGGACGCCGGCGCTCCCAGCTGTAGTTGCCACCGTTCGAGAGGTTCGAAAGGTGATAGCAAGTCGCAGGGTAGCGAACGCTTATCCGCCGTTTGGCACCAAGTGTCTTATCTTAGTGTGTTCTTCGTTTCATTGCGCTGATCGCGGAAGGGCGTGGACTCGCAATCTGGGAGCGCTGGCGTCCCGCCGGCATCTTCTCTTGGAAACCCAAAAGTGGTGGCGAGCAAACCTGGGAGCGCTGGCGTCCCGCCAGCATCTTCCTCTTAGTTTGAACCCATCTCACCAGCATTGGCCCTTGACCGACCCAATCGGATCAAAGCGTAGCTGGCAAATGAGGCGATCAGGATGGTGCCAATCATGCCGTAGGCGAAGTTGACGTTTTGGGAAGCAAAACCAAAGGGGATGTAGAGGGAGAAGTAAATGAAACCCCCAATGGCAAGAAGGCGGGTCTTGCCGTGCGCCAATGCGGCCAAGGCAAGGGTCAGCCACAGAGTTGAAAGAACTCCGTATGGCCAGGGCAGAAAGGGACTACGCAGTTGTGCCAAGTTCATGACGGCCAGCCATTGAATGAGAAGCATAAGCCGCGCTTTTTGTCCGGCATCTGTGTCTTTGAAGGCGATGCCATAGAGGCGGCGGCTGGATCGTGCGCTCCAGATGATGAGTCCAGCAGCGGCCAACAAGTAGGTCCAGGAGAGAATGGGGTTTAGCAGGCTTGGCGGATCACCGGCCAAGATCCCCGTGGCGTAGAGTTTGTGCCAGAATCCGAAGATCGAGGTGTTGGCGGTCATGGCGCCGGCGTGTTTCGCCATGAAACCGAAGGCTTCTCCGTTGGCGAGACGTGGCAGCTGGTAGCTTATGAAGTCTTCGAAAATACCGGTGCCAAAAACCAACAAGGAGACCAGGACGAAACTCACCACAGCCAAAAGCGTGCTGATAATAGCTGACCATTTGCGAGCGAAGAATAGTGGCACCAAGAGAACCGCGGGCCAAATCTTGCACAAGATGGCGAAGGCTAAGAGCAAGGAGCCGCCGAGATTCTTATGACGTGTCAGAGCCATCATGCCAAGAAGTGCTGAGGCAATGACGACGGGATGGACATTCTGAATCTGCAGAGCTGTGAGGGCTGTGGGGGCCAACAGCAGAGCCGGCAAGAAAAGAAGTGCGCTGTTCCGCCGAAATGCTCCACACCACGTTGCTGTCAATACGATTGCGGCTAAGAGCATGCCAATCACGACCAAATACCACATCCTCCTGAGAACCATGAAGTCCTCACTGAATGCCAATAGTCCACGATGCACCAACAAAAAGGGTGGCGGATAGGGATAGGCGTCGACATTGAAGCGCTTATCCAGCGTTTTGGTGATTTCAGCTTCGGCCGGTTTGCTCAGAGTCTTGGTGTCATAGACATTGCCGTGACCATCTCGGTCGCAGTACGCGGCCATGGCATAGCAAGTGAAACAATTGTGCTTGATGCCAAAATCTTTGTGGTGATGCCAAACGAAGCGATCTTGTTCGACGTCGGCAATAAAGAGACTGACGCCGCCCACTGTGAGGCCTGCTGCAAAGACCGAGATCGCAGCGAAACGAATCAACTTCTTTGACAGCCCATGGCTCAGAACAAAATCGGTTAGCGGTCCAAAACACAACCACCCCAAGCCGAGGACCGTGGCAGCCATCAGGACAACCATCAGGGGAATTCCCAAGCCAAGGGCCTGCGACAGAACCAAGGTGAGAGGCAGCGCAAAAAGCGCCGTCAGGATCACGAGGCAGTAGGGGGTGTAGTCGGTTTTGGTCTGATTCATCTTGCCGGTACTCCGCGGTTACACGCAAAATCGAGATTTCGGGCTCGGCTCAGAGCCAAATATGCCCACTAAATCATGTCCAGAGATCAGGTCTCTCGTTAAGATGACCGCATGAGATCAATAATTACCGTCGAATGCCCCGATTGTGGTGGGTCGCTGGAAATCGACGTATCACGGCAAAAAGTCCTGTCTCACCGAAAAAAAATCGATCTGGATGCTCCGGACATAGACAAGGCTGAGATGTTTGATGATGTCGTGGCTCGGGTCAAGTCCAAGCAGAAGGAAGATTCCGATCTTTTCGATATCGCTAAGAAATCGGTCGAAGACGACGCGAAACGCATGGATGAGCTCTTTGGCGAGGTTCAAAAGAAGATCGACGAAGCCAAGGAAGTCGAAGACCTGGGTGAAGATCCGCGCAATCCGTTCTGGGACTAGCGCCAGTTGCCGGGGAAGAAGGCGAGGGGTGCTTGTCGATTGGCCGGGACAGGGCTATAAATTCACTCAAGGAGAATCCCATGTCTGATGCCCCTATTGTTAAGCACACCAAGAGCTTTAAGAAGTATTCGGACGAGAGCCGAACTGAGGTCGTTGATGCCTGCCGTAAGTGGGGTCAAGACCGCCCAGAGAAGTTCGAACTCTACGAAGACGCCAGTATCGTCAAACTCACCGGCATTCAGTCCGATGTTGACGAGATGGTCGAAGATCTTCGCGGACGCTTCGGAACTCCACTTCCAGGTGAAGACCCTCCTGCCTAAGCGATAACGTCCCAACCGAAAGAATCGTGACCGAACAATGAGCAGTGCTCCAGGTTCCAAGAGTGCCGTCTGGAAAGGCGCTGGTACCATGGCTGTGTTAGCTCTGGTTGTTGGTTTCGTCGCAGGTGCAGGGGCTGTTGCCTTCGAATACATGAGCCAGGGCGCCTTTCATGTCGTCATGAAGACGATTTGTGGCTATGCCCCATCTGGCCCGAGCGGCGAATCCGAACTCTTCCATTTGGCCAGTCGTCCCGAAATCCTTGCCGTCGGAATCATCTTTGCCCCCGCCATCGGCGGACTCCTAAGTGGCTACTTGTGTTTTCGATTTGCTCCAGAGGCCAAGGGGCACGGAACCGACGCGGCGATTGATGCCTACCACAACAAAGGTGGATTCATTCGGGCACGGGTGCCCCTTCTGAAATCAATCACCACGGCGATCACTCTTGGCACTGGCGGCAGTGGCGGGCGAGAAGGTCCTATTGCCCAAATCGGGGCGGGCTTTGGCTCATTCTTGGCCACCAAATTGCGCCTCGATGAACGGCAGCGACGCATTCTATTGGCGGCAGGAATGGGGGCCGGCGTGGGCTCAATTTTTCGAGCGCCCCTAGCTGGTGCCCTGTTTGCCAGCGAAATCATGTATCGCGAAGCCGAATTCGAGTCGGATGTGCTGCTGCCATCCTTCCTGTCATCGGCCATGGCTTATTGCGTTCTGTGCGGATGGTTCGGAAGTTTCAGCCATCTCTTTGCCATCCCGTCTGGCTTGGCGTTCAATAATCTTGCCGACCTTGGGCCCTATACGGTCCTGGCCATCATCTTGGTGCCCATGATTTGGTTGAACATCAAAGTGTTCTATGGCGTCGAGACTCTTTTTGACCGGATGAAGGGTCCTAAGGCCCTGGGGCCCGCGTTGGGTGGTTTACTCACCGGTATCGTGGCCGTTGTCCTGTGGAAATCAACGGGTGATGACAGAACCCTGGCGGTTCTTTCGTTTGGTTATGGCCTGCTTCAGGAGGCTCTCGATGGGGCACTTCTTGGGTGGACAGGCGTCCAAATTCTCGTGCTGGTCGCCTTCTTCAAGATCTTGACGACTGCGCTCACCATTTCATCTGGTGGTAGTGGTGGCGTTTTCGGCCCGGCGATGGTCGTTGGCGGCGCCATCGGTGGGGCTGTCGGATTAACTTTCCAGCAAATGGGCCTGATTGAACAACCAGCGAGTTTTGTCGTCGTTGGCATGTGTGGTTTCTTCGCTGGATCCGCACGTACCCCGATTTCGACGATTATCATGGTCAGTGAAATGACCGGCTCCTACGAGTTGTTGATGCCTGCCATGTGGGTTTGCGCCATCACTTTTGTGGCGTGTACACCATGGACCCTTTACCGCAAACAAGTGCCGAATCGGGCCCATTCGCCAGCACACAAGGGCGAATTCATGGTGCCTTTGTTGCAAGACATTCTTGTCCAAGATGTTATGGAAGATCGAGCATTCCAGAACGTCCACCTCGGCACTCCCTTGCGGGATGTCGTTCGCTTAGTCGCCGATACCCATGCCGATTATTTTCCGGTGTTGGACAGCGATGAGCGTTTCGTCGGGATTTTCTCGGCTCACGACATTCGGTCATTCACTTATGACGACACCATTCATCAGCTGGCGGTTGCAGCGGATTTGATGACGACGAGCATCATTTCGGTGAATCCCAACGACGACCTTCATGTCGCCATGCAGCGATTCAACCTCAAGAACATCGATGAACTTCCAGTTGTTGATCCCGAAAACAAGCACATACTATTGGGGATGTTGCGAAGGCGAGCCATGTCTCGGGCTTACGGTGAACGCCTCAAAATCATCCAAGAGGCGAAGAAGAACCGATAGAGGGTCACCGCGACATCATCGGAAATATTGAGCGGATCGGACCAAAGAATGAATTCTCCCACTCCCAAGCAAACCCTCAGGCGTACGATCGCATCTGTGGTTCTTGTGATCTTGGTACTCGTAATCGGCGTCCAAGGATTCAAAGCTCTCAAAGCGATGGCCAAGCCTGCGGAGAAGGGGGTGAGCACTCCACCCCTGACCCGTGTCGATGTGCTGACCCTTGAGCGCCAGGACTACCAGGAAAAGCTGCAAGGTTACGGACGAGTACGGGCCCTGAGACAAACCGTGGTATCTGCCGAAATCCAAGGTCTCGTCCGCAAAATCTCGCCCAGCCTGGAAGCTGGAGCCCACGTTGAGGCAGGGACCGTTCTCGTCTCAATCGATGATCGGGATTACCGTGAGAGCCTCGGTCGTCACCAGGCGACTTTGACCCAGAACGAATCTGAGCTCGAACGGCAAAAAGCTGACATCCAGAGCCAAGAGACCCAACTCAAGATCTCCAACCAAGAGCTTGAGCTGTCGATGAAAGAGCTGGCACGTCGTATTCAGATGAAAGTCAACAAAGTTGCGTCTGCAGATGAGGTCGATCGTCAAAGACGCGCCACAACAGCCGTCGAGTTGTCGAAACTGCGCATCGAGAACAACGTGAAGTTGGGAACCATCAACGTCCAGCGCCTTGAATCGATGATGGCCTCAACGCAATTAGACATCCAACGAGCTGAGCGCGACATTCAACGCTGTACACTGACTGTCCCCTACGCTGGTGTGATCGAAAGTCGCGTCGTTCAAGTTGGCTCCCGTGTCACCCTTGGATCAGAGCTATTCCGGGTTGTTGATCCCAGCGTTGTTGAAATTCCGATTACGCTGCCAGCCACCTACTATGGCGATGTGCCACTCGGCGCCGATGTCAAACTGATAGGCAGCGATATCAACGAGCAGACCTGGAGCGCCAAGATTGAGCGAATCTCGCCTTCTGTATCCGCAGCTGACCGCACCTTTCAGGTGTTTGTCGTTGTGGCAGAAACGAAGACGAAAAAGGCGCCCACACCCGGCGCTTTCTTGAAGGCCGAAATCCTTGGCGCACTTCGAACTTCGGTCTATGTTATCCCGCGCACCGCATTTCTTGATGATTTGGTGCTCGTCTTGGGGAAAGACCAAGAAGACAAGAAAGCCATCGTCGAGGGCCTGGCACTCACCATTGACCGAATTCTCCCCGACGTGGCTTTGACCAGCGATGCACGAGCCGAAGGACGTGACGTCGTCTTGAATAACTTGGAGAGAATCGCATCTGGTTCGACCGTTGAAGTCCTGACGCGGAAGACCGGCCAAATTGTGGGAGCTTCAGCGAAGTGAATCTGCCAAAATTCTCAGTAAACAATCCGGTCGCCGTCAACCTCTTGATGTGGTCGATGATTTTCGCCGGCGCCTACTATGCCTTCAATTTGGTTCGTGAGTTGTTTCCAACTTCCGACCCCGAGTTGATCTCTGTCAACGTCATCTATCCCAGCGCCTCGCCCGGTGATATCGAGAAGAGCATCACCCGTCGTCTCGAACGAGAAACCGAAGATGTTGAAGGCATTGAGGAAATCCGATCGACGGTTTTCGAGGGTGTTTCTTCGACACTGATCGAATTGGAAGATGGCGTTGATCGCAATGAAACGCTGAGCGACATACGGAGCGAACTCGACAAGGTCACGGCCAAGCTTCCGGCAGGAGCAGAAGAACCCGAGCTGACGCTGGTCCGGCCTTTCTTTCCGGTTATTTCTGTTGTCCTGCATGGCGCGGTCGAAGAGTCTCGCTTGCGTGAAGCTGCCCGTGATCTGCGCGACGACCTGCTCGACCTCCCAGAAATTAGTCGTGCCTCAATCGTCGGTGTACGAGCGCCAGAGATTCAGGCTGAAATTTTGCCCGAAAAGTTGGAGGAGTACGGTCTCACTTTTGCCGAGGTGGGGCGTATTCTCGGTCAACTCAACATGGATTCGCCCGGGGGCACGCTAAAGAACAAGAGCGGCAACGTCGGCGTACGAACCTTGGGCGAGAAGGCAGAGGCTCTGGCATGGGAAAACCATGTGGTGAAGAGCCTTCCCGATGGCACCGTGATTCGCCTTCGGGATATTGCTCGGGCGCGGGCGACCTTCGAAGATCGCGTAGAGCGCGGCCGCTTCGCCGGCAAGCCGGCGGTCATGATCACGATCACCAAGACCCCTGAAGAAGATGCCATTGCCATTGCTGACGCGGTCAAAGAATACGTGCGGGTAAACCCGACACGGCTTGGCGGCGCCCTTCACCTCGATTCGATGAATGACCTGACGCGTCTCATTTCAGAGCGTCTCGATCTCATGTTGAGGAACGCTAAGACCGGCCTCATTTTGGTTGCTCTCGCTTTAGCCTTATTCCTCGAATTGCGAGTCGCGTTTTGGGTTGCCCTCGGCTTGCCGATTTCCTTCCTCGGCACCTTCATCCTCATGCACCTCTTCGGCGGGACGATCAACCTGATCTCGCTCTTTGCCCTGATCGTTGTCTTGGGCCTGATTGTTGATGACGCCATCGTCATCGGCGAAAACGTCTTCAGCAAAATTCGCATGGGGGTACCCCCGCATTTGGCGGCCATTGACGGTGTCAACGAAGTGGCGATTCCGGTGCTCTCTGCCGTTCTTACCACGATGGTGGCATTTCTCCCTCTGGCGTTTATCGACGGCACCATTGGAACTTTTCTTAAGCAACTACCCATCGTTGTGATTGCTGCTTTGGGCGTCTCTCTCATCGAGGCATTCGTGATTCTTCCGTCGCACTTGAGTCATCAGCCGAAGAAGAAGAAAGTGCGATTCGCAGCGTTTTCAGAAAAGGTCACGGCCATGCGGGCGTGGCTGTTTGAAAGCAAGATGCCAGACCTCTACGAACAACTCCTTCGTTTTGTCTTGAGATGGCGCTACGTGTTTCTTGCCAGCACGGCCGCAATCAGCATGCTTGTGATCGGCCTGGTGGTGGCTGGCGTTATACCTTTCGTCTTCATCCAAAACTCCGACGCTGAGACGGTCGTTGTTGATGTCGAGATGGTGGCTGGCACTTCAGAAGAGCAGACTCTGGCGGTCCTGGACCAAGTCGAGAGAATCTGTCTTGCGACCCAAGAGGTACAGAATACGTTCACTGTTTTGGGCGTCGTGTTCTCGGATCGAGGCAAGCAATTCAGCGCCGACCCTGCGACTGTTGGGCAAGTCACTGTTGAATTAGTCTCGGCGGAGAAACGTGAGGAGGACGGACTCCGGGCGTCAGAGCCCATCTTGGCCGAGTGGCGTAAAAAGGTCGCCAACATCCCGGGTGCCAAGAAAATCGTGTTTGAAGCCAAAAGCGGTGGTGTCCAAGGGTCAGACATCGAAATTCGCGTTCGCGGCGACGACCTGTTTCAGCTCAAGCGAGCCATGGACCACATTCAAAGTACGGTCTCAAGCTACGAAGGCGTTGAGGAGTTAGAAGATGATCTCAATCTGGGCAAACTCGAAGTCCAGTTGAGTCTACGTGATGACGCGCGTGAGTTGGGTCTCACGACTCAGGATATCGCTTCCCAAGTTCGCTTCGCTCTCTTTGGTTTTGAGATTCAAGAACTTCAGGGCGAGAACGAAGAAGTCAAAGTGCGGGTCTTGTTGCCCGAAGATTCGCGGCGGACGATTGGCGACCTTGCCTCCCTACGGATCGAAACTCCAAGCCGAGGGCGTGTACCACTTCAAGAAGTCGCGCACATGAAGACGGCCCGAAGCTTTGCAACTTTGGCCCGCGTCGACGGCAAGCGGGCATTTACTTTCCAAGCACAAGTCGACGCGACGCGCGGCAATACCAGCAAAATCAATAGCGGACTTGAGAAAGACTTCGCCAACATCAGTCGCCAGTTTCCTGGTGTCAGCCTGACCTTTGAAGGCAATAAGAAACAGACAGCTGAGTCTCTCGGCTCGTTGAAGATCGGTTTCGTGGTCGCGCTCCTCTTGATCTACATCATCATTGCAATCTTGTTCCGCTCTTACTCTCAACCGTTTATTGTCATGCTGGCAATTCCATATGCCTTTATTGGTGCCATCGTCGGACACTGGATCACCGGCTATCCCTTCACGATCTTGTCGATGATTGGCGGCGTCGCCTTGACCGGCATTGTGGTGAACGACTCGTTAATCTTGGTCGACTTCATCAACCGTGAACGCCGTCGGGGAGTTGCAGCCTTTGAAGCAGTGATTCATGGTGGTCGTCGTCGTCTGCGGGCGATCATTCTGACCAGTATCACGACGGTTGCTGGTCTTGGACCACTGATGCTCGAAACGAGTTTCCAAGCTCAGTTCTTGATTCCGATGGCGGTCTCGATCGTCTACGGATTGATTTTTGCCACCGCACTCACCTTGCTGGTCTTGCCTGCGACCTACTGCGTCTTCGAGGACGTCGGGCGCCTGATCATGGGCAAGCGCTTTATCGGTGAGGGTGAGCAAGAAAATAAGACGACATCGATTCGAATCAAATAGAGCCTTAGAAGTCCCAGAAAAAAAGCCCACCATCAGATGATGGTGGGCTTTTTCTTTGGACTTCTCGTTCGCTTAGAAAACAGCGATGCCTTCGATCTCAAGAAGGACACCCTCTTCGTAGAAGCGTGAAATCTCGACCAAAGTCATGGCCGGGTAATGATCGCCGAAGTGCCAGCGATAAGAACTGCCGATGGCCTTGCCATGCTTGATGTAGTCGTCACGGTCTTTGACGAAGATTGTGAGTTTCACGATGTCTCTCAGAGAGCCGCCGGCCTCTTCCATGACGGTGGCTAAGTTCTTCATCACTTGTTCGAACTGAGCCACGAGATCACCTTTGCCGATGACTTTGAGGTCTGAATCAAAGGCGACCTGGCCGCCCAAGTAGACCGTATTACCGCCATCGGTCTTGATGGCATTGGAGTAGCCGACGGGTTTCTGCCACTTCTTGGGATTGATGATCTTCATACTCATTTGATTTCTCGCAAGATAGCACGCACAGGAGCGGCGTCGGATTGACTTAGTTTCAAAGGAAGAGCAATCAGCTCGTATCGGCCGGGGTCGACTTGGCTTAAGTCGAGATTTTCTAACCATACCAAGCCAGCGCCACTCATGATCTTGTGGGCGTCGAGCGTTTGGGATGTCATAGGATCCATGCTCGGTGTGTCGATACCAATTAGGCACACGTTGCTGGCTGCCAAGAGCTTGGCGGCGTCGGTGCCCATATAGGCAAAGTCATCGCGCCAAGTCGTGGCTGTGCATGGTCGTTTTGTTTTGAAGAGGATACGCTCGACGCTCTCGAGGTCGATGCCCTCGAGGTCGGACGCTTGAACGCATTCTTCATTTTTGACGGCGACGACTTGGCAAGGGCCGACGAAAGAATCCAAGGGAACTTCGCCGGTTTTCTTGCCATCTTCGATGAAGTGGAAAGGGGCGTCGGCGTGGGTGCCGCAATGGACGCTCATTCGAATCGTCGAGACATTGCAAGAGCAGCCACCTGGGATCGTCATGACCCACTCGTCGGTGAACGGGGTGTCACCAGGCCAAACAACCGTGTTGCGGTCGACAGCCTGGCTGATGTCGATCATGCTCATCAGTACAAGTCCTCGCCGTGCTTCTTCCATGCGCCGCTATCGAGGATGTCTTTGACGACATCAACGGCATAGTCACATTCTTCAGGTGTTGTATAGAAGTGAGGCGAAACACGAATGCCAGCCTGCGGACGCCAGTCGATGATGACATCGCGCTCCAGCATTTCGGCTGCCACTTGTTTCGCGTGCGGCAGATCAAAGGCGATCGTGCCACCACGGTGCGCGTGGTCGCGGGCAACAGTTAGCGTGAAACCGTGACCTTCGGCGCGCTCGATCATACGATCGGTGAGGGCCAGGGAGTTCTGGCGTATGCGATCAACACCAATCTCGCGGATCATGCTGATGCCTGTTCGGGCAGCGTACAAAGCTGGAATATGGGGTGTGCCGTTGTTGAATCGATCTTTTGGTGCCGCCCATTCAATCTTGCCCGGCACAAATTCGAATGGCTTCTCGTGTGCAAACCAACCGGTGCAGGCGGGCTTCATGTCTTCTGCCAAGTCTGGGCGCACGTAAAGGTAACCTGCCCCTGGTCCACCGCAGATCCACTTCACTGAGCCGCCAACGCAGAAGTCGACGTTCCACTCTTCGAGCTTCACAGGCAAACAACCGGCGCTTTGATAGGTGTCCAAGATAACTTTGGCGCCGACTTCATGGGCGCGATCGACAATGGCTTTGGCGTCTTGGACATAGGCGCTTCTGAACAACACGTGAGACACAGGGACGAGTAGGGTCTCTTCATCGATCTCTGCGAGGAGTCTCTCGAGATCAATGCCGATGCCGTCTTTACTCTCGACCGTAACCACGCGTGCCCCGCGTCGGGTCAACTCCTCATAGTGATACATCACACTCGGGAAGTTCATCCCTGTGTAGACCACTTTGTTGCGTGGGCCGTCGAAGTCGAAACACGAAGTCAGAATCCACTGAGCGATGGCGACGTTCTGGTGCATGGAGACACTGCCATGTGGCGCACCGATGACATCGGCGTAGATGTCACCAACATCGCCAACCATGTCGAGCCAACCCTCATGCCACGCCCGAACTCCGCGAGTAGCCCACATGTCAGCGAACGATTGCATTTCGTCGTAGACACCTTTGGGCATGGCGCCCAAAGAATTCGAATTCATATAAGTCGTTGTTTCGAGAATTGGGAATTCTGAACGCCACTTTAAGAGGTCTGGGTCATGTACCGGCATGATGATTTTCCATTCAAGGCGTGAACGAGTTAGATATCTTGATCGCGATTCTGGACGAGCGCTTGTGCCAGTCGGCGTAGCTCCTGTCCTTCGGCTTCACGACCGGCGTTAGTGCAAAAATTAATCAGATTGCGGGCGATGCGTTCGGTGATCTCGCGCGCGCTCAGGCGGCGTAAGAAGTGTTTCGCATCTGGATTCTTGAAGCCACTTGTCTTCAGGTAAGAAACGCAATCGTGATGAGTCCACATTCGGCCACCGCCGAATGCATCAATGTAAGTTTCGAACGAGCTGTCCCGATAGAAGGCCAAGGCTCGATAAGGCGATCCGATAGCGTCGATGTGAATCCCCAGTCGCTTACCGACCAGGATGTAAACCAAAATCAGCGTGATTGGCATACCTTTGCGGCGATCAATGACGGTGCTCAGGAAGTTGTTGACGTAGGCATGAAAATCGACGGTGTCGCCAATGAAGCCCAAATCTTTATGGATGAACTTCAGGAAAGCCTCGATTTTCTTTTGGCTATCGGCCACACCTTCCAAGTGAGTGGTTGCTTGAGCTGCGAGATCGTCGAGTTGAAGGCGGACCTGGTCGAAGGACAGCCCAGGATTCTGTAATCGACCTAACCAGAGAACCATCTCCTCTAAATCAGGATTCGGCTTCGAGGCCATTTCGATCAGGCGTTCGATGCTGGCAGAAAGCGAGAGACCACGAAGGAGTTCTCGGGCTCGACCACGAACGCGTGCAGAATTCGAGTCTTGAGCCTGCCGCAAGAACGGGAGACTCTTGGGGACGAGTGCCTTCAAACGATCGTCGACGGCGGTAATGACCGTCGCGCTGTCGTCTTCAAGGAGTTTTATTAGTGCTTCAATTTCACCGGGCATATCGCATCTCAAGGCAATTGTAATTGCCACTTCTGAAAGCGACAACCCAGACCGTCCATTTGGGATTTCGGCTTACAATATCATTTCCAGTCAGCTTCGGGGGGCACACCGATAGCGTCGGCGACGCGGTTAATATAATTGAAGTAACTGGCAGCCTGGACCACGTCGAGAATGTCCGCATCTTCCAATCCTACCCCACGTAGCGCATCGGTGTCCTCATCTCCCATGAGCGCCGGCGTCTTGGTTAGTTTCTCGGCAAACATGCAAATCGCCCGTTGGCGGTCATTTAGCACTACAGCCTGCCAGCCATCATGGGTGATTGTTTGCGCCCAAACCTTGTCTTCGACCTCCAACTGAAGGTCATTGCCGTGAGACATGGTTCAGTAGTGGCAGTCGTTGGCACGGCTGACAACAACGGCGATCAACTCGCGTTCTGCACGGCTGAGATTGGAAGGCTGAAACATGCAACTTTGATACAGCATCATCGAAGCGCGGACTTGCTCCGGATTCAAGCTCATACAACGAATGATGTTAAAGACCTTGCCTGCGCGGCCGATGGCGGCATCGTAGATTCGCTTGATTGGGCCCTTAGCGTCAGCGGGGCTTATCGTCTTTATTCTGAAGCTCATCTCTCAGGTCCATTTTGGCGTATGCATATAGGGCCAAATGCCGCTATGATGACCGTTAGGAGGATACCACTTTGCGCAATTTCAGTCTGCTTGCTGCTTGGCTCATCTTGGCCTTAGCCACCAACGCCCAGGAAAGTCGTCCGACAACGGCGCCGACTGTCAAGAAAGCCACCAAGCCCCAGGCCGAAAAACTGCGGCGCGATCCGGCGGCGATCAAATTCTACGAGAAAATTACCGGGGCCCTTTATCGTCCGCGAGAACATGGGCTTACGGCGGTTCAGTTTCATTTCCTCGTGAAGATCGCCTTGCCCGATGGCCGGAAGATGGACTTTGGCCCCTATCAAGTTGATTGGCACATCAAGACAGGCCACAAGATCACCACCGTTGGCGAATGGAAAAAGGGCATGGTGAAACCTGAGCAAATGAGCTCGAATTTCATCGAGGAAATGATCAACGACTTTGTCGGTTGGGATACATCCAAATTGATCAAAGGCCGCCATATCGCCTTAGACGAGAAGATGCAGGTTGCCATAGTCTTGCCTAAGAAAGAGAAATCCCTGACCGCTATCCGGAAAATTCTCTTAGCCGCGAACAAAGATGGCCGACTCGCCAGTCAGAGGGTCCTTGGTGAGAAGGGTTATCCTCTCATGGCACGTGAATACGACTATCTGTCGGATCATAAGCGGGCCCTGGTCGAAAATGTCCGAATCAAGGCCGGCGAGACCAGGAAAGTAAAATCCCACACATACACTGAGGTTGGGGAATTCACTTTCCCACAAAAGATCTCGTCCTATGGCGTCGAGCAGGGGACTCGTGAGATTTTCTATTCTTCCATCCAAGCACTCACTGTCGCCAAGAAGGCCTCGAAATAGCCCTTTCGCCCGTTAGGAGAGAGTTCCTGGCTTTCCCGGGCGCCCCTTGCCCTCTATTTCAAAGCGGATAACATAGGCGCTATAACTAGGGGCATGGCTCAATTGGCAGAGCAGCTGATTCCAAATCAGCAGGTTGGGGGTTCGAGTCCCTCTGCCCCTGCTTTTTTTCTCCGCCGCATCCGGCAAATCAGATTCCTCAAATCATCCCTCCCCACATGCTTAAGAAATTCTGGAAGAAACATCCCATTTGGTCGGTCGTGATCTTGCTCCTGATCCTATTGATCTTGGCGCTGATCGTCGGCTATTTCTGGGTTCGTGGTCGCGTGAGCGATTCTCTGCCAATACTCGATGGCGAAGTGATTTGTGCCGGCTTGAGCGCCGATGTTGTCATTGATCGAGACAAGCGCGGAGTCCCCATCATTGAAGCGCAGACGATGAGCGATGCCTTCTATGCCCAGGGATTTCTCCATGCCCAAGATCGATTCTTCCAGATGGACCTCAGCCGACGATTTGCCGCTGGCGAATTGTCCGAGCTCTTCGGGGATCGAGCGTTGGAGTTTGACTTCTCACAACGGCCGATGAATTCGAGGCGACAGGCCGAGGCGATGGTCGCGGCCCTCGATGACGAATCAAGATCAAGATTTGAGAGCTATGCCAAGGGCGTGAACACCGGGTTATCTGCCTTAGGCGATGTGCCGCCCGAATACCTGATTCTCCAAGTCGAGACCGAGCCTTGGTTGGTCGAAGATTCGATGCTTATTGCTTTCTTCTTCTTTGATGCGCTGTCCTACAACGAAATCTACGAGAAGAACCTGGGTCCGATGAGTGAACTCTTGCCACCCAGCCTCTATGATTTTCTGACACCAGACCTGACATCCTTTGATCGGACTCTAAAGGGTGAGGGCACAACGCAGATAGTGCCGATTCCTGGTCCGGATGTTCTCAATCTGCGCGACGGCACCAAGCGCGAGCCTGTTGATCGTGACGTTGTGCGAACATTCGACAACATGGGGATTGGTTCCAATAATTGGGCTGTCGCATCATCGCGCAGCAAGTCTGGTCGTGCCATCTTGGCGAATGATCCTCATCTCCGCGCCTCAATGCCTGGGTCTTGGTATCGCTTGCAGCTGAAGTGGGGCGACCACATCGTCACCGGTCTTTCAGCGCCAGGTGCACCAGGAATCTTGATCGGTGAAAACGGTCATATTGCCTGGGGATTCACTAATGGCATGGTCGACCACGAAGATCTAGTCGTTGTTGAAGTCGTTCCTGAACGTGAGGACTTCTACCTCACGGAGCAGGGCGAGCAAGAATTCGATGTTGAAGAACAAGAGATCGAATTTCCTGGGGGCTCCGAGACGCTTAAGATCAAGTCAACCATCTGGGGTCCCGTTGTTGGCCTGGACTGGATGGGCCGCCCTTTGGTCTTGAAGTCCACCTCCTCTGATCCCGAGCAGCACAACCTGAAGCTACTCGACATGATGGTTGCGAAGAATTTAGGCGAGGGCATTGCCGCAGCGTCAGCTTGGTATGGCCCGTCTCAGAACGTTTTAGTGGCAGACAGCACTGGTCGTATCGGCTGGGCGCTCTCTGGGTATCTGCCGAAACGAATCGGTTTCGATGGCAAGGCTCCGGTGTCATGGGCAGCGGGCGACCGTAAGTGGCAGGGAACTGTGAGTCGGCCCATCGTGATGGATCCCGAGGCCGGGTTTCTGTCAACAGCGAACAACCGCTTAGTCTCTGAGGCCAAGTCGCGTGAGTTGTCACGTGTCTGGGTGCCAGCATGGCGGGCACGCCGCATTCATGAACTCTTGAGCGCTCAAGAGAAGCATGACCTCCAAGATTTGGCCAAGATCCAATTAGATACAAGAGACGAACAGTACGACCGTATCGCTGAGCTCGTCAAAACAGACATTGACGTCCAGCAGAGTGATGATGTGGCTGAGGCAGCCAGGATCATCGCGAGTTGGAACGGACATGCGGATCTCGACAGCAAGGGCCTTCATATTCTGAAGATTTTTACCGAACGGTTGCGCGAAACCATCTTTGCGCCTCTGGTCAATCCCTGCGCCCTCGCTGACAAGTCGTTCGTCTATAACTGGCCGCTCAAAGACGAGCCGCTCTTTGCGCTCCTCCGCGATCGCCCGATTCACTTGTTGGCGCCGGCTTACGCCACTTGGCGCGGCATGATCAATCAGGTCTTCAAGCAGGTCGTGGAAGACATTGTCAAAGAGACGCGCTTTGGCTTAGACACGGTTTGGGGTGGCGTGCGAACGGTCTATTACGATCACCCTCTCGGCGGGGCTCCATTCATTGGAGACATCTTGAACATGCCGTCCCGCGGCATGCCTGGCGATGCCAACACTCCGCGGGCACAAGGCACAAGATTCGGCGCCAGCATGAGACTGGTCGTGTCGCCTGGCGAAGCGAAGCAAGGTTTGTTCCAAATGCCAGGGGGCCAAAGCGGGCATTTCGAATCAGACTTCTACGGTGATCAGCATCAAGATTGGGTGGATGGGAAATCGACGCCGTTCGCCCCAGGCGAAAGCCGCTTCCGTCTGATTCTAAAGTCAAAATGACGCCGGTTAAGTGTCGAAACAGCGATTGCTGCACCCAACTTGTGGCAGCACGGTATAGGGCGTAGCCTTCGCCATGAGTGAAGATACCGCCGAACATGAGCGCCAGCAGAAGAACCAGGGCATCATCGCCCTCGTTGTCGTGCAGATTTGTTTCGGGCTGTTTCCGCTGTTCGGCAAGTTGACCATGGAGGGCTTCGACCCTCGCGCACTCGCTGGTTGGCGCATGCTTTTCGGGGCTCTCATTCTTGGCGGTTACGCCTTTTTCCGCTTAGGCAAACGAGCCTTCCCCACTTGGCCAGACCTCTTTCGCCTGCAGATCTGTGCCTTCCTGGGCATATCAGTCAATCAAGTTCTCTACTTAGAAGGACTCCAGCGAGCGCCGACCGTCAACGCGGCGTTGGTCATGTGCTTGATCCCAGTTCTCACCTTGATCATCGCCATCATGATTCGCCAAGAGAAATTCGAGAAGGGCCGCGCACTCGGGACGCTCATTGCCTTCGCAGGGCTTGTCTATCTGGTCGTGCACCGCGGTGTGGACCTGGATGACGCCTACCTGCAGGGCAACCTGCTCATGTGTGCCAATGCCTTGTCGTACTCGATATACTTGGTTTATTCGCGGCCACTTTCCCGTCGTTATCCCGCGTACGTGGTGATCGGCTGGGTTTTCATCTTGTCGACCTGGCAGGTCCCCCTGTTTATTGGCGGGGCGGAGTTCTTCCCGGAGGCGGCGAGTACCGATAGTTGGCTCGCACTAGTCTATGTTCTGCTGTTTCCTACGACCCTGGCCTATTTCCTGAATGTGTTCGCATTGGCTCGTGTCCGGGCGTCGACAACGGCCATATTCATCTTCTCTCAGCCAATCATCGCCGCCATCGCAGCGCTCCTCTTCTTAGATGAGCCACTGACCGCTGCGACGATCTTCTCAGGAATCGCCATATTCGTCGGCATTTGGCTTGCCTCGGGCCGGTCAAAACCCCGCCAATAGCCCCTCTCTTTCGACTATGGGGGCCAACAGTTAATGTAGGCTGGTGTTCAATTGGCCGAGGAGAGATCTTGCAATGACAACCCTGACGACGTCGCCTTCAAAAGTGGGTATTTTGATCCTATCCATGGTGCTCGGGCTTTCGCTCTTCATGTGTACTTCTTGTGGTGATGGCTTTGAAGCAGCGCCTACGAGCGTATGCAAAGCGATCGCCGAATTGCCTTATGATCCGGCCAACTTCACCCAAGGGTTTCTCGTTGCCGATGGTCACTTCTACGCCGGGACGGGGCAGAGGGGCGCCTCTCGTCTGATTCGCATCGATATGAAGACGGGCAAGACCATCAAGGAAGCGAAGCTTGCTAACCAGCTTTTCGGTGAAGGAATTGTCGTGCACGACGGCATGATCTATCAACTCACGTGGAAAAGTCAGAAGTGCGTTGCGTTCGACCTCAAGAACATGATTCGCCGCAACAAGCAATTCACTTATCGGGGTGAAGGTTGGGGCATCACTTCAAACGGCAAAGAGTTCTTCATGAGCAATGGAACTCACGAGATTGTTGTGCGGAATCCCGAAGACTTCAAAGAGGTGCGCCGCTTCTCGGTGACGGAAAGCACCGAGTCGATTCGCGAATTGAACGAACTCGAGTACATCAACGGCGAACTCTGGGCTAACATCTGGCAACAAGACCGCATTGCCCGCATCGATCCAGAGACTGGCAAGATTAAGTCGTGGGTCGATTGCAAAAGCCTGCGTGACAAATTGGAGAACCCAGATGCTGGCGTTCTCAATGGCATCGCTTATGACCCAATCGGCAAGAAAATCTGGGTCACCGGCAAGAACTGGGACAAGATGTTCCAGATCGAAGTAGACTAAGCAACGGCGACATTATGTATACATTCTTTGCTTCGATCGATTTTCCTGACATCAGCCCCATCATCTTTGAGTTGGGGCCATTTGCTCTCAGATGGTATGCCCTCGGCTATATAGCCGGCATCGTCTTAGGGTGGCGCTACATCTACCACCTCATTGGCTATAAGCACACAGGAATGACGAAGGCTCATGTCGATGACATCATTGTCGCCGTGACTTTTGGCATTATCTTAGGCGGCCGATTGGGCTATGTCCTGTTCTATAAGCCGGGGCACTACTTCGAGAACCCCTCCGAGATTATTCAGATTTGGCGTGGGGGCATGTCTTTTCATGGCGGCTTGCTCGGCGCCACCACCGGCATCATCTTTTCGTCTTGGCGGCGGAAACTTCGCATTGGGCACGTCTTGGACGTCTGCGCCTGTGCCGCGCCCATTGGCATTTTCCTGGTTCGCATTGCCAACTTCATCAATGGCGAGCTTTATGGCCGGCCTACAGATGTGTCCTGGGGAGTCAAATTTCCCAGAGCCATCGAGCCGCGTCATCCGAGCCAAATCTACGAGGCATTTCTCGAGGGATTCTTGCTCTTTGGCGTCCTCTTTTTCTTGGCGCGTCGGCCCGGAATTAGGAATCTCCCAGGTCGCCTCTCGGGTCTATTCTTGATTGGTTATGGTCTTAGCCGTTTCACCGTTGAGTTTTTCCGCGAGCCGGATGCCCATCTTGGTTTTATCTTTGGCTTCCTCACCATGGGGCAGATCCTCTCTTTGCCAATGATCATCCTTGGTGCCTGGTTTGCTTGGCGCGGTATGGGACGTTCTCACGTCGCTGCCTAAGACTATCTTGCGCGACGCGCAAAGATCGCCATGATGTTTGTTAATGCAAGACGATTCATTCGTAATTCGTAAGTTCGAAGAGACGCTCAGATTGAGTGGATTGTCGTCACACGGTGATCCTGATCTGACGTATAGAGTCTCGTCTCCCAGTGAATCGGCTAATCCGTTTGTTGCCGATTCTGGTTTCGAACTTAAGGAAGAAATTGGCAGCGGCGGCATGGGGGTCGTCTACCGTGCCCACCAAAAGAGCCTTGGTCGGGATGTGGCGATTAAGAAGGTGAAGAAGTCTGGCGGTAAGAGCGCCGTCGCTGAGGCTGCCTTCGTCGCCGAAGCCCGAGTCACCGGCATCCTAGATCACCCCAACATCGTGCCTGTGCATGAGCTTGGCCGCGGTCATGACGGTGAGACTTTTCTTGCCATGAAGCTGGTCGGCGGTCGGTCATGGAGCGATCTACTGCATGACGCCGATTCAACGCTGAGCAAATCGTCAGCGCTTGATATCGTTGAAAACATTGGCATTTTGATCAACGTGTGCAACGCTCTGTGCTACGCCCACGCCAAGGGCGTGATCCATCGCGATCTAAAACCATCCAACGTCATGGTCGGGGAGTTTGGCGAGGTCTTTGTCATGGACTGGGGCCTCAGTGTCGTTCTTGATGACCGCTTCGTGGGTAAAGACACGGGCATCCCCAGGGCCGAAGAGCAGACTCACATCGTTGGCACCCCGTCATACATGGCCCCTGAAATGGCGATCGGCGATCCGAGCCTCCTTGGGCCTTGGACTGATGTCTATCTTCTTGGTGCAATTCTCTTTGAGCTTCTTACCGGAGCTGCGCCGCACAGCGGTGATTCACTTCATGACACCGTCATCCAGGCGAGCCGGGGGAAGATCCCTCAATTACCGACTGATCTGCCACTGGACATCCGAGAGGTTTGCCGTCGCTCGATGGCGCGAGAAATCAGCGAACGGTATCAGAGCGTCGAGATCTTTCGAGAAAATCTGCAGGCCTTCCTCAGGCATCGGGAAAGCGCTCAACTCAGTACCATCGCCGTGGCACACCTCGATACCTCGAAAGAGAGAGTCGCCAAAGGCCCGCGTACCTCAGGCATCTACACGGCAGTCACCGACGCTATTGCCGGTTTCAAACAGGCTCTTTTGCTGTGGGATGAAAATGACATCGCCAAGATTGGGTTGCAAGAAGCGCTGGTGATCTATGCCGAAGTCGCACTTCAACGCGACGATCTGATTCTGGCTCATACCATGGCCGAATTCATCACTGGCGATCGAGGACGCGATCTGGTCAGGCTTATCGAGAAACAGAGAGATCAAAAAGAAGTCACCGAGAAACAGCGTCGACGACTGCGAATCGCACTGGCCATTCTTGCTATTGTCATTGTCGTCGGACTCGCAATCGGATTTGTGCTGATCAAAAATGAGAAGGATCGCGCTGACGCCAGCGCAAGAGCCGCTCAGCATGAGTCAGAATTGCGGGCAAAAGCCCTGGACGATGTTGTGCGCCTATCCGACATCAAGAGGATCGCCAATCTCACGATTGTAGCTGCTCGTATCTCCAGCCCTCAAATTGGCAACCTCGAGGCTCTCAATGCCTGGATCGATGAAGGGCACGAGTTATTGGGACGACTGGCGGTTCATCGCGAAACGCTGAACCACCTGCGAGCGTCAGCCACCGCCGTGAAACTTGGACCTGAACGTGGCGTGCCAAGCCTTGAACAACAAGATCGACTGATCAAGGACATCGAGCGACGCATTGGTCTCATCCAAAAACAACTCACTTTCGTTGCCGATAAGAATGAGAAAGATGCTGTTCAACGAGCTTTGCTTCGTGCTGAACTTGAGCGTGACTTCCTCTTGTCTCAGAACTTTCCGAAGAGTGTCTTTGAGCTAGAGAAATTCGAAGATCAATGGCAGCACGATGCCTTGGTCGAACTGATTGCCAAACTAGAGCACTTTGGCAAGAAGGATGTCGGACTTTTTGATCGAACCAAGCGCTATCGCGATGAAATTGTCGATTTGGAACGACAGACCTTGGTGCAGCCGAAAGAGAAGTGGGGCCAGGCCCTTCAGCGAATTTCTGAATCGAAGAAATACGATGGTGAGGCAATCAGACCTCAACTGGGCCTTATTCCTCTTGGCTCTGATCCCGAATCGGGATTAGAGGAATTCTTACATTGGCCGACACACGATGGCCCTCTGCCTTGGCGCGACGAACGCGGTTATCTTCATCTGAGTCCATTGACGGGCATCGTCTTTGTATTCTTGCCCGGCGGTGAATGCTGGCGTGGCGCTCAAAACGAGTTCAAGGATGGCTATCATTTTGATGGGCAAGCTCGCGATAACGAAGGTCCGGTTCACACCTTGGTGCTCGACCCATTCTTCATCTCTAAATATGAGTTGACCCAAGGGCAGTGGCTCAACCGTTTTGACACTCAACCGAGTTTCTACGGTTCGATGTTCTTTCCAAATCCGGACACGCACCTCAGCTTGTTGCACCCACTTGAGAATCGTAACTGGTCGCAGATCAAGAAAGCCCTCGATGGGATGGGCGTCGATTTACCGACTGAGGCCCAATGGGAATATGCAGCCCGAGCTGGCACCGATTCGGTTTGGTGGGTGGGAAACGATCGGGAGAAACTTATTGGCTGTGCTAATCTTCCGGATCAATCGGCGAAGACTCTGCGCGCCACCTGGTCATCTCTAAAAGATTGGCCTGAACTCAACGACGGTTATGGCGTGCATGCTCCTGCCGACGCCCTGAGGCCCAATCCATTCGGACTTCATCATGTGATTGGCAACGTCTCAGAGTTCTGTCGCGATCGATTCTCGAACTATGAACTTGAGGTAAACCCAGGAGACGGCGCTGTCCTTGAGTGGAGCACGACGTCCAGGATTGTCCGAGGTGGTTCCTTTGATGGCCCCATCAAAGGCACACGTTCGGCCGCGCGTGAGTATTTTAGAGAATCTGAAGCTCATAGTGGGTGTGGTGTCCGGCCGTCGCTTCGCGTGGCTCAGTAGTGGCTCGGGCTACGTTCCTGATATTCAAACCTCAACTTGGAATCGCTTTCAATTTCTCTGGAAGAACATTAAGGTCGATGTCCTTGGAGAAACTGATGATGAGACTCATGACACTGGCCGTGCTCTTAGCGGTCATTGCTCCCGTAGCCCTTGGCCAGAACGCTCGCGTGAAGGCTGAAGCCAAAAAATGGGACAAAGCGAACGAAGCGAAGTTCATTGCCGACGATGAAACGAAGAAGTGGAATCGAGACTTTCAGATTCCGACTGCCGTTCACGTGCAGACAAAGAACTTTTATCTTCACTTCAATCTTCCCAAAGTCAAAGTTGGGCAGACGGTGTACAAGAAGCGCGATGCCGCTTTGCTCTATAGCCGCCGTCTCGAAGAACTCTTGCGCGACTGGATCGCGATTTTTGGCGAACCCAATCAGTTCCCGAAGGGCGGGCATTGGTGTGTCTGGATCATGGATAAAGATCGTGATCGCGACCGCATTCGAGCCACGCTCTCGAGTGGGGGTGATAAGCTCTTCTCGCCGACCGACCCTCATTACATCGTTGGCCGCAATAAGGCAGACTTCAATAGTGATGAAGCCCTTCATGCCAATGTCTATCACCACGTTTCCCATCTCATTACTCAGCAGGGTTTTCCATACGGCAAGAGCGAACCTTCGGGTTGGTTTACTGTCGGTGTCGCACACTGGTTAGAGATCGAGAAATTTGGTGAAACACGAAATTTTACGAGTGGCGAAGTTGCAACCAAGAAGGACCGTTGGCAGATGGGTAAGTGGCCCAAGAAGGTTCATTCGGTCGTGCGGAAGAAGAAAGCGCCAAAGCTGTCGAGCTTTGGCAACCGCGGGACGAAGAAGCTAAATCCGATGTTGTCCGCCTTCTCTTGGTCGATGGTCGATTTCATCATCTTGGTCCACGCGAAGAAGCGTGGGGATTTTGCTAGAGCTCTGGCTTCGGGTGTCAAGACTCCCGATGCAATTCGCGAATACTTCGGGTGGTCTTTGCCGCGCTTCCAAGAAGAGTGGGAAAAGTACTGCACCAAGAACCAGGGTAAGTCCGGCATGCCAGCCAAGAAAAAGAGACGCTAGCCGAAGGCCGAAGAGCGAGCGGCCATCGACACGAAAAAAAGGCCAACGGCAAAACCGTTGGCCCTTTTCATTTCAGCGTGATTCCGTGTGAACTTAGCGTTCTGAAGACTTGCGCAATCTCGGACGTGGGCGTGATTGCCACGCCTTGACATCTTCCATGAGCATCTCAACCGCTTTATCCATTTGCGTGTCGATGCCTGCTGGCCAATCGCCAGGAGCCGGCCAAATCTCGGCGTGAGGTTTGCATCCGTTTAGCTCCATGTCTTCACCGTCCATGAGGTACCAGCCTCGGAATGGCATACGAACAAAGCCAAGTCCCATGATGCTTCGGCCGCCGGTAGAAATAACACCGCCAGCTGTTTGCACGCCGACCACGCGGCCACGTTTCAGTGTCTTGACCGCATGTGCGAAGATCTCGGCGTTCGAGAAGCTGTTCTGGTTACATAAGACGATGATGGGCTTGTCCCAGGTCGCATAAATACGACGATCAGCTGGATAACCTTCGCCACCACCACGTGGTTTGGTGATCGCATGAGTTGGTTGAGTCAGGCTGGTCAGAAGGTGATCCGTGATCGAACCGCCACCGTTCTCTCTGACGTCGATGATTAGCCCCTCCTTGCCGTGACCGATGCGGTAGAGCTCCTCGTCGAATCGCAGGAGATTGCCGCCGCTCATGGCCTTGATGTGGAGATAGCCCAACTTACCCTTGGAAAGTCGGTCAACCATGTTGCGATTGTCTTCGAGCCACTCTTCATAGAGTTGGGCACGAACAGCCCGATAAGACGTTGGGCGAATTAGAACTTCTCGATCTTTGCCGTCGGTGCCTTTTACCAAGAGGATCACGGTGCGGTTGGCGACGCCCGTCATGACGGTGGCAATCTCGAGTCCGGGATCAACGTTATGACCGTCGATGCTGATGATGATCTCTCCGGTCTTCAACCTGCTGCCTTTCATGGCGGCAGGTGTCTTGCGGATGACGTCAGCAATCTTAAGCCCGGGTCCCTGCCAAGCTGGATCGAAACGACATCCCAAGTGTCCGGTTGAAGTGTTCCAGGTTTTCCGGGTAACCGATTGTTCGCTCGGCAAAGAGCGAATACGGAAGCCAAGATGTGAGCCGTTGAGCTCTCCCAGCATCATGTTGCCCACTTCTCCAAGGGTTGTCGCATCGAGGCACTGGGCAGCCATTGGCGCATACTTGCGGTAGATGTCGTCCCAGTTGTTGTTGCCAAGTTTGCCGTCGTAGAAGTTGTCGCGCATCAGCATCCAACCTTGGCGGAAGACAGCTGAGGACAATTCTCCCAAGTGAACGGCCTGATTGGCTGTGAAGGAGAACGACTCACTTTTTCCCGTACTCGAGATGATGGCTGGCTTGCCAGCCATCACACCAACAAGTTTCTTCGCCTCCGAAATTGCCCGGAAGTTCCGGGCGCCCTGAGAGGCAAAAAGCTTGGGCCGCAACTTGTCGGGGAACTCGACGGAATAAACGCCTGACTTGCCGCCGACGGAGGCGCTAAAGAGGAGCTTGGCGCCAGTTGGCCAGAAGGTGAGTCCGCGTTCGCCGCTGTTCGGGTTGCGAATGCGACGGATGCGATCGCGAATTCCCTCGAAGTCGATGCTTACAGCCTTCACCTTTGAAGCTGGTGACTTCTTCTTGGTGTCGTCCTTCTTGGCGACGGGCTTCGTCGTTGGCGACTTTTTCATCTTCGCTTGCTTATCGGCCTTCGCCATTGTCTTTGCAGGCTTGCTTTTCTCTGCTGCCTTTTTCTTTCCCTTCTTCCGCTCTTTCATTTTCTTGAGAGCTTTTTCCAAGGTCCGGTCGCGGCTGGTTTCTTCAGCGCTGTCTTTGGTCAAGTAGACATAGGCAATGTCGGATTCGGTTCCCCAACGGCGACCCGTGAATGCCAGCACTTTGCCATCTGGGCTGAAGCGCGGGTTGGAATCGTTGTCAGGATGGCAAGACAAATTGAACGGTTCGCCTTTGCCGTCGACTTTCTTGATCCAAATGTCGCCATTGAAATCGTTGTCGGCCACGGCATAAGCCAGCCAAGTGCAATCTGCCGAGAAGTCGTAATCTGGTGCGTTCCACGATGATAAGAGCTGGCGGCTGTTGCTGCCGTCCATGTCCATTATGAAAAGGTCGCCACGATCACGGGTAAAAGAGATGCGCTTACCGTCGGGAAGAAGTCGAAGATCAGATTCGACGTTGGGTGTCTGAGTGAGGCGTTTGAGTTGAAACGTCTTGTTTTGCCAAAAATACTTCTTGGGGTCCGTCCTGGTTGCGGTCCAAATATCGGCATTGCCACCGTCGTGGCTAATGAACATGAGGACGTCGTTATTGACGAATAGAGGCGAAGCCTCCTCAGAGGCGGAAGTCGTCACTTGGACAGCTTCTTTCAGAACGGTGTCCATGACCCAGATGTCGTTGCCAGCAGTGAACGCCATCACGCGACCGTCGGGGGTAAATGTTGCGGACGTAGCACTCTCGTGAACGATGTTCTGGATCGGATCGATGGTTGGATCACCCTGATCGATGAGTGAGATCTTCTTGGCCTCCCCAGTCGCTACGTCGAAGTGATAGAGGTCTGCTAAGCGGCGATAGACGAGAGTCTTGCCGTCACGGGAAATCGCGGGAAACATCGGGCCGTCGGACTTGTATGTGGTCAGCTGGCGCTTGGTCCGCGTCTTCAGGTGATGATGCCACAGGTTGTAGGAGCCATCGCGCTCACTGACATAATAGAAGCCAGTTCCGTCGGCGTCCCACAATGGATGCCGATTGAATGTCTTTTCCTTCAAGATGATCTTGTGCTCGCCAGAACTGCGATCAAAATGCCAAATCTGCTCTGATTCCGACCCGACGTAGCGCTTGCGATAAGTCGAAGCCCGTTCGCGGCAGTAAAGAAAGCTATTGTTGTCTGGTGACAAAGAGCCGCTGTGGCCATAGGCGTCGAACAAGATCTCAGGTGTTTTCGTTCCGTCCAAATGCTGAATGAAAAACCGGTTGCCGTTGCGCCAAAAGTGATCACGATTGGCCCGCACCAAAAAGCCCGAGCCATCTGCGGTCCATTCCACTAAGTCATACCCTTCGGTGTGCTTTGTCATTCTCTTCGGCGCACCACCGTTCGCAGCGACGACATAGATCTGATTGGAGCCGTCACGGTTGGAGATGAAAGCAATCTGAGTGCCGTCAGGAGAAAATTCTGGAGCTCGGTCGGAAGACGCATGCTGGGTCAAGCGCTGCGCTTGTCCACCGGTAATCCCTGAGGTCCAGATGTCATTGCGCCAAACAAAGGCAATACGGTCCCCATTTGGCGAAACGGCAGCGTCTCGGGCCAGTTGAATCGCAGCTGATTCTTGGGCATGAGCCATCAGGGGGGCAAGAAGGACGAGAAGAAGGGCTCTAAATAAACGCAACGTTTTTCTCCGGTCTTGGTCGAAAGGTAGTTGGGGGCGCGAGCATGGCCAAAAGCGGGTCTTTTGGCAACGCCTTATGTCGTTACGCCTGAAGAGTGAACCCATTTCCCCGAATGGCGGCCAAAATGGACAAAGCGCAGTCGCAGCCATCGAAGTGCCCATGGGGATTATTGCCGATTGTCATAGAAACAGGTATCCTATGAGAATGTTGCATCGTCGTTATCTCGCAGTTCTTATTCCCTTGGTTGCCAGTCTCTTTGTCGGAACTGGATGTGGAGGAGACTCCGAGATCTCTTCGAACGATCCAGGCCCGTCTAAGTCCCAGAGTCGTTCCTTTTATGAGGATGCGACCGCCGACATTGGTTTGGATTTTGTCCACCAATTACAGGTGACCGGAACTTTCCCGATTTATGAAATTACCGGCGCTGGGCTGGCAGTTTTCGATGCCAACAATGATGGTCGTCTCGACCTGCTGTGCATGGAAAGTGGTGACCGTGACAACGGAGTTGTCGATCGTCTTTACTTGCGGGGCGCCGACGGCAAACTGAAGAGTGCGGGTAGTGCGAGTGGTTTCTCGGCTGCCTACAGCACCGGTTGCACCGTCGGCGATATTGATAACGATGGTGACATTGATGTGTTCGCCAGTTCCGTCGGCATGGATCGAATGTACCTCAACGATGGCAAAGGCAATTTTCGCGATGTTAGCGTTGAAATGGGATTCGTAGACAACGGCTTTAGCACGTCTTCCGCACTCCTCGATTATAACCTCGACGGATTTCTCGATCTCTTTGTTTGCCGCTATACATCTCTCGATGGCAAGCTCCCCGTATGTTCGGGCACTCTTGGCACCCAAGATTATTGTCACCCGAAGAACTACAAGAAGATTGAGTCTCAACTTTGGAAGAATGTTGGCGGCAAGAAATTCGTCGACGTCTCGGCCGAGAGCCGTATTGGCAGTAAGGCTTCTTACAGCCTTGGGGTCGTGGTGGAAGATTTCAATGAAGATGGGTGGCTTGATCTCTATGTCGCCAATGACGGTGTCCCCAACTTCATGTGGATCAATCAGAAGGACGGCACTTTCAAAGAAGTTGGGTTGATGACAGGAACAGCCGTCAATGGCCAAGGAGCCTCCGAGAGCAGTATGGGTTTGGCTGTGACCGACATCGATCGGAACGGCTATCCCGATATTTTTACCACCAACCTGATGATGGAAAGCAATACGCTTTACCTCGGCGAAAAAGGGCTTCGTTTTTCTGACGGCACATCAAGGTGTGGGCTGTCAGTGGCGAGCTTGCCCTACACCGGTTGGGGCACGGCGTTCTTTGATGCTGAGAATGATGGCGACCAAGACCTCATGATCGTCAACGGAGCAGTTGCGCGTAATGATTCGCCGCGAAAGGGCGCGATCAAAGGGTCGACTTGGGAATACTATTCCGAAGGCAATCTCTTCTTTGAGAATCAAGGCGAGGGGCGTCTCGACATAGCCAACGAGAAGGCACAAAGTGCTTGTGATTGGGCTGCGAACCATCGTTCCATGCTGGCCGTGGATTTCGATGGTGACGGCGGTGAGGATCTCTTCATTAACGCCATTTCGGCCAGCACGAAGTATTATCACAACGTTGCCCTCAAACGGGGCAACTGGATCAAGATCGAAGTCCTTGATGAGGCGCTCAAACGCTATGCCATGGGCGCTGTTGTGCGAGCCTATGTTGGTGAGACGGTTTATCGGGCCACCGTTAATTCTGCTACGAGCTACCAGGCCGCGGCTTTGGTGCCGATCCACTTTGGCATTGGCGAAGCCACCCAGGTCGATCGTATCGAAGTTGACTTTCCAGGTGGTGACAAGCAAACATTCCCCGGCGGAAAACACAGTCAAACGATGGTGCTGCGGCGTCAGAGGAAATAAGAATGAATCAAAGCAAGTGTTTTTCGTTTCTCCTGATCATTGTCCTATCAGCACTCGTTGTTGGTTGCGGCGACAAGTCAGTGACCGAAATCCCAGCATTGCCTGACTTTGATGCCAGTACTGAAAAGGCGGTCGTCAAGACGATCGAGGAACATCACGAGGCGCTAAAATCAGAGCCAACGTTTGACAACCTAAGAGAGTACGCCAAGGTCCTTCAGGCGCATCGTCACGAAAATCTCGCGAGCAAGGTCTATGAGCAATGCTTGGCAATGAAGGAAGACTTCGAGTGCTTCTATCTTGCTGGTCGAATTCTCAAACGCAGCGATCCGAAACTCTCGCGTGACTATCTGGAGAAGGCACTCAAGATTCGCGAAGACTATGCGCCCCTGTACCTCGATATTTGCGAGTGCTTTGATCTCGTTGGCCAACATGAGGAGGCGATCGTGGCGGCAAAGAAATCTTTGTCATTGGAGAGTTCTGCGCTAGGACATTTCCTTCTCGGCCGTAACTTGCTGGCAGCCAAGAAAGCCGCTGAGGCGATTCCATCTCTCGAGCGGGCCAATCTCGAATCGCCGGGGCAGAAGAGCATTATGAACCTCTTGGTTCGAGCTTATAGTGACACCAATCAAGTGCCGAAAGCCGAGGCGATGGCCAAAAAGATCGCCAAGGAAAATGACAACCAGAGCGCCATTGCGTCACGCAATCCCATCATGCGTGCGGTTCTGCTGAAAGGTCGGTCCTACCAAAGTATGCTTACCCGAGTCGTAGGCGCCCTCCAGGCCGGTCGATTCGACGTGGCACTAAAGGCAGCCGACGAGAGACTGAAGGTTAAGCCAGAAGTATCTGGCAATCACGCTCTTCGAGGTGACGCCCATCACGGTCTGAAGCGCTACGCTTTGGCTGTCAAAGACTTCGAACAAGCAGCTGAGCTTGATGCGGAGAACGCACTCATTCGACTCAAATTATCGAAGTCTTTGGTCATGGTCGGGCGCCAGGAGGATGCTTTCAAGCAGGTCGTCAAGGCCCGCCAACTTGATCCCAAAGACCCCGAAGCTCGTTTCTATTACGCCTATCACGTGTGGCAGAAACGACCCGCGGCTGCCGAGATGGAATTGAGAGTGACCTTGCGCTACGAGCCAGGTCACATTGAAGCCAGAACACTCCTGGCCAAGATCCTCTTTGTCTTGGGCAGGCCGATTGACGCGCGAGTCGAGATCGATGAGATTCTCGTTCGCTCGCCGAACAACCAACGTGTCATCAATTTGCGCGAACAATACAAAGATGCCAGGTGATCAATAGCGAATTGTTTGGAGCCAACTGAGGAAACTCAGGAAACCAATTGCAGGCAAGATCCGACGCGGCCGACTAAGTCTCAGTGGTTTCTTTTTCAGGACAGACATGAGAATCTTGGCGGCAGCGCTTGGTGAAATCATGGCAGGTTTGATCGGCGCATGAGCCATCTTGGTATCGACAAAGCCAAAGCGAACATTCGAAATGTAGACGCCTTGTTTTCGCACGCGTAGCCCCAGAGATTCAAGATAGTTTGAGAAGCCGGCTTTGGATGCGCTGTAGCTGCATCCATCGGGAATCCTGAGGGTGTCCGCTAAACTCGATAGTCCGATGAAGTGCCCCTTCTTCTGTTCGAGCCATCGGGGCAGAAGACACTCTAAAGTCTGCACAACCGACAAGAAGTTCGTCGCGATAGTTTTGGATTCGCCACGCCAGAAATTGTCTTCTATTTCGTTGCCGACACCGACACAGAAGAGGCAGGTGTCCAATGTCGGTTCCTGTGCCAAAACTTCGTTGAGGAGTGCGAGGTAATCAGGAGCAAGAACGTCGACCACCTGGTGTCGGTAGTGATCATGTTTGATGGACGACTCTGAACGGGAAAGACCGATCACCTGCCGACCTGCATCCAGCAGCATCTTCGTCGTTTCGAGGCCGATTCCGTCTGAATTGCCGATAATGAGGATTTTTGAAGGGGCCATGGGTTGTCTCTTTCAAACGAATGGTGATCCAACGGCAAAATAGCAGGAACCACCCCGGATCACATTCTGGCCTGGAAGATCAGTCTCCCAAATGGCTACAATGAGGGCATGAACGCTCAATCACGATCAGAACTTCTTGACCTCATTCATGAAGTTTCTCTGGAAAAACGGGCCGTTGTTCTTGCCAGTGGCAAGGAGAGCAATTTCTACCTCGATTTGCGCCAGACGCTGATGCGACCAAGAGGCGTCGCTTTGGCCGGCCAGCTCGTCTTAGAGCGCCTGTGCGACGGCATCCCTGTCGACGCTGTCGGTGGTATGGCGGTCGGTGCTGTGCCTTTGGTTAGCGCCGTTCTTGCCGCTGCCGACCAAGATCCTCGCTTCACCAAGTTGCTCGGGTTCTTTGTCCGCAAAGAGGCCAAGAAGCATGGCATGGCTCGGCAATTGGAAGGTGGCTTCAAATCTGGACAGCGTGTTGTCTTGGTGGAGGACACAACCACAACGGGCGGGTCGACGCTCCAGGCCATGGAGATCGTCCGAGAGGCCGGAGGGATCGTTGAGCGCGTCATTTGCCTCGTCGACCGAGGTGAAGGCGCAATCGAAGCGTTTCGCCAACGAGGGGTAACTTTGGAGCCCCTCTTCAATCGCAGTGACCTTCGCCTCGATTAGGTCATTCTCTTCACGCCGGACTGCATGGCACTGAGTTTTTTCCCACTGTTTTGGGTAAACATTCAAGTTCCCATCCCCTTACGCCGATGAATTTGGTGAACAAGGTTCATCATTGGAGGTTCGAGGCATGCCGAGTAAGGGAATCATCGTTGTCCACGCGCAAGAGGATGAGGGTCTAAAAGACTCCGTCATGGAACACTTGGGCGTACTGGATCACATCACGAAACTTGATGCCATCGTGCTCGAAGACCTGGATTGCCTGGGTACCGTGGCCCTGCGCAACAAGCTCAAAGGACGAGAGGCGCTGGTCGTCCTCCTCTCGGCACAGGTTCTTTCATCGAAATTTCTTCGTCACTCAACGGTTCAGGCTTTGGCTGGCGAAGGCAAGCTCGTCTTGCTTTCAGGCCGACAGTGCGCTTGGCGAATTATCCCATGGTTACGCCATTGCGATATTTGGCCTGAGACTGGTTCGGTGGGGCACTTGGCTGGCGTTGAGCGCGACCAAACCTTGACGGAACTAACCTATGATTTGGCCGGCCGTATTTCTGACGAATATGAAAACATCATAAGGGATGAATCCGCTTCGATCACTGACGAAGATATCGAGGATTCAGAAGTGAATGACGTCGCGGTTGAGTTGCCATCAGAGACAACGTCGACTGTGGACTACCCTGCCGCTCCTGATTTGGTCCCTGAGATTGCTGCTGGTCCAGCTCGTGAAGCGACCGACAGCCCAATCGAAGACGACTCGAACGCTGACGAGATGACGAGGCAGTTCGACGCAACTTGCGTCTCGGTTTTCCCGGAAGGCGCTCAATTAGACGATGACGTCCTTGGTGCCTTGCTTGAGCTCGGTCTGATCTCAGGGGCAAGCTGCGAAGATGACGGAGACATGGTGGGGGCTCGTCGTGCCTATCTTCATGCCGCTTGCCGGCTAGTCGAGTTGGTCAACCGGAGCCTGACAGATGGCCAGCCCATCTCGACCTTCATTCGGCAAGCAAGGTTGTCAATGTGGCGACTGCTGAAGGACGCCGAAGGTGGGGATGCCAACGTCGATGAGCTTCGTGGCAATTTTGAGGACGCTCTGTCGAGCGTCGCTTCTTAGCCACATCTCTCAACTGAAATAGAAACGGCCCTC
>JBLINQ010000043.1:0-32036 GCA_047639315.1 Planctomycetota bacterium
CGCTGACAGCATCCTGGCGTTTGTTGAAGCCGGACTTGGTTATTCTCTGGTCCCATCGCTCTTACCTGATGGGCCGACCACCAAGGGTGTCACGGCACGACGCATCACTCGCCCCAAAGTTGAATTCCCAGTGCACTTAGCTTGGCGCAAGGACATGCCGGAGAATGCCCTGTTCGAAACTTTCTTGGAAACAGCGCCGGGATCGAAACGGCCTGCTACTCGGCGCCCCGCTTCGAAGTAAAGACCAAGAGAGCTGAGACAACTGTCGGCAAGGCATACTCGAAGAACATGGTGTGCGCTTTCCAGCTGCTCTCATCGATGACGAATTTGGCGAACAAAACCAAACTCACCCCCGTTACCATGGCCATGAAGATCCGTGTGGGTGATGGTTTCCAGCCCAAACAAAGTGCCAAAAGAGGCGGCCCGAAGGCGGCGCCAGCGGCACTGAAGGCAAACAACACTTGCTTGAAGATCGAGTCGCTGCCCCAGAAGACCACGATTAACGCAAGAACACTAATCGCCGTGATGATCAGGCGAGAATAGAAGAGCGGGCGCTCTGCCGCTGCTTTCCACCTCAAGTCATGGACAATGGCCGACGCCGCTACGAGGAGTTGGCTATCCGCGGTCGACATGATCGCCGACAAGACGGCGGCAATCATGACCCCAGCGAGCACGGGATTGAGGAGACGGTTAGCGGCGGTGATGAGGATTCCCTCATTATCGACGACCTCGCCAAACAAGGCCCGACCACACCAACCAAGAAGAATCATCCCGGTGTAGATGATAACGGCCCAAAGAATCGCGATTCGACGGGCACTGACCAGAGCTTCGGGGCGATCGTCCAAAGCGATGAAACGATTGGTCACATGGGGCTGGCCGGGGTAGGCCATACCAATGCCAAAAACACCGACAACAAAGCCCAAGCCCGAGGCAAGACCCCGACCGGCATAGAGATTCCAATAGTTAGGATCTGCCACTTTTCTCATTTCGCCTAAGAGCTCACCCGGCCCCACGGCCATGAGTGCAGCAGTCGGTAAGACGATCGCCGTGAGGGCCATCATCAGCCCCTGCAAGGTATCGGTGAGACTAACGGCCCAGAACCCTCCCATGAGCGTGTACAACAGGACAATCGACGCTCCCAAGATGACAGCCGTATTTGCTGACATACCTTCGAAGGAAGCGGCAAAGGTCTTTCCTGCTCCTTGGAATTGGCTGGCAACATAGACGGTAAACAGTCCGACAATAAGAAGGGAAGCGAACGTGGCGACAGCCTTCGCCATCGGACGACTACGATCACCGACCAAGATGTCGGTGACAGTCAGAACAGAACGCCCTTTGACATATCGCCTCATGGCCGGGGCGACGATGTACCAATTCAGGATGAAGCCGCCGACACAGGATGGAAAGAACCAGATGGCAGAGAGACCCTTGCTGTAGGCGTAGCCGCTGAGTCCAAGAAGCGTCCATGCCGAAGACGAGCTGGCGGACGCACTGATAGCGGCGACGAGGGGACCAAGCTTACGCCCACCGAGGAAGAAATCTTCCTTGGTCGTCGCTCTCGATCGAGCAAAGAAACCAATGCCAATGAGGACAATCTTGTAAACAACAAGAGTGATGAGAATTGCGGTTGATCGATCCATGGGCCTATCATGCGGGAATCGACAAAGATGGGAAGAGCGACCACCAAAAAAGAAGGGGCTGTGTTTTCACACAGCCCCAAATCATGATCTCACAGAAAACTATTGGCCTACTGGAAGGTGAAGGTGACGGGATTCGTCAAACCCGTGTTAGTCGCGCCTGCACCAGCTTGGGAAACCAAGATGGAGGCGTCATACACGAATGCCTGGAACCTGTTCGTTGTTCCTGCATATGCACCAGAAGCTAAAAAGTAATTTGCGGTGAAGCCGGGAACACCGAATGGAAGCGTTGGGCCTAAGTTTATGTTGCCAAAGCCACCCGTGCTGTCTTCAATGATGACAGTGTTGTTCAAAGTCACCAAGTTGACATAGAGCGGACCATAGATAGTTGGGAAAATTGGTTCCCCGACATCCGAAACCACAAACAAGAATGGCAAGAATGGATTGACCGCGTTCGAACGGTTGTGGAAATCAACAATCATCTGATCGGTGCCAGCACCGGGGATGTAGGTGATCTCAAGTTTCCGTGCAAACAGGTCGGCATCGATTGGTGCCGCGCCGATGGCAAAAGCTTGAACCAGGACATCACCAGCCCCCACACCTGTGGAAGAAACGATGACACTGATTTCGCCGTTCGCATTCGTGACATAAGGCCCGGCAGTTCCGAAAGCAGCTGAACCGTTTTCAGTGGTCAGATTAACTTCGATACCAGCAACAGGTGCAGCGCCCATGTCTGTCACGCGGACAGTCAAAGGTGCACCAAAAGTTTCGCCTGAAGTACAAACTTGGCCATCACCACCAGTGACGTTCAAGTTGTAGACCGGACCACCACCACGGATACGTTTGAAGGTACCGCCAGAGTTACCGTAAGTCCCCGAATGTTGAACGAAGTAAATGGCTCCATCTGGTCCTTGGTCAAAGTGAGATGCAGCAGTGAAGCCTGTGCCCCAGTACGTTGCAGATGGTTGACCTGGAACGGATGCAGCATTCGTCCATGGCAAGCCAGTTGGCTGGAAAATGCGTTCGATTGATCCATTGAAGTAATCCGAGTGGAAGACGTGAGCTTCGTACGCTGGACCAAAATCAAAGGCGCCGCCAAAGTTGCGAACGATGCCCGCGGCGACGATCGAACGGCTACCACTACCGGATGTGCGAACATCAATTGGCTCTTTCAGCCCTGCAGGAGTCGAGCCGATGCCACCACAACCACCGTAGGAGATGTCGCCTTCACGGTATGGCCAGCCAAAGTCCTTAGCAACCAATGGCGAACCCATGGTGCGGCGCCAGAGATTTAACTCTTCGCGCGCGTTTTGGCCAACGTCCGCGATGTAGATATCGCCGGTCACTGGATCTAAGTTAAAGCTGTATGGATTCCGAAGACCCTTCGAAATGCCCAATTTGCGGTTGTCGTTCGCGCCGCCAGCAAATGGATTGTCGGCAGGAGCCAAAGATGCAATTGATGGAGGTCCGCCAGCACCAGCTGGAAGGCCACTCAAATCCAAACGAACCAAGACGCCTGCGAGCGAGTTGTAGACCAATGCGTTGTTGCAGTTGGCATCATCGCCGATCGACAGGTAAAGCATTTCGTCTGGGCCAAAACGAATGGTGCCGCCGTTATGGTTAAATGCGGTATCAGGTGCGTTGTTGATAACGACATATTCACTGGTCGGCAGAAAGAAGAGGCTCGTGCTTGTTGGCGCGTTGAGCGACCCCTGCAAAGTGAAACGCGAAAGAACCATGTTCGAAGTCGTTGAACGTGAGGCCCAGCAGTAGAGGGCATCACCGCGAACTGCGATACTGAGCAGACCGCGTTCGGAACCGACTTGCGTACTTGGCACCGAGCCAACTGCGGAAACTGTCGACGTTCCAGGGCGCCACAACTTGATCGTGCCAGCGCGTTCTGCGATCAGCACACGACCATCTGGCAAGAATGCGAAATCGTGTGGTGCATTCAGGCCGGCAGAAACGAGTGTGTCAACGTTGAAACCAGTCGGGACCGTTTGGGCCGACAAGTTGGCGACGAAAACCAAGGCGAATAGGGCAGCGCAAAACGCTGTGCTCTTGCCGATTCGGGGCATCGATAAATCTCCCGCGCAAAGTGAATCTTAGGATATAGTAAAAAAGGCAATCAAAGAGTGATGCACAAGCTTAGCCCTTTTCTTAAGGAACAGACAAGAAAAAGCCACTATCCTATGGCCGAGATCTGAATCACCCCAAAAACCTTGATGCATCATCAGTTATGGCAAAATCAAGCGCCCAGCGACTCACCCGCAGCGGAATGGCAAGAACACTCATTGAAATGACCGCTCAGAACTTGGTGGGGTCCTATTTGTCCGAAGGCCAAATCGAGCTTCGAATCACGGAGGTCGAGGCTTATGGCGGGCAAAATGACAGTGCTAGTCACGCCCGCTTCGGGCAAACGTCTCGAAATGAGCCGATGTTCGGTCCACCTGGCCTTGCCTATGTCTACCTTTGCTATGGCATTCACCAGATGCTCAATGTTGTGGTCGGCCCAAAAAATGAACCTGCTGCTATCCTCATTCGCAGCGTAGAAGTCATAAGCGGTCTCGATATTGTGGTCGAAAGGCGCCGACAAAAGCCGGGCGCAGGCCTGCTGACTGGGCCAGGTAAGATTGGCCAAGCTTTGGCGCTTGATCAGTCCTGGAATCACCACGACCTCTTGGGTGCCGCGGGCCTGAGGCTCATCCCTCGTTCACACCCTGTTCGCTTGTGCCAAGGCCCACGCATCGGCATTGACTTTGCCGAGACCGAAGACCGAGAGCGTTGTTGGCGTTTTGCAGACGCTGACTCGCCCGCGGTAAAGGACAAGAAAAAGCTAATCCTGTGCTCTTAGAAATCTTTTGCCCATGTTGCCCTTAGGTAGGAAAATGATCCTGATTCGCTTTTTTTTCGAAAACAATAGACGATGACCAGCGAATTGGATGGGTTAAGGGGTGACCAACCCGCACATAGTATTTGATCGGAGTTAGACCATGCGTAGTAGGAAAATCGAGAGACTAGCGCTCATCCTTTTCATGACAGTTGTTTTCTGGCGTCTTCCCGAGGCTGCACGCGCATTACAAAACTGGGGCTCCGATTCTGACTTGACGAAGATTCGCCAGCAGCTTGAAACCGAGGCGCTCCCACCGATGGCGAACGCCTTTGCCAAAGTAGCGGCGGTGATGGCACCGAGCGTCGTTCATGTTTCCGTGATTCCAGATGGGCTCCCCGGCGAGTCCTTTCCACGCCCCATTACCGGCTCGGGTGTCATCTTCACCAAAGCTGGTCACGTCCTCACCAATTATCATGTGGTCGAAACCAAGGGCAAGATATCTCTGACTCTGTCAGACGATCGTAAGATCAATGCAACTCTCGTTGGCGGTGATAAGGCAACAGATTTGGCAGTTCTTAAGTTAGATGGAGACGGTTACATCCCCGCAGTCTTAGGCGATTCGGACGCCCTTCAAGTTGGCGACTTTGTCTTGGCATGCGGCTCTCCATTTGGCCTCTCGCGAAGTGTCACGGCAGGGATTGTCAGTGCCAAGGGTCGTACCGATATCGGTGTTGCCAGCTACGAGAACTTCATCCAAACGGATGCCGCAATCAATCCTGGCAATAGCGGCGGCCCCCTTTGCGATCTGCGCGGGCGCGTTATCGGCATTAACGCAGCCATTGCCTCTCGAACTGGTGGTTATGCCGGAATCGGCTTTGCCATCCCGGTCAAGATGGCCAAGGAGATCGCAGGTAGGCTGATTCAAGGTGGCCAAGTCGATCGTGGCTATCTTGGTGTTCGCATCGCCAATTTGCGCGACAGCAAGACTCGCCCCACCCAATTGCCTCTCGGCTATTCCGGTGCGGTTGTCGTTGCTGAAGTCGTCAAGGGCGGACCAGCGGCAAAAGCAGGCGTCGTGAGCGGCGACCTCGTGGTCACAATTGCTGGCAAGAAAATGCTGAACGCCAACACACTTCGAAACTATGTGGCCTTCTTGGAAGCCGGCAAGACAGTGCGCGTCGAAGTGCTTCGCAAGAACAAATTGATTGCCTTAGACGTCGTCCTGGCGTTACGAGAAGACTAACTCTTAGTCTTTCCGCAGTTCGTAGGTGATATACGAGTTAAAGAACTCTCTGAGCACTGGCAGGTTTGCCAGCGCTTCAGTGAGAGGCCTAAAGCGTGAAGTCCGAAAACCATAACACTGACGTTTGTCGATATGCAGATCGAGAAATCCAATGATCTCCTCGAACCTCGACATTGTTAACTTGTTGACCCCAGGCAGCCCCTTCATGTTCCACCACTTGTTGGGCTTTTTGTTTCCCTGTTCATCCAAGTCCCAGACGCGAGGCTTGAACTCAGGGAGGTCGTAGACTCGAGCGCAGGTCCGGGTCAAGACCGAGTCAGGCAAGAATGCATGCACCCACGGGAGAGGCACAAGGCTCTCGATGTGGTGCCCATAAGGATGAAGCCAAGGGACCCACCAAATCATGATCCGTCCGCCAGGTCGCAAAACACGACGCCACTCAGGCAGCACGGCCTCATAATCGAGGATGTGTTCGAGAACATCGAAACAGAGAATGACATCAACTGATTCGTCAGGCAGATCGATCTTTGTGGTGGTTGAGGCGACAAAAAACTCTGGTTGAATTCTCAACTTACGATCTCGGGCTCGCTCCCGGGCCGATTCGACGCGCTCAGCATCGACATCCACGGCCTTAACCGACCTGGCCCCTAAATTAGCGACCAAGAAACTCAGATCGCCTTCGCCACACCCAAAATCGAGCACATCTTTACCCAAGAGATCGGCGGCGGAAAAATGATCGCGATATTGGGCTTCCAGCTCACTCGTCCGCCAATCCTGGTAGGAAGCGGCATCGAATGTAGCTGGGTTCTCACCCGCATCCCCGGTCCCACGAGAGAGAACTCGGTTCTTGGCGGCTGAAAATACGATATTCGTAAGCAAACCCATCATCTTCTCCTCGGGCTTCTTCCCGATCTTTCCACTTCCGACCGACACCGACCCACGTTAGGCTTCAAATCTCAAATCAGGGCCTATCTTGAATGTCGACGCGACAGGGGGCAAGCCTTGAGGTAGCACAGGGTCGAAATCATGTCCACAACGAGCCAAGTTTTGACCTATCGTCTTCAGGACCAAGATGGCACTGAAGAAAAGCTCATCGTGCACCAAGTAATGCGCGAAATCGAAGATCGCCGCTTTTCTGGCCGAGGCTCTTGGCGCCACCAAGAGGTCTTCTTCAAAATCTACGTCGCCGTGGAACGCGCCGAAAGGCACGTTCAAAGAGAAAAATTCGGATCAAAAGCACTCATCGAGCGCAACATACCTACCGCCGAGGTGATCTACGAGGCCGACATTTATGGCGGCGAACTCCCAAAGGGCGCCAAATGCCTCCTGTTTCGCTGGATCGACGGTGCTGAGAATCTCGATCGCGCTCTCCACGGGGTCATTTCTGAGACCAGGGCCCTCAGTCTCCTACGCAGCCTCGCGACAACGGTTGGTCATCTCCACGGAACCGGACTGATCCAAAAAGACCTTCACTTCGGTAACTTTGCGGTCGTGGAAAACACCATCTATACCTTTGATCCGGGCAGTATCGAAGTAAAGGGCAAGCCCGTCCCAAGAGGCGCGGCGTTAGAGAATCTTGCGCTCTTCTTCGCGCAGATGGATCCGGTCTACGTCAATACAACAACCATGTCCCTCTTCCTCGATTCTTACATCGATTCCAGAGGAGAGGAGAAAGAGCGGCCGGAATCAGACAAGCTGTGGAAACGAATCGTCAAAGAACGAAAACGACGCATGGATCGTTTCTTGGACAAGATGCTACGACCGTGCCGCCTGGTGACTGTCCACAAGTTGACGTCGGGGAAAAAGGCACTCTTTGATCGCGGTTCAGATCAAGGCGCCCTCTTAGACTTGGTCGATTCGATCGACAAGAAAGACGTCATCGTTGATGGGACAACAGTCCAATTCTTGGATAAAGAATGTCGCGTCTGCGTGTTTCCTTCCCATGGAGTGTCGCTTTTCGGCTTCAATGAACTTGAAGGATCGGCTCGCTCTTGGCGTGCCGCACAGCGACTCATCCTTGAACAGGTCCCAGTCGTTCGACCGCTCGCCTGCGTCGAAAGTAGCGGCAAGCAAGATTCCTGGATTGTTGATCAACGTTCGAGCGGCTCGACTCTGCAAAGCGAACTCGCCAAAGACAACGTCGACGTCGATTCGATTGGTCGAAGTATCGCCGAGATCCTTGTTCGACTCGGCCAACTCAATCTCGTCCACAATCGCATGTCGCTTCGTTCCTTCGCCATCTGCGATTCTCAGGCATATCTTTGTGACGTAGAAGAATTAGTTGACGGCAAAGAGCGCCCTCTCGATGCGACCATCACGACTTCGGAAGATATGCGAGATCTTCTCGGCGTCTTGCACGGCCACGACTTTTACAGCGTTGTCTTGGGTGCCCTTAATGACCGTGGCTACGCTTTCGAATCTTAACGACCGGTCAATCCTCGCCGACTATTCCGACGGGCTTTCCGGTTCGCATCCGACCTTGCAAATCACGTCTGCAGCTCTTTCAATCAAACTGTAGAGGTCATTCTGGCGCGAATATTTGGCGCCATTGTCTCGCCATTGCCTACGTTGTGGAGCCAAGAGAGCCCCCAGGAGTAAACCATCAAACACCTTGCTCTCAAAAGGTTCGGGGCAAACGATCCCGGCATTCGCTTGGATGATGTGGTGCGCGAAGCCGCAATTGGCAGTCGTCAGGACCGGGAGACCACAATACATCGCCTCGATGAGCGTCGTGCCGGTGTTTTCGATTCGAGCCGGATGCACAAGTAGTTCGGCATGGCGATAGAAATTGACAACGTCATCACGCGGCCCCAGAAAGACACATCGAGCTTCGATTCCAAGTCGCTTGGCTAAACTCGAATACTTCTGTTGATCCCCTTCACCAACGATAGCGACGGAATAAAAGGAATCTAATGATGTCGGGAGCGCCGCCACAGATTTCAAAACCCGGTCGATACCCTTGGTGTGAAAACCCGACCCGATGGTCACGATCATCTTGTCATTGGGATCTAAACCAATCGACTTTATGAACTCGATCCGGTCCGAGGGGCGTTGGAGTTGCTGACCCAATCGATCGCGATCGATTCCCGGAGGTAGCATGTGAAAGCGTTTTTCTTCGGTGTCGTAGTGCGCCTGAAACCGCGACTTCTCGCTGGAGGAAATCATCAGGATTTCCGTATCACCGCCCCACTCAAAAACAGAAGACTCCAACGATCGCATACCACGATAGCGTGGCGTTAGTCGGTGCATGAATCCCCATGGACGCCGTGCGTAGAAATCGGCGAAGCAGGGGTCACCTGCATAGTAGACATCAAGTCCGGGAATCTTGTTGAACCCAACCAAGACATCAATGTCATGATCAGACTTCCATTTCCGAACAGCCTCACCAAAGGCCGCATTCTTGCCATGATTCGAATTGGCGGCAGCGCCCAGCCTCTGCACTTCGACACCGTCAACTTCGTCACCCTCCCAATCGACAACGAGAGCGGTCACTTCGTGCCCACGGGCTCTCAACTCGGACAAGATCCGACGATAGGTCCGTTGCATGCCACCGTATTGAAAGTACCGCACGACGGCGCAAGCAATGCGAAGTTTTCTATTCGTATTCATAGACGCAAACGAGAGTGTGGGTGTAGCGATTCAAATATCGATTCAGTTTCGGATATCGTAATCGACGAAAGAAATTGATCGGGCCAAATCGAGGTTTCTCAAGAACAACGAGCTCCCCAATTTTCAAATTGTGTCGTTCGGCTTGACCAACAAAGAAATCTCGAGCTTCATCAAAACTGAAGAACCAACGATGACGATCTACAGGTGGATCAAGGGGCAAGCCATAGTGTTTGAATGTGCCATGACCCCGTTCGATCCGGTGACGGGCCGCATTCCAGTTGTTCGGCAAAGAGATCAGCAGCTTTTTTGTTCCGACTCTCACAATTTCATCAAAGACCTGATGCAAATTATCGAGGTGTTCCAAGACATCCGTACAGACCACGACATCGAACGAAGAATCTTCAAACGGAAGCGGGCCGCCGTTCTGCAAATCATGCTTGATGTCCGCTTCTTCGGATCGATCGACACCCGTGTATCGCTCCGAGCCAACAAACTCGCGCAACACAGCCCGATCGCAGCCGACATCGAGGATTCGACCACGTAGAACGTCCGCGAATCTCTGCGTCATGAATCGCGGGCGATCTTGCCGTGAATGGAACTGAATAAACTCTCGTTTTGTCTGCGTGATGGCCATGCTCCGTCTTAGCGGCAAGTTTAGATCGGCACAAGCATTCATCTTAGGTCATTTACTCAAGATTAGGCGGGCAGAATGCGGATAAATCGAGAAGGCAGAATCCTCAGAAGTGAGGTCATCACCGAGGTCTGAAAGACCTCATACCTGCTTCGGTTTATTGAGGATTACCTGCATGCCATACCGACTGCTTACTTCGCTCCTACTGACCTTAGCACTTTGTTCTTCGACTTGGAGCCAAGGCCCATCGGGGGTCGTGATCAACGAAGTCTTCACCGGCAGCCCTGATTGGGTCGAGATTCGCAATTTCTCGAACTCCTCCAGAGATCTGAGCGGCTGGAAATTAGACGCCACCTTCGCCTTCACTTCCTACCCCAGCTTCACTTTTCCGTCTGGGACTATTCTTCGTCCAGGGGAAATTGTGCTGGTGTTGGAAAACTCGAATCCCTCGCCCTTCTACCAAACGCCTCCTCCCTATGGAGTGCAGGTCTTCAATACTCAATTTGGGTATGGCTGGATTGGAACGAGTACTGGCGCAATCGCCCTATCAGATTCGAATTCCACTCTTCAGGATCTCGTAGTCTTTGGCACCTCGGGGCTTGCTCTCCCGGCACCGGCAGGCAACGTGGTTTACCCTAATCCACCGGCACGTCAGGCCAACAATCCACTGACTGGCAATCTCCTCTATCGATCCAGCATGATTGACCAGGATGATGGTCACGATTGGCAGCAAAGCAGCAATGGCAGTGAAACACCTGGACTACCTAATCCTGGACAAGGAACTGGCCCACAACCCATCGCCGCTCTCATTTTTGGAGCGAATAGTGGCCTCGTATCGATTGACCATCAAACAACCGCTCTCAACATCACTGCCAATATCACTGGCATCATTCTTCACGACGGCCGTGAAATCACAGACCCGTCCTGGGATGTAGTCATTGGTGGGAACATCGTCATCAGCGGGATCTCAGTCGGAGCGAATCTGCCAGATTTGAAGAGCTCGATTTGGGCCCCTACAACCAACCTCATTACCGCGGCTAATGGTGAGACTCTTACGGTACCGGGCCCGCTCTTTGCCGCTCCGAAGAAACGATTCGTCTTAGCGGGAAGTTTCGAATCGGAGCCAAGAGGACGGCGCTCGGTGACCACCATGGCGGGCCAAACCTCTATGCTGAGCGGCATCACATCACCGGCACTGACTCAACTCCAAAGGACCCTGCAATCTGGGAGACTCTATTTTCACATGCGTTTTGATCCAACTGGCACGCGCATGTTCGCACTTTCTCTCTTCGATCCCGAAACGCCAGATCTGACTTCTCAAGTGGCGAACACCGGATCTGGGAGCTTGCAAGTCGGTGTGATCGGAACGACCCAGGCTGAAATCTACAACGTCTTCGTCGTCAACCCGGCTTATACACCAGGAACCGGCCCCATTTTTGGAGTGACTTGGGAGCCCTTCCAATGGCAACAAGTCTGGACTCCTCTCGGCACCAATCCCTATCACGTTGCCCCCACCACAGATGGCACCTACTTCTTCCACTCACCGCCAGGAGTTGTTCCACCCGGGATTTGGCTCGACCACATCACGATCGAAGTAGTCAATCAAACTCCGCGCGCCTCCGCTCCAGCGAGAGTTTTCTTCTAAGCCTATAGCTTGAAAATTCCTCCCCGAAACAAGGGAAGGGTTGCCAATATGCTGAGCTAAGGCAATATGCCACTGAGGTGAATCATTGCTGATGATGCGGTGATCCCCATTCTTTCGGCCTTGTCTATGACGTTCATTCGGGAACGATTTGCGTGCTCTTCAATTCCCTCGATTTCGCTTGGTTCCTCCCGATAGTTCTACTGCTCTATTGGTTCGTCACCGAGCGACATCTAAAACTGCAGAACGCGCTGCTCTTGGTCTCGAGCTACGCATTCTATGGCTTCTGGGATTGGCGCTTCCTCACGCTCATCGCTTTCAGTTCGGCCGTAGACTTTGGTGTCGGCTGCGGGTTTCGAAAAACGGACGATCGAAATCGACGTCGTTTTCTCTTGGGGTTGAGCATCACTACCAATTTAGGTTTGCTCGGCTTCTTTAAGTACTACAACTTCTTCCTCGACAACTTCATTGAGTCGTTTCGTTTCTTCGGAAAGGAAATAGAAGCCCAAGGCTTGAGCATCGTTCTGCCGGTGGGAATAAGCTTTTACACCTTTCAGACGCTGAGCTACTCAATTGACACGTTCAAGAGAAAGTTAGAGCCCACCAAAGACCCAATCGCCTTCTTCGCCTTCGTCAGTTTCTTTCCGCAATTGGTCGCTGGGCCAATCGAAAGAGCAACGAACCTCCTGCCACAGTTCTACCAAGCACGGTCGTTCGATCGAGCCAAGGCTGTCGATGGTGGACGTCAAATCCTGTGGGGGCTTTTCAAGAAAGTCGTCATCGCCGACAACTGCGCGACCATCGTAAATAGCATCTTCGAAAGCGATGCCACGCTGTCAGGAAGCACGCTCCTTTTGGGTGCCGTCCTTTTTGCATTCCAGATCTATGGTGACTTCTCAGGCTATTCTGACATTGCCATTGGCGTGGCGAGGCTCTTTGGCTTCAACTTGATGCGCAATTTTGCCTTCCCATACTTCTCGCGTGATATCGCTGAATTCTGGAGGCGGTGGCATATCTCACTCTCGACGTGGTTCCGCGACTACGTCTACATCCCTTTGGGTGGCAGTCGCGGCGGCCCTTGGAATCGCATTCGTAACACCTTCGCGATCTTTTTGGTCAGCGGCTTCTGGCACGGAGCCAACTGGACGTTCCTTGCCTGGGGAGCCCTTCACGCCCTCTTCTTCTTGCCACTTCTATTGATGAAGAAGAACCGCAAGAACACTGACATTGTCGCTGCCGGACGTTGGCTGCCAAGTGCTAAGGAAGCCCTACAAGTGCTCTCGACGTTCTTCCTGACAACCGTGGCGTGGGTTTTCTTCCGCGCCAAGACGATTGGCGACGCCATCGACTATCTGAGTGGGATCTTCTCCCCGTCGCTATTCACAAGACCCGAGATTGCCCCTGAGCAAGTCCTGGTTTGGCAACTAGGGTTCCTCTTGCTCGTCGAATGGTGCATGCGTGAGAAACAGCATGCCCTGCAACTCAATTGGGACAAGATTCCGCAGGCTCTCCGCTACAGCCTCTACTACGGAATCGCCCTCATGATTGTCCTCATGGGGGGCCGAGAGCAAGAATTTATCTACTTCCAGTTTTGAAAGATGACGACTACTTCTTCGCCGGGATCGGATTGTGCTTCAGCGTTTCTTTCAGGTCGGCCACGATGAAGAGCATGGTGGCGATACAAGCTGAGCCCAATTCAATCTCTCGCTCGTTGACACTGGAAAAGACGTCATGCTTCGAATGATGGAGATCGAAGTAACGGTGACTATCCGGGCGATATCCCATCATCAGCACACCCGAGGCTCGCATCGGAGAAATGTCAGCACCGCCACCACCGGCATAGACTTTTCCAGCTCCCGCATTCACGAGTAGTTGAGCAATCTCTTCCAAAACGACTTTCGCCTCTTTGTGCGCATCGGTTGTGAAACCACGGGGAGTAAACCCACCACTGTCGGATTCGAGTGCCAAGACATGTTTGTCCATCTCGTCAAGATGCGCCTTGTAATAAGCACGACCACCACGGAGTCCGTTTTCTTCGTTCATGAACAAGACGCAGCGGATCGTTCTCTTGGGACGGTAGCCCATCTCTTTGATCAATCGAAGTGCTTCGACTGAATGCATACAACCCGCACCATCATCATGGGCACCGTCACCCGTTGACCATGCATCTAAGTGCCCACCGACCACAAGAATCTCTTCCGGTTTTTCGCTGCCAGTTAACTCACCGACAACATTGTATGACAACTCATCTTTGTACCACTTGCTATCAAGCTTCAGGCAGATCTGAACCTTCTTTTGTTTCTTTAGCAAGGCGCTCAGACGATCTGCGCCGAGCATACTGACAGCACCAGCAGGGATCTTCTTGACGCCGTCTTGGTAGTTCATGGCCCCGGTGTGAGGCGCATCATCCCGTCGCGAAGAAACCGAGCGAACGATCACAGCGACGGCGCCGACAGCTCCGGCTTCGGCAGCTCCGCGGGTGCGCTGGCGGACGGCCCCGCCATAAGCTTGGCCCGTCGACAAGAGCGTCATATCCATGGGACGGTTGAAGAAAACGATTTTGCCTTTGGCTTCCTTCTCCCGCTTTCGCAACTCGCCGATGCTCTGCACTTCCATCACTTCAGCGGTGATGCCTTCGAGAGGCGTGGGGACACTGCCGCCAAGCGGAGTGAATGGCAGCTTCGTTGCAGAGGCATTGGCCGGCACGGTAACTGCCAAGGACGGCTTCGTCCCTGGTTCCCAATGCGGGACCATGACCTCTTCTAAGTGAACATTGTCGAACTCGAGGCGTTCCATCAGTTGTTTGGCCCACAACACGGCGGCCGCGGCACCAGGAGATCCTGAAACACGCTTGGGGACTTTTTCACACATCTCACGCAAGTGCTCGTACGCCTGCCCTCGCTTAAGCGACGTACGGATCATCTCCCGAACACGAGTGCGGTAGCCACGAACCTCCATGGCCACATCGCTCACAACCTCAGGCTTTGCGGCTAGTTTTTTTTGTGCCAACCCGCTATCGGCGAGTAAGAGAACGCAAGATGCCAAGAGCATGATTGTTGTAGGTCGCATGAAATTTTTCATTCTATTCGGCTCGTACTTTTAAGACGAGAATCGGCGGGAGAGGCAAAAAACAAAGGAAGGGGCGCCGGAATTCCGGCGCCCCTTTTTTGATCGTCAAACTTAGAGCTTGAAGCTTTTCTTCAGCGCATCGGTAAGTCCATCTTTGTGGACCATGTAAGACAACATCTTGGCGGCAACATAGTTGCGCGACATGAATAGGTAACCCTTATAAGGGCCAACCTGGGTACCCCATGAGTTCTTCGTCAAATACCAAGTCTTACCGGCTTTGTCTTTGGCCATACCAACAATGTGCATGAGGTGGTCATCAGACGTCTTACCGTTCTTGAACATCTCGAGGCGCCAAGCATCATCAACACCGGCTTTTTCAAGCTCTGGAGGCATGGAAGCCATGCCTTTGCGGGGCTTGAAGCCGCGTTCACTGACATCCATATCGGCGGCGATGGAATAACCATTAGTAACAGCGTGGTCGATACCGGCCATCATCTTCTTGACGTCCACGTTGAGATAGTTGTCATCGTGGTACCAGTTGTCTGGGATTGTCAGTGTGGCACGTTTGCCAAAATCTGAATAACCAAAGGACATCACTTCGACATAATCGTCGTAGGGCACTTTGAGAATTTCATCTGCGTATTGCTTTGGTGTCACCATGCGATCGCCGACTTTGAAGGTCTTTGGCAACTCACCGATGTAGGCATTCAGGACCCCTTGAAATGCAGCTTCCCACTTTGGACTGATTGCGGCTGGCGCACCACGTCTTGGTTTGGCTTTGGCGTAGATCCCTGCCATCGCCTTCAGCACACGGGACATTTCACCATGGTTGTGCTTGGTGTCTTCGAGGCAAAGTCCGTCATAGGCCGATTGCGGAGCAAGACCATACTTCTTGGCGACCAACATGATGTCATGGGACAGGCCACCTTCGCTGAATTGGGACTCGCCTTTCTTTTCGATGAAGCGCTTGCCCTTCTCCATGTAGGTGAAATAGACCGGATACATCTCAGACAAGTTTGTTGGCTTGCCGTTGATTCGTTCCAACTCTGACTCGAGATAGGAAACCGTGGCGAAAGACCAGCACGTACCCGTTTGATCTTGATTAAGGACGGGTAGTCGCTTGATCTCTTTGACAATCGTGAATTTGCCGTCTTCGGTCTTCGGAAATCCGTCTCCTTGGGCCAGAAGTGGGCTGGCCACTACGGCGAGGAGAGCGGTGATAAGAGTAAGTCTCTGAATCATCAAACAAGATCCTTTCAGGTCAAAATGGCGTTCTGTCCGCACCTTAGCATACTGTCTTAGAACCGATACGAGGAGGCACTATGCCAGCAAAGAGACTCTATGTCATTGACGGAACTGCTACCCTTTTTCGTGCCTATTTTGGCATGAACAAGGTCCAATCCCCGGATGGCCGAGAAGTTGGCGGCCTCTTGGGCTTTGGCCAAGCCTTGTCCAAGTTCGTCCGCGAAGTCGGTCCCCAATATGTGTCGTTGGTTTTTGATGGTCCTGAGAAGACCTTTCGACACGACATTTTTCCCGACTACAAAGCCAATCGCCCGGCCCCGGCAGATGACATGGAGCACCAATTCTCGCTCTCAGTGGATGTCGCTAAAGCCCTGGGATTTAACTGCTTCCACGCAATCGGCTTCGAGGCCGACGACCTGATGGCAACCATGGCGAAACGAGCCATTGAAGCCAACATCGAGACCGTATTGGTCACACCAGACAAAGACGTGCATCAGGTTATTCGTCCTGGTACTTACGTCATGGATCCGAAAAGCTTTCAGCTCATCGACGAAGACAAAGTGAAGGAGCGGTTTGGAGTCAAACCGGCGCACTTGGTCGATTTCTTGGCCCTTGCTGGTGACAGCACAGACAATGTCCCAGGTGTCCGGGGCGTCGGCCCAAAAAGCGCGACAGCCCTAGTGGCGAGCTTAGGTAGCTTGCCTGAGATTTATGAGAAGCTGGACCTCGTCGCCGACCTGCCTATTCGAGGGGCCAAGTCGATCGCCAAGAAGCTCTCAGAACAAAAGGAAGAAGCCTTCTTGAGTTTAGAATTGGTCAAGCTCCGGGAAGACGTCCCGCTCTCCGATGAGATGATGAATTTGAAGACCTTGCGGTACTTGGGGCCAAGACCCGATGCCGACCCGCTCTTTGACGAGCTTGGTTTCCATGCCCCACTGCGGAACCTGCGTAGCCTTGCCCAACTTGGCGGTTAGGTTCTCACTCATGAATGAACAACAGCCCGCGACAATCAAACTCACCTCAATTGCCTCACTTTAAGTTGAAGCACTTGTCCGGCACTCGCATACTGCCCCATGGACAAGCTACAAGCCTGGACAAAGATCTCCATCATCGCCGTTCTTTTGGTCATCGTTGCTGGCGCCACCGTGCGCGCTACGGGCTCGGGGCTTGGTTGCCCCGATTGGCCTAGGTGTTTTGGGGAGTGGATCCCACCAACCGAAGCATCCCAGATTGACAAAAGTTACCTTGGGGAAGGCGATGAGATCAACATCGCCAAGACCTGGACCGAATATGGCAATCGGATGATTGGCGTTCTTGTCGGTTTCATCATGCTTTACACCATGATCTTGGCGTGGCGAAAGTCGCGTGCCAACAAGCCGGTCCTGAAAGCCATCACGGTCGCGTCCTTGCTGATTCCGGTCCAAGCCATCCAGGGTGGTATGGTTGTCAGATATGAGCTTGATCCACGGTTAGTCACCGTTCACTTTCTTACCGCCGTCGTCATTCTCGGTTTTCTTGTCCATGCCTACATCTTGATGCGAAGCACATCCGCACAAGCCAAAGGTTTTGCAACCGAATCGGTCCAAGTCGGCAAGCTCCGCTTCTTGTCACGGGCCGCTCTGGCGCTCACGACCGTCCAAATCCTCGTGGGTGCCATTGTTCGTGGCAGCATCGAGATTGTGGCTTCAGAGAGCGAAGGCTTAGCTCGTGGTGAATGGCTCAGCGAGGTCGGACTCATCGATTGGGTTCACCGGGATGCAGCCCTTATCGTGGGGGGCCTCGTCACCTACTTGGCTTTCCAACTACGAAAAGCTCAGTGCTTAGATTCGACCCTGGGACGCGCCTCCTCGACTGCCTTTTTCCTCGTCTTGGCCCAATGCGGCGCTGGCGTGGTTCTTGCATACGTCGACTTGCCGCCCTTGGTCCAAGTCATCCACATCACTTTGGCGACCTGGCTGATAACCGCCCTCTTCTTTCAAGAGCGCTTACTCACCCAAGAAGCCCGCGCTGCTGCCTAAGCAATGCGGGCGCTGGCGGTCCCGCCGGCATTCTTACTCTTCGTGGTGCTTACGTCTCATGCCAATCCAAGAATGCCCCCATCACCGTCAGCATGAGCAAGGGTGCCTGGCACCGTACAGGGCGTGAGTTGATTGGTGGGCGAGATGCTCGCGGAGCTCGCAATGGAAACCCACCCTCCCGTTCGACCTATGGCTTGCCCGTGCACCGGGAGTCCAGTGGAGCGTGGCAAGCCAACTGGGAGCGCCGGCGTCCCGCCGGCATTCTTACTCTTCGTGGTGCTTACGTCTCATGCCAATCCAAGAATGCCCCCATCACCGTCAGCATGAGCAAGGGTGCCTGGCTCATGGTGGTAGCCCAAAGCAAAGAAACCCAATGCCGCATCGATGGCTCGCCCTGCTCAATCATCCCAATCAACCATCAAACCCAATAGGGCTACCACCATGTGCCTGGCACCGTACAGGGCGTGAGTTGATTGGTGGGCGAGGTCCACAAAAAAAAGAGGCCGTCCGTTAACGGACGACCTCTTCTTAGTTTTCTTAGTCCAATTAAGACTTAGAAGACAACGCGGCTCTGCAAGTAGAAGAGCACTGCGACGTCATCGTCGTTACCTGCAAATCCACCACCAGCTGTTGGTGCGGCTTCGCCTGCAAAGAAGAAGCCGATACCTGCACTGAAAGTAGTTTCAGCGCTGTAGCGGTATTCTGCAAACACGTCGATTTCGAAGCCGATGTCGTCTTCGTTCGATCCGTTAACAGTGACGTCTTCGTCAGTGACAGCCCAAAGAACTGTTGCACCGAGGGTCCAGTCAGTTGCTGGATCGAATGTCATGCCCAGTTGAGCGGTCATGACATTGCTCATTGGAATGATGTCCATGATACCGTAACGAGCACGGGATGCTGTATGGTCATCGCGGTTAGCTTGCGCATGACGTTCTGGGAACAAGTGAATGAATCCAGTTTCGTCGTTCTCGTCTGCACCCTCTGTGAAGAGGAAGCGGATGAACATGCGGAAGTTGTTGTTGGCGTTGAAAGTGATTCCAACTTCAGCTTCAAGAGCGAAGGAGTTGACTTCTGCGTCAGCACCGCCACCGTTAGCGTTGATATCACCGAACTGGTAAGCGAAGTTGATGTTGTAGTCCAAGCCAGCTGCGACGTTGAACATACCACCTAAACGCATACCAACAGTGTGGTAGTAGAACTCATCACCAACTGATGAAGCTGATGCGGAGTTGCCAGAACCATTCAAGTTGCCCAAAGGACCAGAACTGGTACCACCATTGCCAGAGCCGTTGCCGTTCATGTACACCCAGAAGAGGTCAAGGACGTGATCGCCAAGAGTCTTCAGTGTGAAGTAGAGGGCATACATCTCGTCATCATCGTATCCGCCTTGGGATCCGGTAATGGAGTATGGGTGACCTGTAGCAACGCCAGCGTTAGCTCCATCAAGATCCATCTTTGCGAAGATGAAGTGCAAGTCGAAGTTATCGCTGGACCAGCTCCAGACGCTTCCGTCGTGAGTTTCGCCACCAAAGAAGTCGTTGTTACCGAAGATGAACTCGTTACCGAGGACGATCTCTTGGCGACCCGACTTATTGGAAAGCTCTTTGCGACCGAAGATGTTACGAACCAAGATCCAACCTTCGTAAAGGTCGATCTCTGAAAGTTGTCCGTTATCGTTCGTGGCAGTTTCGTCATTCCCGAAGAGGCCATTAGCCTGCATCGAGAAATGAGTTGTGACGTTGCGCGAGAAATCGAAGTCAAAAGCAACGCGAATACGAGCATCCTGGAAGGATCCATCGTCATCTTCGTCTTCTGAACTTGCGAAATCGCGACCAAAGTCACGGTTCAATGCCCAACCGCTACGGATACGGAATTCACCGGTGGCCGTAATTGGGTTGGCAACACTGTTAACTGTTGTGCCAGCGGCATAGTCAAGGCTCTCGGCGAGTGCATTAATGCGCTCTTCAAGAGTGTTGTCCTCAACACCATCGACACGACTACGCAGCTCGGCATTTTCCGAGATGATCTGCTTATTTTGCGACATCACGCGATGTAAGTCATTCTTAAGTTGATTGACTTCGTCACGCAGGTTGTCGCTCTGCTGTGCAGCTGCGATTGGAGTCATGATGAATCCAACTGCGAGCAATGCTGCTAAAACGTTCCAATTTCTCATTCGAGAATTACCTCCTCAAAGTAATTAAGACAGAACCACCAAATAACCCTTCTGTGGTTCCCATCGCGGTCAGACTACATGACATGACCGTGGCCAAGCAACAAAGAATGGCCCCAAATCCTTTGTGACAAAGAACTGGCGAATTTCGTTAACCCCTCGAAGAAGGGTTAAAGAGACTCGACAGCGCCCCACCAAAAGGTCGCGATCAGGGCTTATAGCGATGACTTTGGGAAGGATTCAATCGTATCAGGCAACAAAACTGACGTAACTTAAGAGTTTTCGACGCCAAAATCCTGGCGAAACGCTGCTGGCGAAGCGGATAGGGAGCATAAGTTACGATATAAAAACACCTTATAGACGGAATACCAGGAAGGTGTCGGGGCTGTTTTGTGTAGATGATACGAGCGAGCAGGATGGGATTTGGTCGTTATTTTGCCCAATTTGGGGCAATCACGGAGATCAATTGTGCGGAATTTGTCAAAAATAGAGGGGGGAAGGCCAAATCTGTCTATGCCCCACTTTGCTCACTACTCTCGGAGGTCAACATCGACTCCAGAGCCCCTTAAAAAATTGAGTGCTTCGTCAATTTTTTCTTGGTCACCGTCCAATTCTATGGCCACAAATTGCTTCTCATCGTTAACAGTTGCGCCAAAAATGCTGAAAACCAGTCCAAAACGGCTCGTGAGGGTGCTTAGGATCGGTGAATCTTTTTCGGCTCGGGAGAAGCCCAGGAATACGCGCTGTTTGCTCATGCCTCAATCACAGCAAAACTATCATCTGGTGTCCAGAGGCGGCCGAAGAGACGCCTAAATAGACTGGCCACAAACCCGCAAATCAAGATTAGAGCTGCCAGGATGGCCTGACTTTGGCCCGATGCGGCTGATTCTGGGAATTGATAGATCCGCTCGCCGATCTGAAACTCCCGATAGATCAGTTCAGCCTTAAAGATGTCGAGTTGCAAATGCTCATGACAGGCACGTGGCCACGCAGAGGCGGAGAGAGTCCACTCAAGGCATTTGCGTCCAGAATCCGGATCCATGAAGAAGCCTTCAAGGATAAAGGGTGACATGAGTAAGACGAATCCTGGGACCAGAATGTCTAAGCCCGCGACGTTCAAAGGGCTCAATCTCCGTCGAACCACAGCAAAAGCCCAAAGCGGTAAGGCTTGGAGAGCGTTCCAAGACAGAAGAGTCATGAAATTGAGTGATTTGATCTTAGGGCCAAGAATCAGCGAGCCAACCAAGGAAACGGTCAGAATCGCCAGTATGAATCCGATCGTGGTCTGTTTCACCCGGTTCGGGTTTCTTCCGATAAGCTCGACCATCCACGCGGCGATCACCACGAATCCACAGAACTGAGCAAGGAGGGCCAGTGCTTTGCCATTGGCACCGGTTTCTTGCCCCAAGGAGCCCCAAGACAGGATCACAGCGTGAATCACCGCCCCCAAAAGGGGCACGATCAGCCATCGCCATTGTGGTCTCTTCTTAATCATGGGGCTGAAATTCCTAAATCATCGGCAAAACACCCCCTATGGGTGGCCTGAGGCTATTTGCCATAGAGTGTTTGATAGCACTGCTCGAGGGCACGCATGGCATAGAGCGTACAGAGAAGCTCGGACGCTTCTTCCCATCGGGCATTTTTGTCATTCACCCAGAAGCCGTCTTTGGATTGAAGTTGGAGCAGTTTCTCCGCCACAGACTCGGCCCAATTCACCTTGACGCCATCATTAGTCTCGATTTCGACCTGTCCGTAGACGTGGAGGCACTTGGACATGCTGAAGTAGTAGTAATAGAGCCCCTGATATCGACCAGTTCCGTCTTTTCCGGGCTGAAAGCCGGGGTGTGTGTCGAGGTCAAAGTTCTTGTGACACCATGAGGCCACAGCTTTGACTCGTGGGTCGTTACGATCCAAGCCGCAGAAAAGGTAGCTCTTCAATAAGGCGTAGGACATCGAACCATAGCTATTGAACGAGCGACGCCCGTCCGGATGGACCGTGATGCCCGCTTTGGTTTCGCCGGGAAGATACATGGCCCCACCGTCGTTTCCGGGATGAACAGGTTTTCCGTCCTTGTCCTTCCAAACTTGGTCGTTTGTCTCGCTCCAATTCTGAGTGCGTTCCAAAAAGGCAATCGCGCGGCGAAAGAATGGGTGATCTTTCGGAAGCCCAGCCTTCTGGACCGCTTCGATCGAGAATTGAGCATTGGAGAGGTCTGGACGCATATCGCCACCGTAGCCAACTCCGCCATAGAACTTGTCGCTTGGTTTGAAGCCCGAATCTTCCCGGGCCTGGAGCCGAACGACAAAATCACGGGCCTTTTCGATTGCCTTAGCGTAGCGGTCGTCCCCGATTTCCACCAAAGCAGAAAGGGCAAGGCTGGTCACGTAGTTGGCTGAATCGCGCTCAAAAATTGAGCCATCTGGCTTTTGAAGGCTAACCAGCCAATCCAAGATATTGCGGACGATCGGGCCATCTTCCATGCCGTATTTCCGATAGCTTTGCATGTAAGCAAGGGCCGCCATGGCGGCAAACCCGGGGTGGCGCGTGTTTTGGACGTCAACCGGTGAGAAACCCACCATGCCCGACTTCAGATCATGATATTGGCTGAGAACTTTGACGCCGCGATCCAGGGCCTTCTCCATTCGCTTCTTGAGGGGCGCAAGCTTCTGGTCATCAGCAGGCGATTTCTTGGCCTGAGACTGCGGTCCAGTCTGATACGCCTGATTTCCGGCTTCCTTGTTCCCACATGCTGTGAGCAGCGTCAACAGAGTCAAAGTTGTCACGATTGTCAGCGAAATCTTCATGAAATGCTCCGCAGTAGATATCTGGTTAGTCCGGGTTCAGCCCCATTCTATGGAGCTTCGCTTTCCCCGTCGTTCTTAACGTGCGGGGATGCTTTTGGTTCTGTCTTCCTTGGCTCTTCCTTTTGAAGGGCAGAGCTCGGACAACTGTTGCAGGTCGACTTCGCCCTTACACGTCTCATGACCAAGTATAGAATCGCCCCAATGCCAATGAGGTAGATCATCCATAGCTGTGCATTTTCACTGAGCATCAGTAGCCCAACGCCGTGCCGACTTGCCACACAATAAAGGAGGCGCCCCAGGCCAAGACTGTCATGTAGAAAAGCATAAACAGGGGCCAGCGCCATGAGACCGTTTCCCGACGCACAACCGCCAAGGTCGACATACATTGGCAGGCGAGGACGAAGAAGACCAGAAGGCTCAATCCAGTAAGTGGCCGATAAAGCGCCTCGCCGGTGTCGAGGTCTTTGACGGTTCGGAAGCGCTCTTGCAAGAAGACCACATCATCCTCGGAGTCTTCAACACTCAGAATCTGAGCCATGGTCGATACCAGCACTTCGCGGGCGGCAAAGGAGGCCACCAGCCCGACACCGATTTGCCAATCAAACCCGAGAGGCCGGATGACTGGTTCGATAAAATGCCCAAGTTTGCCGGCATAGCTTCCTTCAAGCTGAGCACCGGTGGCACGCAAATTCGTGTCAGCAATTCGGTTGATGAGTTCTTCACGTCGCGCATCTGATTCGGGCATGGCCACAAGTTCGATCGACAGCGACTCTGCCGCCTTGGAATATTGGAGCGACCGTGCATTTTCCTGTGGGAAGGTTTGGAGGAACCAGAGAATAACGGTCAATGCCAAGATGACCGTCCAGACCTTCTTCAAGAAGAGCCCGGCCCGATCGAAGACATTGCGCAAGACCACACTGAATCGTGGCAAACGATACGGTGGAAGCTCCATGATAAGCGCCGGTGTCTCGCCGTGAACCAGGGTTCGACGAAACAAGAAGGCCATGGCTGCTGCAGTCACAATCCCGAGCAGATACATCGTGATCATGACCACTGCACCAGTGGAGATGAATCCAAACATTGTGCCGCTGCCGAAGAAAGCCCCGATAACCAAAGTGTAGACCGGCAAGCGAGCACTACAGCTCATGAGCGGTGCCACCAAGATCGTCACCAAGCGTGCCGCTGGGCTCTCAATCGTTCGCGCGCTCATGATTCCTGGGACGGCACAAGCGAAGGAACTCATCATGGGTACGAAGCTACGACCGTGAAGTCCGACGCCTCGCATGAGTTGATCCATGAGAAAGGCAGCACGTGCCATATATCCGGAATCTTCGAGGATGCCGATCGCCAAGAACAAAACCATTATTTGCGGTAGAAAGATCACGACATTCAGAACGCCGGCCAAAATGCCATTTACCACCAAATCCCGCAGTAAACCTTCGCCCATCAAGTTGCCGACAGTCTCTGAGAAAGTGGTAAATCCCAATTCCAAGAGATCAGTGGGGGCTCCCGCCCAGGTGAAGATCGCTTGAAACACGAAAGCCATCAAGCTGATAAAAGCCAATGGTCCAAAGACCGGATGCAAGAGCAGGCGGTCGGCTTTGCTCGTGAGTTGAAAACCGCTGCCTTTGACCGGTTCGGGTAAGACCTGTGGCATTATTTCGTCAATGAAGGCGTAGCGACTGTGTGCTTCATCTTTCCACCAATTCGGTGCAGCCTGTTGCAAGCGATCACATTCGACGCTGTATGCGTCATTCAATGCGGGATCGTCCATAGCACGAAGCAACTCGAGTAAATGAGATCCTTGCGACCGGTCTGGATATTCCTGACTTAGACTCACCAGTGAATCGGATAGCGGACCGGTCTGGAGGGCAACGGGCTTCGTCTCATTCAGGGCAGCCGCATCGCAAATCGCCTGGGTCAATCGATCGACTGAGTGCGTTCCATAGTTGTTGAGTGCAACAACTGGAATGCCGAGTTCGCGACTGAGTGCTGCTGGGTCTGGTTCGCAGCCATTCAGGCGCGCCAAGTCCATCATGGTTAGGACTAACAGGACGGGACGATCGAGTTCTAATATTTGGGTGGTCAGATAGAGGTTGCGAGACAGATTCGAGCCGTCACAGATGTTGAGCAAGAGGTCAGGAACTTTTTCGCCGCCCAATTTGCCCATGACAAAATCGACAGCAACTTCTTCGTCGGGCGAGCGTTGCGCCAAACTGTAGGTGCCAGGAAGATCAACCATCTGAAGGGTCGCACCACTACAAATACGCATGCCTTCGCGGCGCTCAACTGTCACTCCAGGATAATTGCCAACTTTGTGACGGAGTCCGGTTAGCGCATTGAAAACGGATGTTTTGCCTGAATTCGGATTGCCAACCAACGCTACGTTGAGTGTGGGTTGGCTTACTTGGTCACTAGTCACGGAGTTGAACCACCTGTGCTTCGGAACGTCGCAATGTCAAATGATAGCCACGAACAAGAACTTCGATGGGATCCCCCATAGGGGCGCGGCGGACGAGAGAAATAGCGGTTCCCATAGTGAGCCCCATCTCCAGCAAACGTCGACCGAGCTTGTGGCCGGTCAAGATGTCGCCCACTTCTCCAGTCTCACCGATGTTGAGATCATCCAACGTTCTCGAAGAAGCCATGCGGTATTCCTAAAGAGGAAGCTGTCGAAAATGAGACCCATTCTCATTTGTAGATTCTACGTCCCATACAGTGGTTTTCAACAGAAGACTCCTTCGGCAGCATTCACTAAGCAAGTCTTGGGGCTACGGCGTCCAGCCAAAACCAGACGCATGAACCTTAAGCCTATTGACTTCATGTCTTTAAGGTTATTAGCTGTCCAGGATTGCGCGACCCTGCTGGGTATCAGAACACTCTCGGCAAACACCGAAAATCGTCAAAGAGTGGCGCGTGGATTGAAATCCGGCCTCAAGCGCCGCCCTGTCCTGCAATTCCTCGATCGATTCGCTGCGAAATTCAATAATCGTCCGGCAGCCTAAGCAGTACATATGATCGTGATGGCGATGGCCATAGACGTGTTCATAATACTTAGCATCTTCGCCGAAGTCATGTGAAGCCAACAACTTACAATCCAAGAGTATCGTCAGAGTGCGATAGAGTGTGGCCTTTGAGACCCGGACGTCATTCTTACGGCAGCGGTCATAAAGCTCATCAGCCGTAAAGTGGCTGTGATCGGCAAAAATCAGATTTAAGAGATCTCGCCGAGCACTGGTGAGCTTCAGCCCCTGCTCCTTGAGATAAGTCTCAAAGATCATGACCTCCGGACCAGGTTCCGTATGAACGTTTTTGTCGTATTCGAACGGCATGAGAACGATCTCTCCAGGCACCAATCTTCAGCAGCGATTCGATCGCCACTTCCTCCAATCCGTGGATCTATTGACGATCCAAGGCACGATAACCGATGTCTCGGCGGCAAAAAGACCCGTCGAAACTAAGGGCGTCGATCACGCCATAGACCTTCTGACGCGCTTCAGCGAGGTCGTCTCCCATGGCAGTGACGCCTAGGACGCGGCCGCCGGTTGCGATGAAGTCTAATCCCACCTTGCGCGTGGCAGAATGGAAGACAACCAAATCATCCCGAGCAACCAATTCGCTCAAACCGTAAATGGGCTTTCCAGAACCGACTGCCCCTGGATAGCCCTCTTGAGCCACAACCACACAGACTGCCGGGCGGCGATCCCAATCGCATTCGGCTTCCTCGAGAGTTCCTACCGCACAATGAAGGAGAACTTGAGCCAAGTCGCCACGGAACCGCATCATCAGGGCTTGGCATTCAGGATCGCCAAATCTGACGTTGAATTCCAAGACTCGAGGTCCTTTCTTCGTCATCATGAGACCGGCGTAGAGAACACCTGAAAATGGTGCTTTTTCCTGTTTCAGTGCGTGAATGATCGGCACCAAAACCTCTCGTTCAACCTGTTCTTGGACTTCTGCGGTCACTACGGGTGCAGGAGAATAGGCCCCCATGCCTCCAGTATTGGGACCTTCGTCGCCGTCAAAGGCGCGTTTGTGGTCTTGGCTCGATTCCAGAACCATGATCGTCTTGCCGTCTGTAAGGGCGATGATGCTGGCTTCCTCCCCGACGAGAAAGTCTTCGATCACGATTTGGGCGCCAGCCCCCCCGAATGTTCCGTCAACCATCATCGAACTGACGGCCTCTTCGGCTTCCTCGGCGTTCTTGCAAATGAAGACTCCCTTGCCAGCGGCCAGGCCTGAGGCCTTCACTACGAGGGGATACTCAACTGTCTCGCGGACATAAGTCAGGGCCGGTTCAGAGTCGTTGAATGTGCGATGGGCGGCGGTCGGAATCGAATGTTTCGCCATGACCTCTTTGCACCAAGCCTTATCGCCCTCAAGGGCGGCCGCTGCGGCACTTGGGCCGAGAACGACCAGTTTCTCAGCCTTGAATTGATCAACAATACCGGCGCAGAGTGGGGCTTCTGGCCCCACCACGGTCAGGTCGATTTTTTCTCTCTTGGCAAATGTAACGAGCTGCTCGATATCGCTGGCTGCGATATCGACGCATTGGGCATACTCAGCAATGCCCCCATTCCCGGGAGCACAGAAAATCTGTTCGCAGGACTCAGACTTGGACAGACGCCATGCGAGGGCGTGTTCACGTCCACCACTTCCAACTACCAGAATCTTCATTTCGTCGCTCCACTTTTCGAATCCGATTCACCACCCAAGACTATCACTCCAGCCCAGTTGACCCCATATCGCGGACCGAGGATCCTCTTCTTTGTTGGCCTCGTTTTTCCAATCCCGCCCCGATCCTGGCCATGACTAGATATTCAATACCATTGTTGGAAACCCGAATGAACACGGGCTTCATTTCATCTCAGACCGCGCTTACACGGAATAGGTGCCCGTGCATGAGACTCGTCTCTCTAAAGTAGGGCCGGAAATCTGATTAGTGATGGTCAGCATTGTGTCAGTCAAGAGCTGATTCCCTCTCCGTTACCAATCTGAGCAAACCGCGCGAATCTTGCGTTTTCAGGTAAAATCGGGGGCGCCAAGCGATGCATTGCCAATTTCGTGACTGACTTCGAGAAACGAAAACGATGGAGCCCAGTAGCGGTATAGCTCGATGCTGGGCAACGGCATATCGCGGGATAGTGCCCAAACGAAGAGAGGCCCATGAACCCCTTGGTTCACGGGCCTCTCCTGTTTCCTCTCGAACGCGCCTACTTAGTTGTCTTTGAAGTAACCCCGAACGATGACACTCGCGCTACTGGAGTTGGCAATCTCGACGAAGCACTTCTCCTCCTCGCCGGGCTTCAAGGTAATTTGACCTTCCCATGATCCGGTTTGGCGTTGCTTTTCGTTGCGGAACTTGACGATCTTCTTGCCACCGATGGTCACAATAAACTCGCCTGATCCGTTGCTATCACCCTTGCATGTCGCATCATAATCGACACCTGTTACGACCCAGACTTTACCGTAAGGAATGAGGCCGCCATCAATCCAGGCCCGATGGCGTTCAGAGATACTCACAGGCATCTGAGTATCGAAAGGAGCCGCCACAATTCGGTCAACGTAGGCATTCTTGGTGCCATTGAAGAAGGCTCGATTCGGATTGCCACCGCCGGCGCCACCACGAATTTGGATGCGCACCTCTGGACGTTTCATTTCGGAATTCGGGTCGCGGAGAGCTTCCATGATCTCGTCAATGACGTTGGCATCAGTGATCGACTGCCAGGCGAAGACAATGGCCTCTTTCTTTATGACCGCCAAGATCTTGACTTCAGTCCAGCGATCAACGCGGGAATCGAGAGTATGGAGAACAAAAAGGTCGCCACGAGAAGCACGCAACCATTTCTTAGGCTTCTGAGTGCCAATTTCGGTGACTGTCCAAGCACCAAGATCTCGGTTACCAAGCGCCCAGCCAACGCTGCGATCGTCGGTGACAGTACAGAGCCGAAGATTGTCCTCGCCGCGATACTGGTATTCGAAGTCGCCATCCCACCTCTTGCGACTGGTGTGCTCAGACCGCGCACCCTTCGAGAAATCGATGGTTGAGTAGCGTGTTGCCAGGCGCCAATCAGGCGTCTGATCTTGAGCTAAATCATCGTAGAGCACGACACCGATTCTTCCCTGCGTGTAATTCGCTCCGTGCTCGGTTTCGTACTTCGCAATAAGGCCGTCGAGTCTTGCGACCTGATCTTCGGTCTTCTTATAGATAGCCTCAAGCGCTGGATCTGTCAGGAATGCATCGGTATCGATGGCGAAACCTGCAAGTTCCTTGGTCCATTTTCGATCGTCGTGAAACACGGGAGCTTTCGGGTTCCAAACATAATCAACAACGGCTTTGTTCTTGGTCCACCCGGAGTCTGCGAGTCGTTCGCGAACGACACAGAGCGCGTAACCTCCTCCCTGCGTTTTCACTACGAAAACGTCGCTGTGACCGGTGTGATTGTCGCAACTCGCAAGTTCTCCCCAAGCCACCTTCTCGACATCGACTGAGATTACACTGCGAAAATAGCAGTCGGCACTGCATCTCGTTTCGCCAAGGCGCTTGGTGCCGATCGACTGAGGATAAGTCGCTATGCCCAAGCGAGACGTGTAGAGGATGCTTGAGATACCGCCAGCGCAGCTTTTGAACCACACATCGGATTCAGCTTCTGGCACAACCCCGTCGATGGCAAAAGAATATCCTTGCTTGAAGTGCATGGCGAAACTGCCACGCCGAATATCTTTCGCCTGCGCTGAATCAGAATTTCGTTTGGCAACTGTCTTGCCTGTTTTCAGACCCACAGGAACTTCAGTCTTGTTGTTGAAATCGTCATTGCTTTGATTGCGGCGCGCAATCAAAGCCGTGTCGCCTGATTCGGTCGCTTGTTGTGAGGAGTCCGAATCAACAGCTTCATTCTGGGTGAGTGATTCCTCGCCGTCGTCCATGAGAAATGCTCGGGTCTCGACCACAACACCAACAACAAGGACAATAGCCGCAGCAACGATCGCTGCTTTCGCCAAGAGAGCTGGCGTAACTACAGCGGTCTTCGTCGGCACAGACTGCGCTAAGATGGATGATCGAACCGCTCCAAAACTCGTGCTTTGGAAAGCGAGTAAGACCCCGGGAATGGCAACACCGGTAGGCAAGGACTTACGAAGCAGCGCGATGCCTCGGTGAAGCCGTGTCCGAATTGTTCCAGGAGTCGAATTGAGGCGCGCAGCGATTTCAGAGGGAGCGGCTCCTTCCGTGAGCACCAAGCCAACCACTTCGCGATAGAGATCGGGAAGTGTATTCACGGCGTCGCGAAGTAGAGTGTTGCGTTCAAGGTTTTCTGTCGCCACCGAAGGAGCAATCGAATCTCGCTGAGGGAGATTCTCCGGAGCTGGTCGCCGACGATCTCGCCGGCCTTTGTTCTGGGCTTCGCGCCTAAGAATCCCCGTGATCCAGGGCGCTGCTTTCTTCTTCGGGTTCCACCGTTTCATCGATCCCATGATGGCGAGAAAAGTTTCCTGCAAGAGGTCCTCTGCAGCCTGCGGATCAAGCGAGAGATGGAGCGCCGTTTGAAAGAGCGTTGGAGCAACTTCATCAAAAAGTTCGCCGAGGTCGTCAGCGCGGCCCGTCTCACGGTACTGAGACATCAACTTGTGGATGGTGAGTTCATTCATAGTGCCCTTTCTCTGCATGGGATGACGATTCGTTACATCGAATTGCAAAAATTGCTGCCATTCGCGGTAAATCGCAAGCACAGGGCTGCTTCAAGCCGAGATGATCATACCTTGTTTTGCTGGCTTCTTGGATCGTCAATTCTGCGAGGTCCACCGCAGGTTGCGGAATGATATGATCAGCGTGCTATGCTGTTTTCGAACACAAATGTCCCAATGGAACAGGAACGGAATTCCCATGCTGACACTCATTTGCACTGAGACATGAGGCACATGTCGCAAGGCGGTCGCCTTGCTGAATGAACGAGAGATTGAGTTTCGCTACCGCGAGTATCAAGAAGAAGTACTTGATGTCCGCGAGCTGAATGACGTGTTCAGAAAACTCGCCATGACACCCGAGCAGCTCCTTCGGGGCGGCGACGCCCAGAGATTGGGCCTAAGCGGAAACGAATCAGCCGACGAACTGATTGAGCTCATGACGAAACACCCGAAGTTGCTCCAACGCCCCATCCTCATGAGTGACGAAAAAGCCGTATTAGGGCGCCCCATTGAGAATCTCCTCGAGATGCTCTGAAGGCGACCGCGAACCCGGATTAGGTGACGACCCAAAATATCGTCGGGTCTTATTGAATGCTGAATTGGCTTTACCGCGGAATCAGGACGGAGAACGGCTCATGGGTGAATCATCAGCAACAAGCAGATCGGGTGTCTACAAGGCTGGGATCGGCTTCGGCACCGCATTGGCCATCACGATTTCCTGGTCGGCGCATCAATCCATCTTTTGGGCCATCGTCCACGGCCTGTTCAGCTGGATTTATGTCATTTACGTCGGCCTTTTCGCCTAATCAGGCCCCGAGAACTCCATAAACCACTGTTAAACAAAGACTTAGGGGTGAAACTTAGGAAATCAGCCCAAATTCCTCTATTTTTGAACTTCCCTGAACTACGAAGACTTTCGTACGTTTGAAGTCGAACAAGGAGAAATGCATGGCTCAAAACCAACCGACCGACTTTGAATTGGAACTTCTCAAGGTTCTTTGGGACCGAGGACCCTCCACCGCACGAGAGGTCTTGCAGATCATCGAAGAAACCCGCCCCGTCGGATACACCACCATTCTCAAGATGCTCCAGGTAATGGAGAAGAAAGAAATGGTCGATGTTGATCGTTCCGAACGAAGCCACGTTTACGGCGCTTCGCTTCAAAAGAACAAAACGATGCGGGGTCTGGTGAGTCGATTCGTTGACCGGACATTTGATGGCGCCGCAGATGCCCTCCTGCTTCACCTCGCCGAAGGCAAGATCGATGCCAAGACACTGGACCAATTAGAAAACAAGATTGCCGAACTACGAGCCAAGGAGGACCACTAATGTCTTCACTTTTTCAATGGATTGAAGGATCAGGCGCCGGGTTCATTCTCGAAATTGGCATCCAAAGCTTGGTTCTCTTTGGTTTGGCATTTTTGGCAGCCATTGCTCTCAAGCGATCACCT
>JBLINQ010000044.1:0-32023 GCA_047639315.1 Planctomycetota bacterium
GGTAAGACTCAGCGGATGTTCACCAAGGTCCTCAAGCGGTCGAAACAATTCACTTTTGTCCGAGTGGCGATCCACGAAGGCAAGAACCGTCAACTTCGCCGAATCTTCGCCAAAGTTGGCAATGCTGTTTTGAAGCTGAAGCGGATTCGTGTTGGTCCCGTCGATTTGAGGACTGTCAAGAAGGGCACAGCTCGCCGCTTAGCCATTCATGAAGTGGCAGCGATTGAAGCTCGGCTTGCTGAAATCAAACAACAGGGCGGGCACTTGGAGACTCCACCGAAGCGGACTGAAGAATCTGAACGCTTTTCGGGTGAGAAGGCCGGTCAGAACCATAAGCGCAAACGCCGCTTGATGGAAAAAGACCAAAAGCGGAACACCCAGCGGCAACGGCGTGACGGAACGCCTGGGCGATCGGGCCGCGGTCGCCGCTAAGATCGAATTCAATTGTTGGTGTGAAGAGGGCGACCGCCATGGTCGCCTCTTTTCGATTCTTAGAAGTCGTCTTCTTCAGCGGCATCTTCTTCCGCCGTTTCGATCTGATCGTCTTGGATAAAGTAGGGGAAGTAGTTTGGCGGCCGATTCACAGGTCTTTCCAACAGAATCCTGAAGCCATTCGCGTCGCGCCGAACGAGCCACATTTTGGTCAATCGGATACGCCCAATCTCAGATGTGACGATGATCGAGAATGTCGTGCTTTGAACCGTCAAAAAGGCACTGATCTTGTCGTACAGGGCTGGAGTAATGCCCTCGACCTTTTCCTTTAATTCACTGATTTGGGTAAAGGCAGCGCCGCCTGTGGGGTCTTCTTCGGCGTTCTCGCCGTCGCCTTCCCATGACCCTGATTCTGAAAAGCGATCGCCAACGCGTTCCTTCTCTTCGGCGGCTTCGGTGCGGTAGGCAACGATGCTTTCACCCAGGAAAGCCTCTTGCTGTTCGAAAAGCCCAGCCAAAGAGGGCATCTCTCCGGTGTTGATGTTGATCTGGAGATCTGACCAAATGGTGATGAAGCGCCACAGGCCGGGAATGATCTTTTCGCCGTCTTCGTCCAGTTGATCCCACATCATGCTTGGCTCGATGCCGTTGACGTAGAGTAACTCTGAGAGATCGGCAAGAGTGCGGTCTTGTTTGGTCGGAGGCTTCAGCGCTTGGCCGTAGGGAGTGTCTTCGTCTCGCCTCATGAATTCATAGACTTGATCAGCCAGGGACTCACCATCACTAAATGTGAGGTCCAAATCAGTGTCTTGGCGGAAGTAATCAATCACGTTGGCAAACTGATCTCGCCGGCGTGCCCGTTCTCTTGGATCTTCTGACAAGAGATTGTAGACGTTGAATTTGGCACATTCGTCGAACGTCTCGATGTAGAGCTTGATCGTCTTCGCTTCGGCACCAAAGCCACCTTCGTCCTCCAAGAGGAACTCATCCTTGGCGACATCGTCTTCAATGAGCTCCGTGTCGATGAAGAGTTTCCACCAGATATCGTATTCGCTATCGACCTCGGTGTTTTGTCGGTCTTCACGCAGACGGGCCAGGGCTCGTTCGAGTCCGGCACGGCAAGCGACATTGAGCTTTGTGTCTTGCTCTAAGTTCTCGGTGATGAAGTCTTCGATCCGAACGGTGTGAGCAACCTCAAAGCTGACAATCATCAGCAACAAAGCCGAAATGAGGGCCAAGACCAGCGCTGATCCTCGTTGGCTTTCAAGTTGATTCACATTCATGGGCTCGTACTCCTGGTTATCTGACGTGCCTGAGGCGCGTTTTCTTCCCAAAAACTACTTATCTTCGTCGTCTGGTGCCATTGGCACCGGAGTGATGATGCGGCGACGTTCTAAGCTCGGATCAATCACCTTCGGGGTGATGAAGAAAATCAGGTTACTTTGAGAGGTTTCTTCGGATTCGCTTGAGAAAAACGATGAAAGAATGGGCACTTCACCTAAAACTGGCACTTTCTTCTGGTTCTTGAAAGTAGAGCGCCGCAAGAGACCACCGATGATGGCGGTATCTCCGTTGTATACATCCATGAACGTGCTAGCTTTTCTTGACGTAATGATTGGGTTGGTGATGCTCGCGCCGTTGGATTCGAAGGTCGATTCACCGGTCACAGCTTCAACCGCAGTCGTCAAGTTGATTCGTACCAATTCTCGCCCGATGACCTTCGGTTGAATGAAGAGTTTAATACCAACCGATTTGAACTGTGTGGTGACCGAACTGATGCCCACCGCGTTGAAGTTTGGTGTCAGAAAAGGAATCTCTTCGGTGGCGGTTATTTGAGCTGTGTAGCCATCCAAGACCCTCAGGTGCGGCGCACTTAACAAGTCAGTGCGTGCAAATTGCTTGAGTGCCCTTATCAGGAAGTCGATCTGCACGCCGTTGCTGATCGTCCCGAAGTCCAAGAGCAATGGCACTAGAAGACTGCTCGGATTGAAGCCGCCGCCGCGACCAGGCAGCTCAGGAAGCCCCAAGGTCGTGGAAGCCGAATTGAAAAATGTACGCGTCGGTTGGGAAGGGTCGGACTCGACAGAGTTGAAACCGGTGTCCAACCCGAACGACGTGATGTCCGTCTCCAGGACTTCGACAATTCGAACACTCACTTCTATCTGCGCAACGCTTGTTTGGACACCAATGACGACGTCAGTTACGGTGTCGACATCTTCGAGACGGCCGACAAGAGACAGGGCCTCCATCTTAGCCGGTTTAATGGATTTAAAGTTGCCGCTTTCATCGATCCGGTTTTGCGTGGGGAAGTTGTCAACGACAGTAGCAGTGACGCGTTTGTCGACAATCTGCGGCACATTCACAATGATCTTGCTCATGGGGGCCGACTCACCGGAGGACATCCACATGATCCGTTGAATCCGTCCATCACCAAGTTGAATGTCGGGGTAGTCCCAAGTTGGGCGATCTTCTTGGCTATCAAGTTTGATGCCGTCGAGATCTCGGAGAGAGACACCAGGGCTAAAGATGTCGGAGAAGTCGCCGACCTCCGGTACTTGGCAACCAGTGAGGGCCGTGACCAGAATGATGAGCGGCAGGACGAATTTTATATTCCGGATGTTCACAGGCGGCAGATTATCATGAACCGGACTTTTTGGACGATTTAGCGTCGACTAATGTCAATATTTGTGCGGGAAACTTAGCTTTGATCGAGAGGGCACGAAAATGGCCCGCAACTGTAAGCTGCGGGGCCAATTATTATGCGCCTAAGTTCGCGATGATCGTCGCGGTCACATCTGTGGCTGTGCAGTTTGTGCACTGAATTGCACCAACTTCCGCCATGATGTCGTAGGAAGAAACGCCCTGAACTTTGCCAAGGGCCTTGTTGAACTTCTCGTTCGCCTTCTTCAAGAGCAAGTGGTATTCAGCACTCGAATTCGTCAGCTTCTTCTCTTTGATCTGCTTCCATTCAGGAATTGCAGCAAAGACGGTCGCGGTTGTCAAAACAGCCGGTTTCTTGTATTTCGCTGATTTCTTGACTCTGGAGGGGTAGTAGACTTGGCTAACATTCAGGACCTTGATCTTCGTTTTGCCTTTTTCTTGCCCTTGTACGGGGGCAACGAGGCCAATCAAAAGCACCGTAAGAACGGCGGCAATGATGCCGCTAAATCCGACTGAATTCGCCATGTGTCTATCCTCCGAAGAATTCCTAATTGATGACGCCAACCACCACGAAAGCGACATATAGGTATCCTCTATTTTACTGTCCACCTTTAATACTAACATCGAAGGTTGGACTTTTTGCACTCGAAAGCACGATTTATGGTGCTTTTCTCACTAACGCGTGGCCTAACTTAGGCTTTCACCACCGAGGTCAGAACTCCAGACGACCAAACAAGATCCTCCTTCGCGCCACGCCTGCCGAAGTGAATCCTTCGTGCGACGCTTCAATTCTTCCGCTGCTTCCACGTCTTCACCATTGTATTTGGTGATGCCAGCCGCTGCGGTCACTACGGAAGTGCCATCTGCGCCTGCAAGCTTGCGAGCCGCTACGTTTGTAAGGATGCGCTCAACCATGGTTTCGGCGCCCTTGACCGGTGTATGCGGTAAGAGGAGGCGGAAGGTGGTGGCGTCTTGGCGACCGAGGATGTCGATGTCTCGAGATTCGCACAGCAGCATGCCAGCAACTTCATTGAGTACATGGCGCCATTCTGAGTCTTTGTCGTGCTCTTCGCCCCCAGCCCCTAAGTGAAGCTGGATGTCGACGATGGCGAGATGGACACCGAATCGACGGCTACGTTTGAATTCTTCTGCCAGCTTGATTTCCATGTATTCGGCGTTGTAAAGGCCGGTCAAAGAATCAGTGATATGGGCTAAGACAGGGTTCTCTTGGCGTAGATTCTGTGCCGCCGTATCAAGGATCCTCTGCAGGTTTTCGCTATCTGAAGGCGATTCTTGGTCGGCAGGGCTCCCTAATGATGCTTCCTTCATGGCAGCGTGCAGTTTGGCGGCGAGGGTGCCTTCGGCCAAATTGCCATCGGCTCCGCGCTTCAGGATGGCATCTGCGCCGCAGATCAAGGCTCGATTTTCAGTGTAGGTGTCACCGTCATCCAAAAGCATGATGATGGGGATCAGGCGAGTTCCAGGCTGGCCTTTCAAGTGCTTGAGAACGCTCAAACCGTTCTGCTTTGGCAAGAGGGCCTCGAGAACGATGGCGTCTGGAGCCTGGGCTTCGGCTTTCTTGAGGACGTCCGAACCCGAACTGGTTGCTTGAACTCGGAATCCGTCGGATTCCAATTCTGCCCGATATGAGCTCAGAGTTTCGGCGTCATAATGGGCAACAATGACTGTGGGGCGATCGCTCATGCTTGTTCCTGCTTCGAGAAGATAAGGCTTTTCCCGGTCAACATTTAGCCACGATTGTATAAATCCGCAAGTGAGGATTTAGCCTGGGGCGTTTCGCGTGCTAGGTTGGTATCGAGAATTCGCACAGCCAACCACCTTGACTTTTTGCTAAAAGGCATCAATTTGATTTTCGAGGGCTAGTGAAGAGAAGCCAAAGAATCGCCGATAGAAGAGCAGAGAGTAATCCAATCCTGGCATAGGACGAGATGAGCAAGAAACCGAATTCATCCACGACTGCCCCTAAGACGTCCTTACCGACGGAGCCAGATCCATCTATGGATTTGCTGCCGTTAGGTGATGCAAGTGACTTTGAAAAATGGCCTTACGTCGATCGTAGGAATGATGACGACCGCCGGGGTGTCCCGACGGGGATCTGGGATAGTCTTTTCTCGAAGGGCTCCCGAGCGTCCGGGCGACGCCTCGGTGAAGACAAGAACATCTATGTCGATCTTTATGGTCGTCGGGAAATTGTCCTGGTTATTCTCATCCTCGTGCTCAATATCCTGGATGCCTTTTTTACCTTGGACTATCTCGAAAAAGGCGGCAAGGAAGCCAATCCAGTTGCTCAAGGTCTTTTAGATTTGGGCAATACTTGGTTCATCTGCGCCAAGTCATTCCTCGTTGGCATCTGCCTCGCATTCCTCCTCGTCCACAAGAAGTTCTCTTATGTGGATATGGCGTTAGGTCTTCTGTGCGCGTTTTACTCTTTGCTCCTCTGCTACCACGGCTTCTTGCAAGTTCGTTTCTATATTACGCACTAAGTCGGATGCGAGAGATTCCCACTCCGGAGCCAATTGCTGATTGCGTGCCATCCATCCTGGAAGCATGAATTGGTCGACCTGTTAATTGCGCTTTACAACAAAAGCGTAAGGAATCGAGTCGAGCCCCCGAAAACCATCTCAGATCATGGAATTGTTGCCCCTGTATGGGAGAATAGCATCGCTTTCCGTGATTGGAGAGATGTTTGGTCTATGAGTTGCGCTACGGCCTTATTGGAAGGTATACATCTTCAAAGCGGCAGCCTTACCATTCACGACCATCAAGATCATAATGACCAACCTAACCTGGTTGGCACCCCGTTAGGGTTAAGGGACTCATGGCACATATTGAATTGCATGACGCCGACGGCGTTCAAGAGATCAATCTCACTCCCGGCTCGTTCGTAATCGGCCGAGGGGATGATTGCGACATCACCTTGAGCGATCGTCGATGCTCGAAACAGCACTGCCGTTTGGAACAAAAGAACGGCATCTGGCGCATTGTTGACTTGGCTTCGGCAAACGGGACAACCGTGAATGGCGCCGTTGTTTCGCAGGTCATTCTTGAGTCTGGCGATGAAGTCGGAATCGGTGATGTGCGAATGGTCTTTCATCTGAAGCGAATGCAGCCTGTCAATCAGGGAGCAGCCGGTCCGAAGACGGCAGCTGAACGCAAAGAGTCGACAGCCAAAAAAAACCGCATGGTCATGATTGGTGCACTCGTAGTGGTCGCTGTGACCCTGGGGGTCGTTTTTACCAACGATGACGACAAGAAGACTGAGACGACCAGCAAAAAGGTCGCTGGTGAATCGCCCGAGGAAACGGGCAAGGCGATTGAGACCGACTTTGGCGAGGCAGAGGAAACAGAGCGCCAGGCAGTCTTACTGGACAGTCTTCGACAGCGCCGATCACAATTGGAAAGTCAATCAGGCGCTATGATGCTTGGCGAATTGATGCAGCAAGCCGACTTGTTGGTCAAGGATTCAACTGGGACTGACATCGAAGCAGAGACTATCAATTGGCGCGATGGGCTGAAGGGAAACTATCACAATCTCTACCGCGATCGTTGCAATCAACTGAAGTCGGTCATTGCCAACCTCGACAAAAGTCAGGCTGGAAGTATTGCTCGATCTCTGACGGATTTGGACGAATTGCTACTCGAGTTGCGCGCCAACGATTTGCGTAAATTGGAACGTATTCTTCGCAAATCAAAACTCACTCTTTTGGGCTCGGCACGTTCTTTGTGGATGACTTCGCAGAGCAAAGCTGAGGGTGACTTCGCTGCCGGCGAATACACCCGCTCCCGGCTTGTTTACGAAGACGCCGCACGTGATTTGGCCGGAACGAATTTCGAGCTTCAAGCTAAGAGTGAACTCCGACTTTTTGCCTTGCGCGAATCGATCGCCAAGTCGCAGGCCGCGCGAAAAGCGAGTGGTGAAGTTGCCTCAACAAATTCAGGTAATTCTAACAGCGGCACTGGCGCTCGTTTCGGGGCTCACAGCGATTCTTTAGTGAAGAAGGTGACAGCTGTCGAGCGACTCGCAGCCGTTAGGAAGTGGAAGGACGCGGCCCAGGAGTACACGGCGATCCTTGCGCTGGTGACCGATGAGAACCTAAAGGAGCGTTGGCAGTGGCGACGTGATCTCTTGGTTGGGCTTGCTCGACTCAAGGCCGGGGTGATCGTTGGCGTCAATGACGAGAGCAAGCGCTCGAAAACCGTCAAGATAGGTCGCCTTACGGCGCGTCCTTTCGCCGCTGATCTCGACATCATCGAACTCAAGTTTGGTGGCACGGGAGAGGTCACATGGAAGTGGAAGGAGATTCCTCAAGGTCGCCTTCTTGATCTGTTGCGCTTTGGCGTCGATGGACCAGAAACGCAACTCGCTTACGCCAGAGCAGCTATCGAATTTGGCAATGAGAAGCGCGCCATGTCCATGCTCTTGAAGGTTGCCAGGAAGAACGGAGACAAAGCAGGAGCCGATCAAGTCTATGCTCATTGGCGCGGCACTTCTGTGCCACCAGGTGGGTTCGTGATTGCTGCTGGAGCTTTCTTGACACCTGACGAATTCGCTGACTACGAATCGACCTTAGTCGCCAAGAAGTTAGCCAAGAAAGTTTCGTCTGGTCGCATCAATCAACTGGCCGAAGTGGTCGAGCGGATGCAAGCTTTGGGTCGTCCCGGGGCGAGATCTCTTCAAGATTCACTCCGGGCTCGTTATGCCAAGAGGTACAAGGATCTTGACGAGCTTAAGCTCATCACGCGGCCAGGTGGGGCACGGCAGAAGATTCTTAAGCTCATGGATGAGCGTCGGGCTGTTGCGTTTGCCCTCATCTTTGACACCAAGAAATATCCATACCCCTATGGGCCCGATCAGAAAACCGTTCAAGCCGAAGTCGATGGTTTGGTCAACCTCGTACGCGATCTCTACGAGGAACCTTCGCTCTACTTGGTCGATGAGAACAAGGCCCTCAAGTCTCTTTACGACGAACTAACAATGATAGCCGGGTATATGGACGATCGTTTTGGAACGAAACCAGAACCTCGCGCCGCCTTGCAGTCCGTTGACAAAACTTTGGATATGCGCAGCTATGGGCGCAGCGACGCCGATCGCAAGCACAACATTGAAGTTGCCAAGTTCAATGAAGAGATGAAAACTTCGATCACTGAGCCAGAACGCGAATGTCATGACGCGACGAACGAGTACCGCATGCTTATGGGATTGCGTGCCGTCAAGATCGAAGAGACCTTGCTGCTGGGTGCTCGTAGTCACAGCCAAGAGATGAAAGACCTCGGTTACTTCGCCCACAACTCGCCAACCAAGGGGCGTGAATCTCCAAGTCAACGAGCGCAGCTGAATGGGTGGGGAGGTTCATGCTCAGAGAACATTGCTCAAGGACAGCGTAGTGGGAAGCAAGCTGTGGCTGGCTGGATCAGTAGTTCCGGGCATCATCGGAACATCTTGGGGCGGGGATGGACCCACTTGGGATGCGGTAAGGCCAAGGATGGCTTCTATTGGACACAGAACTTCGCCAAGGGAGCCAGCACCAAGTTGTCCAAGGAAAAGAAGGCCGACAACAAGAAGAAAAGCTAAGTCTGTTCCGGATCTGGCGCGCTCATGGCCGAGAATCTCCCGCTTTTATTGGCATCGGGCAGCTATTCTGTCTCCGGATCGATGATTTTTTCAGCCCAATCGTGGGTATTGTCCCAATCCTATTCATGTCTGAATCTGCATTCCCTGGACTATATGGGCCATCTGTGGCGTTTTTCTCAACGATCTTTGATTTAGACTGTCCGAACACTCAACGATCTGTAAATAAAAACCGAAAACTTAATTGACAGGGTGAAATGGTTTGGATTAGTCTTTGACTTAGCTCATAGAGAGCTGCTGGATGTGGCCGCAAGCACCTCGCTTCGCCTCGTCCGAAAGGGCAAACCACTCGAAAGGGTGGGGCGCAAAACTACAGGGCCTTCATCGCGAAAGCGAAAAGGTAGCCAGTTGCCGAAGACCAGGGAGAAGACGATGGTAAGCATGAATTCAACCGATAGCGAAGAAGTCTCTTCACTAAGCGGTTTTTTTGTGCCCACATTCAGAGGCGAAAACCCTCCGAAATTGACCATCGTTCTTTCTCCCGCAATTTGAAGCCTCGCAAGACGAGGCACGAATGAGGAGGTTGGAATGGTTCAAGTCGTATCAAAGCCATCAAAGGCAGATGACAAGAAGCTGGATCGTATTTGGGTTACCTACAAGCGGACGCTCGATCCGAATCTTCGCAATGTCTTGATCGAACGCTACTACCCATTGGTTCGTTACATTAGTGAGCGCTTGCTCGCCACGTTGCCGAAGAGCATCGATCTCGAAGATCTTGTCAGCGCTGGTCTTTTCGGCCTGATGGATGCCATCGACGGCTTCGACCTGGAACGGGGTATTAAGTTCAAGACTTACTGCACCACACGTATCCGCGGCAGTATTCTGGATGAGCTACGCTCCCAGGATTGGGTCCCGCGCTTGGTGCGCCTCAAAGCAAATAAGATCAACAAGGCCTATCGTAAGCTTGAAAGTGAGCTGAGTCGTGAGCCTACAGACGTTGAAATGTGCGAAGCCGTCGATTGCACTCTCGAAGAGTATCAACGGATGCTTGGCGATTCGCACCCTGTGACTGTGTTCTCACTTTCCGATAAGTGGGATGAGAACCGCGACGAGAACACACTTGAGAAAGCAGATATTCTCGCTGACGCCAAGAGCGAAAGCCCGATCGAAGCTCTCAACCAACGTGATGTGATCGAAGCGGTGACTCGCAATCTATCGCAAAAAGAAAAGCGAATCGTGATCATGTATTACTACGAAGGTCTCACGATGAAAGAGATCGGTCGTATCTTGGACCTCACGGAATCACGTGTTTGCCAGATTCACACCAACGTCTTGCAACGTCTCAGAGAACAACTTAACAAAGCAAAAACACGCTTGATGACGACTTAAGGGGAGTGGCCCTGCCGGCGATCGAGTTTTCCAACCGGCTCAATGCTCGCCCTCATGGGCACAACCCTGATTTGAAAATCAAATGGACGCCCGATTCACCTTGCTGAGTCGGGCGCCTTTCTATTGTCAGTCCTGATGTGGCGAATAAATTGAAGATCGTTGCCTATGCCCTGACTCGCATTGCCGATATGAGTTAGAAGTAAGCAGACCCTTTTCGACCTTCTCAATCATGATTCTCGGCCAAGCTTGTGGTTTGGCACCTTCAAACATGAAAGCTGTTTCAACCGCTCAACCAGAATCATCCATCGGGGTTTGGTGTATTCGGCTCCGTTACCTCTGGCTCTTGGCCACTATTGGGCAGATGACCTTCATTTATTGGACGAGTGATCGTTCGTGGGAAGGGACAGGGGAAGAGCTCCATCCGGGGATCGCCAACTTTGTACATTTTGTCCTTTATGGCGGGATTGCTGGTTTTGCCTATTTGGCTTGCTCAGGGTTCTGGCCAGGACGGGTCCCGAAGGTCCTCTGGATCTGGTTAGGGACCGCAGGATTCGGACTTTTTGATGAGTTTCATCAAGCATTTGTTCCAGGCAGAGATTTTTCTCTATGGGATGTTGTGACAGATGGGGCCGGGGCGATGTTTGCGACTACGGCTTTGGATGCTGTATTTAGGACTGAAAGAGAACACTTAATCCGTATTCTGCTTATATCATTAGGACTGGGGCTCGCCTCGAGTTTTATTTTTCCTGCGATAATTCCGAATTTATGACCCAGGGCTACGGATAGGGGTCGATCGAAACTAAGGCAACTGGCTCTTTATTATGGTCTGTTGCCGTGTGACAATTAGGGGTGGCCCCAAGCACGTGAGAAACAAGGTGCTTCCGGGCTCGACTGAACAAAAGGTTCGTGTGTTGGCGAATCTGAACTGAAGAAAGAGATCATTTATGAATCCGAATCGAAAATCACGCCAATGGCTCAATAGCATTGCCAGCGTTCTTGTCTTGCTCGTTGTCGTTGGAAGCGGCGCATGGGTCTTGACAGACGACGAAACGACGGCAGAGACTTCCGTCTATAATCCGAGTTCCGCTTTGCCTGCTGACGTTCTTTTTCATCTTTCTTACGACGGCGCTTCCGGCGAGAGCAAGTGCCGCCAACTGGCATTGGCCGAGCTTTGGGAAGAGAAACAAGTCAAGCAGTTCATGTCACCAGTCATGAATTGGGCGAACAAGATGATCGATGATGCATCGAAAGATGTAGCTGAAGATATTGGCATCTCACCTGCCGACTTGGCGACACTCGGCCGCAGCCACTCAACCTTCACTCTCATTGGTGTCGAGATGCCAGAAAATGGCCCACCTATAGTGGACGCCATTGCCATGCTTGATCTTGGCTCCAACAATGAGCTGATTGGCAGAATTCAAACTGCCGTCGAGAAGCTTCTGAAAGAAGAAGCTCAGGTTGAAGTCAAGATGATTGACTTGGGCGGTGTGATGGTTCGCGGCTGTGAAATTGATGATGGCTTCGAATTCATGTGGACTGCAATGGGCTCACAGTTGGTCATGGGTACTCAAGTCAAAACCATGACTGAAGTGTTGACCCGCATGAAAGCCAAGAGCACCAAGGGCGGCCTTATGGAAAACCAGCGTTTCCAGGCAGCACGCAGCAAGGTTGCACCAAACGGTGCGCCAATTATTCATGCTCACGCGAATATCGAATCCATCATTGCCACTGTCCATGAAGCGACGGAGGGTGACGACGAAGTTGCGAAGTTCATCTCGCTCTTCGGGCTCGATCAAATCAGCGACTACAGCTACGCCATCAATTTTGAAGGCCGGGCTATTGTTGATCGTATCTGGGCCGGAACACCAAGCGGGACCACGGGCATCATGGATATGATGAAACCTTCTGATGTCCCAATGGCAAGCATGCAATTGGCTCCCAAGGATAGCTTTCTTTATGGCGGTTCACGTGTCGATCTTTCTGCTGGCATCGAATACGTCATGGATGTTGTCAAGGAAATCGAACCTGACATGCATGAGCAAGCTACATCCATGTTGGCAGACTTAGACGAGCAACTCGGATTCTCGATCCGCAAAGACTTGTTGCCAAGCATTGGCAACGAGTGGGCCATGTGGGTTGGTCAAGCACCTTATGGCAGCATGATCCCTGAGATCATTGTGACTGCCGGTGTCAAAGACCACGACAAAGTCACAGGTTGCATGGCGAGTGCGAAAGAGAAATTCGGCAAGGATGCCGTCGTTCGTTCTTTCAAGTTCATGGAACGCGACATTCACTTCTGTGACTTGGGCAAGATCATCTCGAAGGATGAAATCGGCTTCGGCATGAAACCATGCTGGATGCTTGACGGTGACAACATGATCATGGCTTTGGCCCCACAGACTTTGAAGAACTACATTGCTTCTCAAAGGGACCAACGCGATACCATTGCCAAGAACCAGGATGTGGCTGATGCCATGGCTCACTTCAAGCGTTTCAATCCAGTCGCCGGTAACACTGGCTTCTCGTACTTTGATATTGCTTCGATGATTACCATGTTGGCTGACACCGCTGCACCTTTGGCGCAGTCAATGAACATGCCGAAAGAAGCCATGATGGGATTGGAAATTGACTTCAACATGTTCCCAACAGGTGACGTTTTCCGTCGTCACCTTTTTGGCTTCTCCGCCGCAACCACGAAGACTGATCGTGGCATGCTGAGTGAGATGCACTCGCCATTCGGCTACATGGGCATGGTGATGGCGATTGCTATCCCAGCCGGTATGGCCAGCTTCGTCATGGAGTCATCAGGATCTTCGATGCCTGAAGACAACTGGGACGAACTCGAGCCTGTGAAACTCGAAGCAGAAGAGATCAAAGAAGAGGAATCCGGCGAAATCAAGTAACCGACTCCTTCTCGAAGAACATTTTAGGGCCGCGAATTCACATTCGCGGCCCTCTTTTTGTGTCCAAAAATCCTGAGAAATCGCTTCTTCGACGAAGCTCTCTGGGCGTTTGCAAAAGGCGACGAGTTGTTAGTATGGGCGACTTCCCGAGCGCATGCATGAGGGCCTGTGCGGGGGACGATGCCAGAAGGAGCCGACGATGTTTGATGCCAAGAGTTATTCAAATCCCCTAGTTGACCGATACGCCTCCTCAACGATGGTGGGGCTGTGGTCGCCGCAAAAAAAGTTCTCAACTTGGCGGAAGCTCTGGGTTGCTCTGGCCGAATCGGAAATGGAGTTGGGGCTCAAGATCACTCCGGATCAAATCTCACAGCTTCGGTCGACGGTGGACGACATTGATTTCGATCGTGCAGCGTCGTTTGAACGCGAATTGCGGCACGATGTCATGGCCCATGTCCACACGTGGCGTGAACAGGTCCCAGATGCCGGCGGAATTGTTCATCTTGGTGCCACCAGCTGTTACGTCACTGACAATACCGACGCTATTCTCCTGCGGGATGGCATGGAGCAGGTGCTCAAGAGACTTCGGGGTGTCATTGCCAACCTCCGCACATTCTGCTTGGCTGAGGCCGAAAAGCCCTGCGTTGGCTATACCCATTTTCAACCGGCTCAATTCACGACCGTTGGTAAACGAGCGTCCCTATGGCTTCAAGACTTGGTGCTAGACCATACCGAACTTGAACAAGCCCGTGATGCGATTCGCTTTCGTGGTGTGAAAGGAACAACCGGCACGCAAGACAGCTTCATGAAGCTCTTCGACGGCGATGAAGACAAGGTCGAGGAACTCGATCGCCGAGTCACTGAGAAGATGGGGTTTGACCGTCGGTTTATCGTGACGGGGCAAACCTACACCAGAAAAATGGATAGTCGGTGTATCACAGCCTTGTCAGCTGTGGCTCAGTCCTTGCATAAGTTCAGCAACGACATTCGCCTACTCTGCCATTTACGTGAAATTGAAGAGCCATTCGAGAAGAAGCAAATCGGTTCATCGGCTATGGCCTACAAGAGAAATCCGATGCGCTGCGAGCGAATCGGATCGCTATCGCGCTTCCTCATCTCGATGACAGAGAATACTGCTTATACAGAAGCCGCCCAGTGGCTTGAGCGAACCCTTGACGACTCAGCGAATCGCCGCCTCACATTACCGCTCGCGTTTATGGCTGCCGATGCCATTCTCATTATTGCTGCCAACGTCACGAGTGGATTGGTGGTAAGAGATGCTGTCATTGAGCGGCACTTGAAGGAGCATGTTCCTTTCATTGCCAGCGAAGAGTTGATGATGCGTGCCGCCGCGAAGGGGGGAGACCGCCAGGAACTCCACGAAGTGATTCGAACTCACGCGATGGCTGCTGCCGACAAGATGAAGAATGAAGGTGGCGCCAACGATTTCCTTGAGCGCCTCATGGGTGATGACGCTTTTGCCCTCGACCGAGAAGAAGCTGAGTCTCTGTTGGTGGCTTCTCGCTTTATCGGGCGCGCACCAGCACAAGTGCGTCACTTTATTGCTGAGGAAGTCGATCCGATTTTGGCCAAGCACCAAGACGATGGAGACGATGTCGTTGAGTTGAGGGTATAGTGGCTTCTCAGTTTTCGACTTTCGGTATTTCGACATACTGGAATCGTGGGCGCCATCACGATTGTGCTGCAGCGATCAGCGAGATCATTGAGCTTGACGTTGGGTTGATTGAGGTTCAATTAACTACCGATCCCGAAGATCTGACGACCGCCGTGGAGGTATTGCAGAGGACGAAGGCCAAGTGCCATTCAGTCGCTTTGGCCCCGGATCATTCTGACCCGGTGCGTTCGCCCACACTTTTCCACACCGACGCCGACCTCCGCCAAGCAGCGGAGGCACGACTTCAGGTCGCCATCAAATCGGCCGCGCGTCTTCGTTCGAAAACAGTGGTCTTGGATGCGGGAGTCGTTCCTGTCGTCGATTGTGAAAGTCGGATGCGCACACTGCTCAATGCTGTTGATGAGCGAGAAATGGATGTGGCATCTAAGGTCTACGAACAGTTGTTTATCGAGCGTACGAAGGTCAGAGATCGAGCGGTGGAAGAACTCTGCCGCGCCTTGCACCGGGTGATTAAAGAGCAGCCAGGGCTCACTTTGGCCATGGCGCCTTCAGCTCATCCGCTGGCTCTTGTAGGGAAAGAGGAGGCCGAGTGGCTTTTAGACGATTTGAGAACTGGAATCAGCATCCGGCTCGATCCAGCCTCAATCACGATTCGAGAGAACTTTGGTCGGCCATCGTTGATGTCTTGGGCTGAGTCCATGTCAAATGCCATCGACACGACCTATCTGTCTGAACCAGAAGGGGTTAGGGTCGATTCTATGCCGGGGCCGGGGCTCGTCGATTGGGCCGAATTGGCTGCTCGATTGTCTCCCCAAACGACCAGCATATTGAAGGTAGATCCGGCTTCGAGCAGAGTGGCGGTCACGCAAGCGATCCGTTCGTTTGGCCGAGGTCTTGCTTAGGTCCTATTGGATGTGCCAGATTAAAGTTTACGTGTCGTGGCTAAGCCAAGGGATTCCTCAATCCACAACGGATTAGGGCCAAGGTAGCCCGGAGCAGAACATTTGACCGAGTCTCAAAAAAAGACCGTTGGCGCTGATCCACGAGCCCTTGCTGAGGTGCTCGATGGTCACGATAACGTCATCGTGTTTTGCCACATGAATCCTGATCCAGATAGCATTGCTTCTGGTTTGGCGATGAAGCAGCTCCTCGAGTGTCGATTCGGGAAGGTCGTGCGCCTCTGCTATCGGGGCATTATTGGTCGAGCCCAGAATCGTGAAATGCGGAAACGCTTGGCGCCAGAATTGATGCACTTCCTCGAAATCGAAGATCAGGACTTTACCGCCGCCATCCTCGTCGATGCTCAGCCGCAGTTCGGATTTCATCCTGAGGATCTCGCTGAACAGGATGTTCCAGTCCTTGGGTGTGTCGACCATCATCCTTTCGTCGAATCGACCAAGTCATTGCCTTTCTATGATGTGCGGCCAAATTTTGGTGCCACCGCGACAATCATGACCGAATACTTACGTCTATTTTCAGTCGTTCCCACAAGCACCGTTGCCACCGCTCTGTTCTATGGCATCAAAACGGATACGCTCGGTCTGACTCGCCGTACTTCCGATGCCGATCGTAATGCTTACGAATACCTGATTCCTTTTGTTAATCACGAAACGCTCATGGCGATTGAAGCGCCGCCTTTGACAGGCACTTATTTTCGTGATCTGAAGAATGCGATTGAGAAGGCACGGGTCTACAAGAATCTTGTCGTCACCCATATCGGTGAATTGCCATACCCAGATATGGTTGCTGAAATTGCTGACTTGCTCCTCAAGGTAGAAGAGGCCAACTGGTCGGTTTGCATGGGATGGTTCGAAGAACTTATTTATGTTTCAGTCAGAACCAACGATCCGAATGGTGACGCCGGTGTTTTCATCCGTCAGGTTGTCAATGAGCTCGGCCAGGCGGGTGGACACAACACAATGGCCGCAGCGCGATTGAAAATGTCGGGGGCTGGCGCAGACGATTTTGAAGGACTTCGGGTTGAGCTAACGGAACGTATGCTTGATCGGCTTGAGCTTAAGGAAGAAGACGGCGTTGATCTCGTCGCCAAATAAACACCATGGCAGCTTTTCTCGTAATCGGACTCAACGCCCTCGGACGTAGACTTGCGCGCGAACTTCACGATCGCGGACACAAGGTAACGGCGGCCGACATTTCCCAAGATCGCATCAATCGGATCTGTCATGAGATCCCGAGTGTCGTCAGACTTGACACCACCGATCGTGATGCTCTTAAGGAACTGACTGTCCCTCAATTCGACCATGTCATTGTTTGCATGGGACACCGATTCGAAGTGGCTGAGCGCACGACTTTGGCTTTGCGTGACGAGAAGGCTCAAGGCGTTACCAACGTTGCTACGACGGAAGTGCGAGCTGAGATTCTGCGCCGGATCGGAGCTGACCGTGTTGTGACTCCTGGGCTCGATCTGGCCCGAAACCTTGCTGTTTCTCTCGACGATAAACGGATCGATCGATTCATTTTCGTTGACGATGAATTGGGATTCGCCGAGATTGCGGTGAATCAGCCGATCACGCTGACTGACGATTGGCGCGATCTCTTGGGTGACGGTTGCGTCGTCACTGGAATTCGTCGAGAGAATCGATCGGAAGATTCTGGCCGAGCAGAAATTGCTAACCTGGCCGGGGTTTGTTTGGAGGTCGGCGATCATCTCTTGGTCTACGGTGATCCCGAGATTATCAGTGAACGTCTCAACAGGTTCTTCAAGTGAAACCACTGAAGGGCATCACCGTTTTAGACTTATCTCGAGTCTTGGCTGGACCATTTTGCACGATGAGGCTTGCTGACCTTGGTGCTCGAGTGATCAAAGTCGAATCTTCCTCTGGTGATACGACACGTCGATTTGGTCCGCCATTCATTGATGGCGAGTCTCCATATTTCATGAGCTTCAATCGGGGCAAAGAGTCGATTGTTCTCGATCTGAAATCGAAGGCCGGCAAAGAGTTTGTCGAACGAGTCCTGCCCCAAGCGGATGTGTTGGTCGAGAATTTTCGACCAGGTGTCATGGACCGTCTTGGCTTCGCTGACGATGTCTTGAGCTCACAACATCCCAAACTTATTCGTGTTGGGATTACCGGATTTGGTCCCCAAAGCCGGCGTCACGGTGAAGCAGCATTCGACTTGGCAATTCAGGCAGAGTCGGGGCTCATGTCGATGAACGGCGAAGAAGGTGGCGAGTCGTGTCGCGTCCCAATTAGCATTGCCGACTTGGCGGCCGGATCGGCTGCAGCTGAGGCAACCTTAGCAGCTCTATTTCAAAGAGAGCGCCAGGGGATTGGGTGCCGAGTCGACATCGCATTGCTTGATTCACTTGTTGCGCTCTTCGGTTACCAAGCTCAAGGCTCCCTGATGACGGGCGTCAATCCGACAAAGATGGGGCACCGCCATCCCAATCTCGCACCGTATCAGGGGTTCGCAACTGCCGATGGTATGATTGTCTTGGCCGTCGCTATGGAGGCACAATGGCAACGGCTCCAGAATGTTGAAGACATGCCTCAAAGCCTGTCGCGTCCGGAGTGGCACGAGAACTGCGGGCGCGTTGAGCTGCAGTTGGAATTGGAGAGTTGCCTCAAGAGTGTCTTTTCAGAGCAGACGACAGCCACCTGGATGAAGCGTCTGAAAGATGCCGATGTTCCAATTGGCCCGGTCCGTACGGTCGGCGAAATGATAAGCGAACTGGAATCACAACAGAGTGACTTTCTCAAGAGTTATCAGCACCAGACACTCGGTGCTGTCCGTATGACGACATCGCCGATTACCTGGGAGGGAAAAGAACGTGATGCCACATCAATCGCGCCACCGACTCTTGGACAACATTCGTTAGCCTTAATTCATGAATTTTCCGGGAACAACGAACAAGAAGCTGAATGGCAAAACGCTCTGAAGGGAGTTCATAATTGATTCTTCGTGGCGGCACAATTTTGAGTATGAAGTCGGGTGAAGCTGTTTTCACCGGCGACATTCGTATCGCGCAAGGGCGCATCGTAGAAATCGCTCCATCTATTCTTCACCGAGGCACTGCAGAGGATGAGATTGATGCCCGTGGGTGTCTTGTCCTTCCCGGTTTTGTTCAGGCTCATATCCATCTCTGCCAAACACTGTTTCGAAACATGGCGGATGATTTAGAGCTTCTCGATTGGTTGCACCAATGCATCTGGCCTTTTGAAGCTTGGCATAGCGAAGAATCGATGCGGACGTCTGCTGATCTCGGACTCTTTGAATTGATCGCTGGCGGCTCTACGACCATTCTTGATATGGGCAGCGTGCAACACACAGATAGCCTGTTTCAAGCTGCGGAGGAAAGCGGCATTCGCTACTTCGGCGGCAAGTGCATGATGGACTACGATGATGGCCACGTGCCTGGTCCGTTACTTGAAAGTGTCGACCAAAGTATTGATGAAAGTCGTGCACTCATTGAGCGCTGGCATGGAGCGGCCGATGGCCGCTTGTGCTACGCTTTGGCCCCGCGTTTTGCGGTGAGCTGTTCTGACGAACTCCTACGTCGAGTCGCCGAGCTCGCCAATGAGTTTGATGTGCTAGTTCACACCCATGCCTCTGAGAACCTTGGCGAAATCCAAGCAGTCAAAGAGCGAACTGGGCTCGACAATATCCGCTATCTCGACTCCGTTGGTTTGTTGTCGAAGAAGACAGTTCTGGCTCACTGTGTTCATCTGGCAGAAGGTGAGGCCGAAATCTTGGTGGAGCGCGAGACTCACGTCGCACATTGTCCCAGTAGCAATTTGAAGCTTGCCAGCGGCATCGCAAATGTGCCACGGTTGCTTGAAAAAGGGATTAATGTCGCGCTCGGAGCCGATGGCGCGCCCTGTAACAACCGTTTAGACATGTTTCGTGAGATGCACTTGGCATCTTTAATTCAGAAGCCCCAACATGGGCCGATGTCGATGCCAGCCCGATCTGTGCTGGAGATGGCCACAATTAGAGGCGCACAAGCCCTCGGTATGGACCAAGAAATTGGCAGTCTCGAAGTTGGCAAGTTGGCAGACATCATTATCCTAGACCCTGGCTCTCCTGTTGAGTTATCGGGGGGCGATCCTTACGCCCAGGTGGTCTTTCACTTGGGGCCGATGTCTGTTCGGGACGTGATGGTTGCCGGCCGCTTGTTGAAGCGCGATTTTGAAATGTTGACGCTTGACGCTGCGGAGATCATGGAAAATGCCGAGTCTTGCTGGGATAAATTGAAACAATCGATGCCTCACTTGCCGAAAGAACAAAACTCATGATGCACCAACACCCACCCGGAAGCGGCTGGATCGAGGTTATCTGCGGACCCATGTTTAGTGGGAAAACAGAGGAACTCATCCGAAGAATTACACGAGCCTATTACGCCAAGCAACCAGTGCAAATTTTCAAACCAGCTGTCGACGTGCGTTATGACGAAACGAAGGTTGTCTCGCACAACGGTCGCGCAATCGACTCCATTGTTATCGCTCGCGGCAGTGAGATCTTTGATCACCTCAACGACGACACCAGGATTGTTGCGATCGACGAAGCACAGTTTTTAGAGGATGACACCGTGCGCGTTGCTCGTGAACTCGCAGCCGAGGGACGGCGAGTCATCGTTGCGGGCTTGGATCAGGATTATCAGGGCAAGCCCTTCGATACGATGATGCAGTTTCTGGTCGAGGCTGAGTATATCACCAAGAATCTTGCGATTTGTCTCAGCTGCGGCGCGCCCGCCCATCGGAATCAGCGTTTGATCGAAGCATCTGGGCGGCTCATTCTCGGTGGTACATCCGAATATGAAGCCCGCTGCCGAGCTTGTTTTGAACCAGTGAAGGCCGAAGAGGGGCCACTCTTCGAAGACCTATGATTACTGCGCTAAGTATCGCTGGATCTGATCCGACTGGTGCTGCTGGGATGGAAGTCGACTTGCGAGTCTTCCAAGCCCTGAAGCTCCACGGCTGTGCGGTCGCAACGGCGTTGACCGCCCAAGATTCGAATCGCGTACATGATGTCTATGTCTTGCCAGCGCCTTTCATTGGTAGCCGACTGAGGGTGCTTTTGAACGACTTGAGCCCGGATGTTGTCAAGTGCGGCATGCTAGCCGATGAACACATCGCTCAGCTTGTTGTCAGCTTATTCCAGGGCCCACTTCGAGGTGTGCCCTTTGTTCTCGACCCGGTGATTCTTTCATCCTCAGGCGCGGCGCTCCTCACTCAAGAAGCACTCGTCGTGATGCGTGAGCACCTCCTGCCGGTTGCGACCGTAATTACACCGAATCGTGCCGAAGCCATCGAGCTCTTGGAGCATCCTTCGGACTCGTCGTCAGAAGCACTCGCGAAGGGGCTTAATGCCCTCGGTCCGAGCGTGATCTTGACGGGTGGTGATGAAGATGAACCTTCTGCAACCGATCACGTCTGCATCAATGGCGAAGTCACTGTCTTGGAGGCTCAGAGATTTGGTTTGTCTTCGCCGCATGGGACGGGGTGTACTCTGAGTTCTGCCATTGCCGCTTACTTAGCGCTTGGGGAGAGTCCTTTAGAAGCGATCACTAAGGCTAAGGTCTTCACCAATGCCGCGATCCAAAAAGCTGAGCGTTTTGGCAAATTAGACGGCAAATTGTTTTGCCGGTTTTGAGGAAATTGGATGTCAGAAAACAAATCACCAAGACCTGGATCGGCCCGCGCGAAGTTAGAGGCATTCGACCGCCAAAATAAAGGTCGTGATGCCATGATGAAGAAACTGATGATCACGGTCGGTTTTCTTGTTTTGGTTCTTCTATTTCTCTTCTTCATGTCTGATACGGGACCATCCAGGAAGTTCTTCGATCTTCCGAAGGACGTGGCTTGGATGATTCGAGACGGGGAATGGGACAAATTGCGTGACAATTGCGCCGATGACTTTCGCGTCGACGGTACGGGAATCACAAGCGCGGATGCGTTTATCAAGTTTCTGCAGTCTCATGGTGAAAAAGGAAGTTCTGTGTTTTCGACGCGGCCCCATATATGGGTCAATAATGACGATGAAGCGGTTGTCGAATTCTGGGGCGTTTGGGCCCGAGGCGACCTGCAGAAAAAAGAGACGATTCCCCTTATTCGGACCTGGCGCATTGAGTGTCGCATGGTCTTAGAGGACAAGGAATGGAAGCTTAAGCGCGCCCAGATTCGCCCGAGCCTCGTTGACGATTCGAAAAGCGCAATCGACGTCGAAGACCTCATCGATAAAAAATAGCCACGGGTGTTCCTCAGAACATCCCAATAAACATGGACGCCGACACCGTCTATGGTATTTTGCACCGGAATGCACAAATCCGAAACATCGAGCACGGACCAATCACGATCGAGCCAAGTCGCAGGATTTGGCTTGGGTGTGTCCGTATGTTGGCTGCTGGTCGAACTTTTCCGTCACGGCGCTGAGCAGTCGCTTCAAGTCAACCAAATCTTGGTATTTGCGGCTCTGTCGGTAGTTGCCGGTGCCTGCTCCCACTTCATAGCAGGGCCTTTGCTCGTCCTTGGTTCCGTCGTCGGTGGTGGACGCCCCAAGGCCGCGGCGATTCCTGCCGCCATCTTGCTTACGGTCGTCTCAAAAACGAGTCTATTCGAGCTGTTCCAAGGAGATTGGGTCTCTCAGCAGGCCTGGCAGCCGGCGGCCCGGTTCGGGTCTGTCGTAGTGCTCTTCCTTGTTTCATTGTGGGGCGGCGGGTTTGTCCTTCAAAAGTTAAGGCGTGCCCGAGGGAATCGCTTGATCTTTGGATTCATGTTCATCTTCGGCTGTGCTCTTTGCTTTTATCTTGATGGACATCGATTCCTTGTTCGCAAATACCCGGCAGCTCATGACCTGCTGGCCATCTTCGGCTTGCTATCGTCGGGGATCGCTGGTTGTCTCATCTTGCCGCTTAAGTACCGGCCCACCGGTCTCACGCAACTTGTTCTGGGCGCTTTTATAGTGGGGCTTTCATGGAGCGGTTTTGTCGACGTTAATTCCGGCTTCATTCGGACGACAATCCTTCGCGATGGAAGACTCAGCTCGAGGGCGTTTCGTCCGTTCTTAGACGTCTCCTTGAACGATACGGTCGGAGTGGACGAAGAGCTTCTCGCATCACTTGAAGCTCAACGTCCGGTCGATGTTGAATTGATGGATCGTTTGTTTCCCGGGCGCACCCGGATGAGCATCGTGCTCATCACGATTGACACTCTGCGATACGATGCCTTGTCGTGCATGGGGGGAAGCGCGAAAACTCCGAACTTAGATCGGTTCATCGAAGACAGCCTGTTGTTTTCGAATACGTGGAGCCAATTCCCAGCGACACGTTACGCCGTCAACTCTTTCTTTGCCGGGCAATATCCATCGTCGGTGAATCTCGACGATGAGAATGATGAGAAGGTCGGCCAGGCCCGCTTAGCCGAGAGTCTCCTAAACCAAGGATACTCAACACGAGCATTAACATCGTTTCCCGAATCGCTTTTTGAGTTGGAACGTAAGCAATTGATTCGGGGCTTTGGTGAATTTGAGAATGACGAAGGTGAGACAATTTCCAAGTCTGCGCGGGTCGTTGCCAAAGCGAAACAAGCCTTGGCTGAAATCGAGAAGACAAGCACGCCGAACTTCCTTTGGCTTCATCTCTTTGATCCCCATGGGCCTTATCACGATCGCGGTGGCAAGGTTGATGGGGCAACATCAAGAGAGAGGTACGATGGGGAGGTTGAACATATCGACTCATGCTTGGGGGCTTTCTTAGAAGCATGTCGTAAGCTGCCCGATCCGCCCTTGGTGATCGTCCATTCCGATCACGGTGAAGAATTTGAGGATCACGGCGGGCAAGGGCACAACTCAAATCTCTACGAAGAACAAATCCGCGTTCCTCTTGCAATCTATCTACCCGGTATCAAGCCTGGGGTTTGCCAGCATCCCGTCGAGTTGATTGACCTGCCAGCCACGGTGCGAGAATTTGTCGGCTTGCCGAAAGCCGCCGGAGATTCAGGGCATTCTCTGATGCCAATCCTCTCTGGTTTACCTGAGGCGGATTGGCCTGCGCCCTATTGTCTCAGCCAATTCCGGTGGCCGCGATTTGTTCACGGTGACCTTGATGCTGTCAGGGACTCGCGGTGGAAGCTCATTCACAATCGCGGACTCAATCTCTTTGAGCTTTTTGATCTCGAAAACGACCCGAAAGAATCGAAAGATCAGTCAGAGGCGCAACCAGATGAACTGCGTCGAATGCGCGTTGCTCTGAAGACGATGCGTGAGCACGCCGGCGCTCTACCTGAAATTGTGCGGACGCCCGAGACTGACCGTTCGCTCTTGGCGAAGGCCGCAGTGGGACAACTCGACGACCAAGACAAAAGCACTTTGCTTCAAATTCTCCGTGAAGAGAATTCGGAGCACGGCCAGGCCATTGTGGCTCTCCTTGATAGTAAAGATGTCGAGACACGCCACGCCGCATTGTTCCATGTCTTGGGTTTCCAATTGCCGGCAGGACGGCAGTTCCTACGGCGCCGTATCTCAGATCCATCTCATCCACTGTTGATCGAATCGACGGTGGCCTTGGCTATTCTGGGAGAAGGAAAGGGTCACAACTCTCAACCTTTCTTGACCGACGCCTTCACCGGTCCCAGGCGCCTGGTGCCACTACTCGCTCGTTATCTCGCAGGAGATTCAGACCTGGGCCCCGCGATCCATCAGATGCTGGCTCAAGAGGGCGATGACCATGACCTCGAAACGATGGCGATCCGAGTACTCTTGCGTCACAAAGACGTCGATTTCTTGCCTTCCTTGTACAGCCGAAGCAGTCGGCATATCACGCGCGCCGAACAGAGTGCAGCAATTGCCCAAGTGGCTGACTATTTTCCTTTCGAGCTGGCCAGTCCATTCTTGAGGCGCTTCCTGAAGTCGTCTGACATGGGCATGAGGGCACGCATTTACGCCATCGTGTCTGACAAGCCAGAGGGAGTGGCTTGGTTAAAGGCCGCAGGCGAAGCTGAGTCCCTTGCGATCACGGCCCGTGCGTTGGGAGCACAGGGTGGAGAGACAGATCGCTCGATGGCGCTATTCAAACAGAGCATGGCGCTGATGAGCAAAGCCGGTTTCCTTGATTATGGGCTGGCGATTGAGGTTTCTTTTTACTTGAACACGTGGGCGAGGCGAACGGATGTGATTCCGTTGCTTGAGCCCTTGCTGATCAACCGCAACGGGGCCGCGGACAAGCCCAAAGAAGTAATTCTCTCTCTGCTTACTGTGGCCAAAACCTATGGTCGCAATTTCTTGGGCGAGATTGAATTGTTGCCTCACCAGGCACCGCGCAAGAACGAACACGGCCAAACTCCACTTTTGGTACGGGTGACACTCCAGCAGAAAAGCGCTGCTATGGTCGGTGGTTACGGCCCCGAAACCGAGTATCTTGGGGCCGTACTGCTGGGTCCAAAAGGGGAGAGGTTGAGTGAGCCGGCGACATGGTTGTTGCCGAATGTCGGGGTCTTGCCAGGCCAGAGCCTGATTTTGGCAGCACCAGTGAATTTTCCTGCGAGTGTTAAGGGCGCGTTCAAAATCGGGATTCGCCTCGGACGAGCTAACCTCGATTTGGTCAAACCGCTCGCTCTGGATGTCGTGCGCTAGGTGCGCCGTGCCGTTGACGCTACTCCGCCGATCCATAGAATAAAACTTCATGCCTGAATCAAACTCCACAAAACCGTCTCGACAACCAAGCCTGTTCGCACAAGCGAGTAGCTTCAGTTTTGGTGTATTGCTCGCTTGGATTGCTGTTGATGCCAATCAACTCTACGGTGTTCCTCAAGCCGAATTCTCTGACTATCTGGTGTTTCTTCTGGCCGGGCTGGCTGGCGGGGGCCTGGTGCACCTGGTGGTTCTGGTGATTGTTGGGATCAGCGGCCTTTTTGGTGTCAAGCGACCGCTCCTCTGCGTGATGCCGGGAGTCTTACTGACACTCTTATGTTTGACACCGAGGATCTTAGAACTCTTTACCGGCGATTGGATTTCCGAGCAGGCGTGGCAACCGATTGCTCGTATCGCAGCCGTTGTTCTCTTCGGCGCGACGATGGCATGGGCCGGGCGCGTGTTTTTGCGATTCGCTTGTCGCAGTACTGGGCGCAGGGCACTAACCGGGTTCAGCTTTGCCGCGCTGTCATTTCTATTCTTCTATCTCGATGATCTTGAGTTCTTGGCGCGTAAGTACGCGGCTGCGCACGACATTCTCGCTTTTCTTGGACTGACCGCTGCCGGCTTGTGCTTTCTCAGCTGGTCGAGTCGGGGTTGGAGCAAGGTGGGGGCTCTCCAGTTGCTCTGCGGTATTGTGGTTCTGGTTCTGACACTCACTGGTGTTCTTGATAAGGATGCGCCTGGAACAAGAGAGTTGCTGTTGCGTACGGGTCGCATCAGTTCGCGTGTTCTCAGTCTGATTTCATCGAATTCGAGGGCAGACGAACTTGGCCCAATCGATCAGGCATTGCTGGACCAACTCGAAAGCGATTTCAGAATTGACTCGAAAAGCCTCGACGCGCTCATGCCAAATCGACGACGACAAGACGTGATCATCATCACGATCGACACCTTGAGGCATGATGCACTGGCGTCGCAAGGAGGGCGAGCCAAGACTCCTCATATGGACAGATTCGTTGAAGAGAGTGTTTACTTTAAGCACGCATGGAGCCAGTTTCCGTCGACTCGCTACGCCGTCAATTCTCTCTTGGCTGGCCAGTACCCGACGAGTGTTGATCTTGAGAATGAAGAAGCCGCTACCAAAGGCAAGAACTTGCCCGAGTCACTTGGTGATGCCGGCTATGTGACCTTGGCGTTTACTTCGTTTCCGACGAACCTCTTTGCCGTCGATAAGAAACACCTAACCCGCGGCTTCGACAATTTCGAAAATGACCCGGGCGGCCGCGCAACAAAATCGAAGCGGGTGGTCGACAAGACGATCGCAGCATTTAATCAACGGCCCGAGAACGGGCCACCGATTTTTCTGTGGCTTCATCTCTTTGATCCTCATGGACCTTTCACTAATCGTGGCGAACTTGGAAGTGATGCCACGTTGAGAGATCGCTACGACCAGGAAGTCGAATATGCAGATACATGCCTGGGCACTTTCTTCGCCTATGTGAAGTCGAAGCTAAAAGACCCTCTTGTCATTTTGCACTCGGACCATGGCGAGGAGTTCGGTGAGCACGGGGGAGTTGGTCATAACTCGAGTCTCTACGAAGAGCAGATTCACGTGCCATTGGTGATCCGGGGGCATGGCATCAAGCCTGGCGTTCGGCAACATCCGGTCGAATTAGTGGATGTGCCAGCGACGGTGAGAGAGCTCTTAGATCTTCCTCAGGGTGATTTCGATAAGGGGCACTCTTTGGCGGGGCTCATTGTTGATGAGCAAACTACGGTGATACCGCCAGGCATTGGCTTCGGCCAGTTTCGTTGGCCTCAGTTTGTTCATGGCAATCTCGACGCCGTGCGCGAGGGCAAGTGGAAGCTGATCCATGATCGAGATCTGGATTTGTTTGAACTCTATGATTTGGCGGCCGATCCAAGCGAGTCCGAGAATTTAGCGTCCAAGCGTCCAGGCGATCTTGGGCGTTTGCAGACCGTATTGCAGACAATGAGAAGATACGCTGGTTCAGCTGATGAAGAAGAGACGTCGAGGCGCAAGGAAAAGGAGTTGGTGCTCAGTGCGGTCGCAGGCTCACTTGACGAAGCCGAATTCAAGCACTTCGCGACGTTGCTGCGCCGAGGAGAATTAGAAGATGCCGGGCAAATTGCGGCGCTCCTTGATCACGAAGAGTCGCGTGTTCGCCAGATGACATTGATATATGTCATGACTAGGCAGAACGAAGTTGGCAAACGGCATCTACGACAACGATTGAGTGGCGGCGCGAGCCCAATGCAAATCGAAGCGCGAATCGCGCTGGCGATTTGCGGTGATGAGATTCCGCTTGCAGACCTCCCATTGGTGACCCATGTCTTTCCTGGGCCGATGCGCCTGTTGCCTTTCTTGGCCCGTGTCGTGGCTGGACAAAAAGAACTGGCCCCAGCGTTACACCAAAACATCTCGGCCGGCGAAGGTGATCCTGATGTCGACACTTTGATGATTCAAACGCTGCTTAGTCTTAAAGACGTCGATCTTCTTCCGACCCTCTACATCAGATTGGGACTGGGGCAAGTGAATGCCGAGCAGGTCGGAGCAGCCGTAAAGGTGGCAGAGCAATTCTCCTTCGAACTGGCGTCGCCGATTATTCGCCGAATCCTCTGTTCTCCAGATCAGGGATTGAGGCAAAAAGCCGAAGCGGTGATTGGTGCGTTACCGCGCTACGGGACATGGCAAGATGATGCCGTTGCCGCCGAACGATTGGCGTTGAAAAGCAAACATCTATTCAACGGTCGCCTCAAGACAATTGTGCAATGCCGAGGACTCTTGGCTGACGCTATAGACATGATGGCGTCTCGTTCGATCTTGGACTACGGGCTGGTGCTCGATCTCTCGGTTCTGATCAACTCTTGGGGGCAGCGGCCTCAATTAGTTGCACCCGTGCAATCGGCGATCAATAAGAGCCAGGTGACATCGGGGGCAGCCAAGGAGATCATTGATCGCCTCTTGAAGATTGCCGAGACGCCACGCAAGGATCACTCCGGGAAAATGGAGCTGTTGCCTGGACAATCCATCATGCCTGGTGAGCTTGGCAGAATTCCGCTTCTCGTGCGCGTAACCTTGGATGAGAAAAGCTCCCCCATGGTGGGTGGTTTGGCACTGGAAACGGAGTACTTGTCAGGAACCCTCTTGAGCAGCGAAGGGAAGGCTATTGGATTTCCTCTTGGGTTTATCCTGCCAACCACTGGTCTCTTGGCAGGCGAATCTATGATTCTCTGTGCTCCTGTTATTTTGCCAGCAGATGTGAAGCCGGGGAGCAAGATTGCTTTGGAGATGGGGCGTGGAGGAAACAAGCGCGTTTTGCCCCCTCTATATCTGGAGCTTCCCTAATCGATTACCAGAGACTTGAAGGAACCGAGAGTTAGGCCAAGATGTCGAGAAGGGAATCTTCGATGTTCAGGCCGACCTTGATCACCTTGGCGGCGATCGCTGCATCTTGCTCAGCGATTTTGAGTTCGATGGCGTCTTCGGCGTTTGGGCCGTCTTTGACCAATTTTTCAGCTCGTGCCGCGGCGCGTTGCTGCGCCGCCTGGAAGCCCTGCTGTCCAATGCGTGTGATTTCCATATACTCTGTATCGGCACGTTCTCAGCAGGGTGGACCTGAATAAGAACGCAGCGGTGCAAGTCCTTTGTCTGGAGTGGTTTTGTGACCAAAAAAATAGCAATTGTTCGGGAATGGAAGACTGAGAACGAACGTCGGTCGCCCGTGACACCGCAGGACGTGAAGAAGCTCATTGACGAATCCGGGTTGGCGTTTTCGGTCGAACCCTCACCCAATCGAATTTTTCCCGACACGGATTACTCCGGCGCGGGTGCTGAACTCACCAGCGATTTGGATGATTGCGATTTCTTTGTTGGCATCAAGGAGATGCCTATGGACAAGCTTCATGCCAAGAAGCCTCACCTGTTCTTTTCGCATACGATCAAGGGGCAGGAATACAACATGCCACTGTTGCGGCGGATGCTCGACCTCGAATGTACGCTGATGGATTTCGAACTCGTTCGCAACGACGAGGGATTTCGCCTCATTTTCTTTGGCCGCCAAGCTGGCCAAGCTGGCATGCTCAATACGCTTTGGGCCTATGGGCAACGTCAAAAGGCCAAGGGGCTTGAAACACCTTTCACCTCACTCACTCAAGCCCGTTTTTACAATGATCTCGACGACGGCCTGATGCACTTAGAAAAGCTCAGCACTGCTGCATTCAATACTGCCGGCAGTCAAGGCCCTAGCCCGATTGTTTGTGGCATCACGGGGACCGGTAATGTGTCGAAGGGAGCGCAAGAGGTCTTGGCTGTTTTGAATCCAATTTTCATTTCACCCAGCGAACTCTTGGCAGGAAAGGCAAAAGAAAATCCCGATCGTGTGCATCAAGTCATTTTTGATGAGCCCGATATGGTCCGCCGGAAAGACGGCAGTACCTTTGACATGGATGAATACCACACGAAGCCCGAGCTCTATGAATCGGCATTCGCAGATCATCTCGATCATCTCTCAATGATTGTTACCGGCCATTTTTGGGACGTCCAGTTTCCGCGTTTGGTCACGAAAGATGATGTTGCAGCGTTGTTTGAGCGAACGAGCGATCCCAATTTGCAAGTGATTGGTGACGTCTCCTGCGACCCCGAAGGTGGAATCGAAGTCACTCTCAAGGCGACTTATCCTGACAACCCTTGTTATGTTTATCATAGCCAATCACGTACTATGACGGATGGTTTCGAGGGGGAGGGCTTAGTGATCATGGCCGTCGAAATCTTGCCAACCGAACTGGCCTTAGATTCATCGCAGGTCTTCAGCAAAGCTCTTCGTGATTTCTTGCCTGACGTACTCAATACTGATTTCTCCGCGAGCTTCGAGTCCTTAGGATTGCCGGCTCCATTCAAGCGCGCAGTCATTGCCCATCAAGGTCAGCTTGTTCCCGAATGGCAACATCTTCTCGGATGATGCACGGACTCGACATAGCCATTGTAGGTGTTTATCTGACCATCGTCGCTTTGATCGGCTTCTTTGTCGGCAGGCGCCAGAAGACGACGGAAGACTACTTCCTTGGATCGAGGAAGATTGCTTGGTGGTTAGCTGGGCTTTCCTTGATTGCCACAGAAACGAGTGCGCTCACTTTCATCGGAGCGCCCACTCAGTCTCTGCGTGGCGACTGGCGGTATCTGCAGTTCGCCATTGGTGCGATCTTGGGCAAATTGTTTGTCGCCAAGTTTCTCATTCCTGCTTACTACAAGGCGCGCGTTTTTACCGTCTATGGATATCTGGAAGAGAGGTTCGGCCAGAAGTCGAAAGTCCTCGCTGCGATTTTGTTCTTCATCGGACGGTCATTAGGTTCTGGTGTCCGGCTTTACGGCGCGTCGATTGCGCTTGTCGTGGTGTTGGATATGGAATTCCATGTTGCCATCGCTATGATCGCGATCTTGGCATTCGCCTATACGATCGTCGGTGGTATTCGTTCGGTGATCTACACTGACGCGATTCAGGGAGTGCTTCTTTTCGGTGGCGGCATCGCGGCCTTGGTAGCCCTTGTCTATGGCTCTGACCTTGGGATCAAAGAGATTTTTGCCGAGCTCTCTTCGGCAACGACGATCGCAGGAACCGACAAGTTACGAGTCTTTGACTTTCAATTTGACTGGCACAACGGTTTTAGTTTTTGGGCAGGAGTCTTGGGTACCGCGTTTCTCACCACAGCTATGATGGGAACCGATCAAGACATGATGCAAAGGGCTCTGACGTGCAAAGATGCCGAAGGCGGCAAGAAGAGCTTTTGGCTGTCTGCTTCGTTGAGCATTCCTGTGGTCGTTTTGTTCTTGTCGGTCGGTTCGGCGCTTTGGCATCGTGTCGGAGGTGATGTGGGCGCCGCAAACCTGGCGGCCGAGATCGCTTTAGCTGCTGGCGAGTCGAATCCTGACAAAGGGTATGACTACATTTTTCCTTGGTTTGTGTTGCATGAGTTGCCCATCGGCGTCAAAGGGCTCATTGTTGCTGGAATCTTCGCGGCGGCAATGTCGAGTCTGGATTCAGCGATTTCGGCGTTGTCGTCCACGGCTGTCAAGTCAATCTGGCAACCGCTCTTTAGACCAAATGAAACTGACAAGCACTATCTGAAGGTCGGCCGGTTCTTCTCCTTCGGATTCGGAGTGTTGCTAAGCAGCATTGCCTGGGTTGTTTATCAGAGCACTTCGTCTGGAAGTGCTGCCGAGGGATTTGGCGTGTTACGACTAGGCCTCGAAGTGCTGACGTGGGTCTTTCCGGCTTTACTCGGCGTCTTTTTGTGTGGCATTCTCACTAAGCGTGGCAGCGACAATGGCAACGTCTTCGCAATCCTGATCACCATCGCCGCCATTCTTTCGTCGCGTTTTTGCCGTGAGTTCTTTGGCTTCGAAGCAACGCCTTTTGCTTGGACGTGGAATTCAGTCTTCGGAACACTCATGTCCTTTGCCATTGCCTCGTCTTTTAGAGGCGAACCGCAAGAGCAAAGGCCGTGACTCGCTCGCCCGGCGGCGCTCGTCTCATGATCGGCTTGGCGGGTACGATAGTCGATGAGGAGTTTGCCCGCACTCTCCGCGAAACGGGCGCTCATTCAGTCATCCTATTCGCCCGCAATCTCATCGATGCCAATCAAATCATCGAATTGACCACAAGCATTCGTGCCTTGGTCTCCTGGCCCTTGGTGATTGCGATCGACCAAGAGGGCGGTGTGGTCGTACGCTTGGAGAAAGGGATCACTGTCTTTCCGGGCAACATGGCACTTGGGCACACTCACGACCCAGAGATTGCCAAA